>JAFEFM010000514.1 GCA_018240585.1 Pseudomonadota bacterium
AGGAAGTCCTCGCCCTGGATGTGCTCGTTGAAAGTGGTGTAGCCCGTGCTGACCGACTTCATGTCGATGACGACGTCCACCGCACCGGTCTTCGCCGCCTTGTCCAGCACCACGGTGCCGGTGGTCTTGTCGAAGCGGCTCAACTGCGTCGACATGCCGAAGTGGCTGTAGGAAAAGCGCGGGAAGGTGTGCGTGCTATCGACGACGTAGGTTTCCGGAGCGGCCATTGCGGTTGCGGCGGCTGCGGAGAGGGCGAGGGCGGCGGAAAGTTTGGCGATGGGCTGCATGTGTTACTCCTTGATGGGACTGGAATGCCGAGTCAGGACGTCCGGCTAGGGGCATGAGGGGTGGTTGGATGCGCGCGGCGCGACCTACTTGGCGCTGGCGGCGATGTGAAACTTGATCTGCACGTCGTTGGCGACGACGTCGAAGGCTGCCCAGGCGCCTTCGCCCACCGAGAAATCACCACGGCGGATGGTGAGGCTGCCGTCGAACACGCCGCTGTTGCCCTGTGTGGAGAACGTGGCGGGAACGACGACGTCCCGGCTCTTGCCCTTGATCGTCAGCTTGCCAGCCACCTCGAAGCGGTTGCCGCCGAGCGCCTTGACAGTGGCCGACTCGAAGCGGGCGGTGGGAAAGGCCGGGGTGTTGAACCAGGCCTTGCCGGCGACCTCGCCGTCGGATTCCGACGAGCCGGTGTCGATGCTGGCGAGGTCGACCTCGATCGTCGCCTTCGCCTTGGTCGGTTGCGCGGGGTCGAAGCTCAACTGTCCGCTGAACTTCTTGAACGCGCCGTCCATGGCGACGTTCATCTGCTTGTAGGCGAAAGTGACGCGGCTCTTGTCGGGCTGAACCTGGTTGTACTCGACGGCCTGCGCCGCAGTGGGGACGGTGGCGCCGAGCAGGGCGGCGATGGCGATGGCGTGGCGAATGGAGTGTTTCATGGTTGTCGCTCCAGGGAGGCGATACGTGATGGATGAACTCTACCCGGCCGGCTCGAGGTGAAATAGCCACCTGCCTGCAACTCATCGTTGCTGATTCGGCAACAACGACCATGGTGCATGCCCATTTCCGGTACGCAGCCCGGGGCTTCGCATGCCGCTGCGGGACGGCTGTGCGAAAATGGTTCATGGCATATTCCCCGCTCCACCCGGACTCCGTGATCGACAGTCGCGAAGCCCTGTCGCGGCTGCAGCGTCGCATACGGCTGTTCGAATTCATCGGCATCGTCCTGACGGCGGTCCTGGTGGGGGTCGCCACGCTGATTCCCATGCATGGCCAGTTGCGGCGCAACCTCGACATGGCGGCTGGTCATCAGGTGCAGAACCAGGCTCGAGCGGCCGGCCAGTTGCTTGCCAGCTTTGCCAGCATCGCCGCGCAGCTCACCAGCCGATCGCAGATTCGCGATGCCCTCGCGCACTACAACGAAGGGCGGATCTCGCGCAGCGAGCTGGAAGCGTTCAGCATTCCCCGGCTGCAGGACGCCCTCGAGCAGTCGCCGCAAGTGATCGGCCTGCTGCGACTCGACCGCGAGGGGCTGCCCGCGGTGGCCATCGGCAAGACCATTCCGGAGACGTTCTGGCGCATTCCGGCCACCGGCCTGCGACCGCAGGAAGTGCATGGTCCGTTCAGACTGCTCGGGAACGATGTGGTCATCGTGTCGACCGCGATCGTGACGCGCGAAGGGGTGCGCGTTGGCACCGATGTCGTCGCCTTCGATCTGTCATCATTGCGCGACAGCCTTGCCGCATGGAATGCAACTCCATTTGCATATGGTGCGCAGGTGTATCTCTATCATCCGGCGGACCGGAGACTGGTGCGGCTTGCCGCGAGCGGCGGCGGGTTCGTCGCCGCGGGCGACGACGATCCGGTGCATGCCGCCCTGCGCGGAATGCGCGACCCACCGCAGGACGTGACGCCCGTCCCCGGGAGCGGGGGGCGGCTGATGTTCGTTGCGGCGATGGCAAAGTCGGCGGAATGGCAGCTCGTGGTGACGATGGAGCCGGCGGTGTTGTATGCAGGAGCCAGTCGCGAGCTGTACTGGCCGATTGCCGCCATCATCCTGCTGATGGTGGCCAGCGGTGCGCTGATGCTCGCCGCGGTGCGGCCGTTGTCGCACCGCATCGCGCAGCAGTCCCAGCGCCTGGTTCTCGCGGCGAGCGTCTTCAGCACGAGCGGCGAGGGAATCGTCATCCTCGACGCCGATCGCCGGATCATCGAGCTCAACCCGGCCGGTTGCCGCATGCTCGGGCTCTCCGCCGCCGAGCTGCGAGGCAGTCGCTTCTGCGGCCTTGCCATCGGCCAGCCGGACGATCCGGAGTGCAGGGAGATCTGGCGTCAGGCGGACGAGCGCGGGCAGTGGCAGGGGGAACTGCCCCTCAAGCGCGCCGATGGCACCTCCTTCGATGCCTGGCTGTCCCTGGCCTGTGTGCGTGGCGAGGACGACCGCGTGACCAATTACAGCGGCCTCTTCGTCGACATTTCTGCGCGCAAGGAAGCCGAGAGCCAGATCCGCAGTCTGGCCTATCACGATGAACTGACCGGCCTGCCGAACCGCATCCTGATGCAGGACCGCCTCGGACACGCCCTGCGCCAGGCCCCCCGCGCGCGCGCGCGCGTGGCGCTCCTGTTCCTCGATCTCGACAGGTTCAAGCCGGTCAACGACAGCTTTGGCCATGCGGTGGGCGACCGGCTGCTGCAGGCCGTCGCCGAGCGGCTGAAGCTCACGGTGCGCGAGGGCGACACGCTGGCAAGGGTGCATGGCGACGAATTCGTCGTGATCCTCGAAGGGATCGATACGCCCGAGCCGGCCGCCCGTGTCGCAGCGAAGATCGTTGCGGCGCTGGGCAGCCCGTTCACGATCGACGGGCGCGAGATCCTCGTCGGTACCAGTGTCGGCATCGCCATCTTCCCCGATCACGCGACCGACCCCGAAACCCTGCTGCGCTGCGCGGACATCGCGATGTACGACGCCAAGCAGGCCGGCCGCAATGGCTACCGCTTCTTCACCGAGGGTGAGCAGGCCAGTGACCGCGTGTCCGCCTGAGCGCAGCATGGGCGGGGCAGGTGGCGCGGGCCCGACATCCTTCCGCGTTCGCGCCGCGGCACCCTCGGCACCTCATCGAGCGGCCTCGGGCGACGCGCGCTGGATCAGGCTCCGCTCGTCGATCGGAAGATGCGCGATCGCCGCGATGACGCCCAGCGCAACGACGATCCCCCACACCAGGTCATAGGAGCCGGTGGCGTCGAACAGCTTGCCGCCCAGCCACACGCCGAGGAAGCTGCCGACCTGGTGGCTGAAGAAGACGAAGCCGGACAGCATGCCGAAGTAGCGCATGCCGAAGATGTGGCCGACGATCGCGTTGGTGAGCGGCACGGTGGACAGCCACAACAGGCCGATGAAGGCGGCGAACAGATAAACCGTCAGCGGTGTGAGGGGCGCCAGCAGGAAGAGCGTGACGCCGACGCTGCGCAGGAAGTAGATCGACGCCAGCAGCAGGCGCTTGGGGAAGCGGCTGCCGAGATGGCCGTAGCCGTAGGTGCCGGCGATGTTGAAAAGGCCGATCAGTGCCAGCGCCGTCATGCCGACGTTGGCCGACATGCCCTTGTCGAGCAGGTAGGCGGGCAGATGCACGCCGAT
This sequence comes from Pseudomonadota bacterium, assembly GCA_018240585.1. GTDB lineage: Bacteria > Pseudomonadota > Gammaproteobacteria > Burkholderiales > Rhodocyclaceae > Thauera. Next base: position 3,641 of record JAFEFM010000514.1, read on the forward strand.
GAACACGACCTGAAAGCCGCACACGAAGAATCCCAGGGCCAGCAGCTTGAAGGAGCGGTCGCCCGTCGCCTCGCGCAATGCGGCCTTTGCCGACTGGCCGGCATGGGCCGCCGCAGGCGTCAGCCCGCGGGTGAGGGAGGCGCCCAGCGGCAGCATCAGCAGCGCCGCCAGCGCGAAGACCAGCAGCGTGCCGAACCACCCCATGCCATCGATCAGGCCGGCGGCGACCGGCACCATCAGGAACTGGCCGAAGGATCCCGCCGCGCCCACCAGACCCATCGCCCAGCTCAGCCGCGCCTGCGGCACGAGGCGTCCCATGGCGGCGAACACCACGCTGTAGGTGGTGCCGCTCTGCGCCATGCCGATCAGCAGGCCCGCACTCGCCGCCAGGCCGGTACCGGTGGCCGACCACGCCATGCCCGCCAGCCCCAGTGCGTACAGCGCCGCACCGGCCCACAGCACCCGGCGTGCGCCGAAGCGGTCCGCCAGCAAGCCGGCGAAAGGCTGGCAGGCGCCCCAGGCGAGGTTCTGCACGGCGATCGCAAGCGAGAAGATCTCCCGGTTCCACTGGTGCTCCTGCGTCATCGGCGCAAGAAAGAGCCCCATGGTGTGGCGGATGCCCATCGAGATGCAGACGATGAGCGCGGCAAACAGCAGGACGGTGGCGAGCGGGCGGGCGGATTCGTTGTGCATTGAGGTTGTGCGGGTCGGCGGTCATCCGGGAGCGCGCAGCAGGCCTGCGCGGGCCGATCAGGAGCTTTCAGCCGTTGAGTGCCTCGCGCACCCAGGCATTGGCCTGCCGCGCATCGAAGCCGCTGCCGAACTTCGCCTTGAGTGCAGCCATCACCGCGCCCATCGATTTCGGGCTGCGGTCGGCGAGCTCGGCGACGGTGTCGGCGATCAGCGCCCGGACGTCGGCCTCCGTCGCCATCGGCGGCAGGTAGCCGGTGAGAATGGTCGATTCTTCCTCCAGCACGGCGCGACGCTCCACGTCCTTGATCACCGCCAGCGCCTCCTGGTTGTTCTTCAGGAACTTGCGGATCGTGCCCTGCACCTCCTCGTCGCTGCTCTCGCGATTGCCGGCGTTCTTGCCGACCATCTCGGCCTCGGCGATGAGCGTGGTGAGCAGGGTGGCGCGCACGGCGGAAGCCGACTTGCGCGCGAGCAGGGCGTCTTTCTTCAGTTGGGACAGCAGGCTCATGGCGGAGCTCCAGGTGAGGCGTGGCCGGTAGGCGCCACTGACGTGGCGGGGACCGGTCCGCGATGTTCGAGGGCATGCCTTCGGGACGGCAAGAGGCGACAGTTTACCGTGCCGCGCCGCCCCTCGGGCTCGCGCATGTCGCGATGCGGCCCGGCACGCCGGGCTTGCGTACCCGCGCCTAGGAAAGCGGAAAGATGCCCAGCCCCTGATCGGCCAGCCGCACGGCGCAGGCGCCGAGTTCGTGCGGAATGCGCAGCCTGTGCTCGCCGAGGGTGATCGTCACGCCTTCGTGCATTTCGCGTTCCACCTCGACCCGCGCCTGCTGGGTGAGCGCGATGAGCTGGCGCAGGTCGGCCTCTTCACCGCGCAAGGTTTCGATCTCGGCGGTCAGCGTGGCGGCCGTCTGCTCGGCGCGCGCAACCACGTCCTGCGGCACGCGCCCGGGGTTGCGATCGGCCAGCGTCAGCAGCTTGCCGACCTCGAGCAACTGGTTTTGCTTCTGTTCCCTTGCCTCGGTCTTTTGCAGCATCGCCCCGGCCAGCGCCGGACTGGTGCCGACCGTGAGCTCGGTGCGGGTGCGGCTGGAACTGCCGATCACCCGTGCGTGGATGGACAGCGAGGCGCGCGCGGTCCCGCCGATGACGTGCCCGCGGCGATGGTTGCCGACGCGGATGTGGTTTGCCGCGCTGAGGTCGCACTGCATCGCCACGTCGTCGATGAAGATCGAGTCCCCGGCGTCGATCCGCGCCTGCTGCGCATAGGTGGCGGAGAAACTGCCCCCGCAGCGGACTCCGTAAGCGCCGGCGTCCTTGCCGGCCGTCTTGCCACCGAGCCCGCCCAGCACGCCGCCCTTCACGACGATGCTGCCGCCGGCGTCGAGCGTTGCCGGCTCGACCACGCCGCCGATCTCGATGTCGCCGGTCGCGCGCACGGTCATGCCGGCGGTCACGTCGCCGAGCACCTTGACGTTGCCATCGAAGTTGATGTTGCCGGTGGCCATGTCGACCGCCTTCAGCGTCAGGATGGGCTCGACGACCATGCCGCCAGGCACGCGCACCGGCTGGCCATCGGAGGCGGCGATCAGCAGGTCGGGGTCGTCGGGCGAAATCGCCGTGCCGCGCAAGCCCGCGGCAAAGCGCACCGCCTTTCCGGCGCGCGGTGCGATGGGGCGGCCCTGCACGCTCAGTCCTTCGCTGCCGGGCGTGGGCGGATGCCGGCGCATCAGCGCATCCCCCGCATGCACCACCATGATGTCGCCGAGGTCGCGATAATCGGTGCGACCCGTCGGGCGGATGCTGGGGACGCGGTCGCGCGTGTCCGGCAGCAGGCATTCGAGCCTGCCGTCCTCCCCGGCGACCGGTTCGCGGCCGCGCGCGATGACCAGTTCGCGGGCCTCGCCGGTGCTGATCGCGCGATTGATCTCCGCCACCAGGATGCCTTCGACGACCCCCGCGGCCTCTAGCGCTTCGAGCAGCATCGCGCGAGTGACGGGATTGCCGCCGCGCGGCGGGAAGATGCTCATGGTGGCGGAAAGGCCGTCGGCGGAGACGAGGATCTCCACGCTGCCATCCACGACATCGGCAATGACCGAGGGCGCGACGCTGCGTCCGGCGTTGTACTGCGCGATCAGGCCACGAATGGCGTCCGGCCGGATGCGCAGCGCCTCGTGACCCGCCGCTGCGATGCGATTGCGCAGCCAGCCGGGATTGATGCTGGGAAAGCGCGAGTCATGCTCGAGACTCGCGACGAGCGAACGCGCCGCCTCGTCGAGGATCAGCGAGAGTGAAGGGCCGTCGGTGAGTTCGTCTTTCATGCGTCAGCCGGCATGCATGTTCGTGCGCGTGAGCGGGATTGTAGTCGCGTCAGGCCAGGCGCGCGTGATTGTCGTTTTCCCTTGTGCGCCGTCCGCGCCGCAGGCTGTCCACCTTGCCGATGGCATCGTCCACGTAGGTGAATACGACCGGAATGACCAGCAGGCTGAGGAAGGTGGAGGTGATCAGGCCACCGATCACGACGATCGCCATCGGCGCGCGGAAGCTCGGGTCGGTGCCCAGGCCCAGCGCGATCGGCATCATGCCGGCGCCCATCGCCACGGTGGTCATCACGATGGGGCGGGCGCGCTTGCGACAGGCGTCGAGCAGCGCTTCGATGCGGCCAAGCCCATGTTCACGGCGCGCGAGCACGACGTAGTCGATGAGCAGGATGGAGTTCTTCGTGGCGATGCCCATCAGCATGATGAGGCCGATCATCGACGGCATGGACAGCGCCGAGTGCGTCACGAACAGCGCCAGGAACGCGCCCGGCACCGACAGCACCAGGGCCGCGAGGATGGTGACCGGCTGCACGAAATCGTGGAACAGCAGCACCAGCACGATGTAGATGCACAGCACGCCGGTGAGCATGGCGATGCCGAAGCTGGCGAAGAGCTCGTTCATCGCTTCGGCGTCGCCCACGGTGGTGTGGATCACGCCGGGCGGCAGGTTGCGCATGCTGGGCAGGGCCAGCGCCTGCTTCTCGACCTCGCCCAGTGGCTGCTGGTTGAGCTCGATCTCGAAATTGACATTGCGCAGGCGGTCGTAGCGGTCGATTTCTACCGGACCGCTGTCGATGGCGATGTCGGCGACGCTGGCCAGCGTGACCGGCCCGTTCCTGCCAGGCACGCTGAGCTGGCCGAGCAGCGGGAGGTCGCGGCGTGCGTCGGGCGGCAGCTTGACGACGATGGGCACCTGACGCTGCGACAGATTGAATTTGGGCAGACCCTGCTCGTAGTCGCCGGAGGTGGCGATGCGCAGCGTGTCGCCGATTGCGGCGGAAGTCACGCCGAGGTCGGCGGCGCGGGCGAAATCGGGGCGAACGACGACCTCCGGCCGAACCAGGCTGGCGGTGGTGGTGACGTTGCCGATTCCCGGCAGCGTGCGCAGCTCGCGTTCGACGAGGCGTGCGTGCGCGGCGAGGGCGTCGCCGTCCTCGCTTGCCAGCACCAGCACGTATTTCTCGTTGGAGCCGCCCAGGCCGACCTTCACCCGTACGCCGGGCAGGTCGGCCAGCGCAGAGCGCAACGCGTTCTCCACGTCCTGCTTGCGCACGCCGCCGCGCTCGCGCCGCGGCGTGAGGTTGATCGTCAGTGTAGCCTTGCGCACTTCGGCTGCGCCGCGCGGCACGAAGGGATCGGAGCCGGCAGCGCCGCCGCCGACCGCCGTGTACACCAGCCGGACGTGCGGGTTGCGCTGCACGATGGCGCGCGCCTGCTCGGCGATGGTCAGGCTCTCGTCCAGCGTGGCGCCGGGCGGCAGCGACAGATGCACCTGGGTCTGGGACAGGTCGTCCGGCGGGATGAAGCCGGTCGGCAGCAGCGGCACGAGCGCGAAGGAGCCGAAGAAGAACACCGCTGCGGCGAGCATGGTGAGCGTGCGATGGCGCAGGCAGGCCGCGACCCAGCCGAGGTAAAGGCCGAGCCAGCCGGGTTCGTGATGCTCGCCGCGCGGCGGCTTGAGCAGGTAGGCCGCCATCATCGGCGTCAGCAGCCGCGCCACGATCAGCGAGAAGAACACCGCGATCGCCGCCGTCCACCCGAACTGCACGAAGAACTTGCCGGCCACCCCGCTCATGAAGGCGGTCGGGAGGAACACCGCGATCAGCGTGAAGGTGGTGGCGATCACCGCGAGACCGATCTCGTCGGCGGCCTCCATCGCCGCGTCGAAGGGCGTCTTGCCCATGCGAAGGTGGCGCATGATGTTTTCGATCTCGACGATGGCGTCGTCGACCAGGATGCCCACCACCAGCGACAAACTCAGCAGGGTCACCACGTTCAGCGAGAAGCCCATCAGCCACATCGCGGCGAAGGCCGGCAGCACCGACAGTGGCAGCGCGGTTGCGGAAACGACGGTGGCACGCCAGTCGCGCAGGAACAGCCAGACCACGATCACCGCCAGGATCGCGCCTTCGAGCAGCAGTGACATCGAGCCGTCGAAGTTCTCGCGCACCGGATCGACGAAGTTGAAGGCCTGGGTGATGGCGATGTCCGGATGCTCGGCCTGCAGGCGGGCGAGCGCGGCGCGTACGCCGTCGGCCACCTCGACTTCGCCTGCGCCGCGGCTGCGGGTGATCTCGAAGCCGACCACCGGGCGGCCGTCGAGCAGCGCCGCCGTGCGGATCTCGGCCACCGTGTCGCTGACGGTCGCGAGCTGGTCCAGGCGCACGCGGCGCCCATCGGGCAGGGCGATTTCCATCGCCGCCAGCTCGGCGGCCGAGCGCACCGTGGCAATCGTGCGCACCGACTGCTCGATGCCGCCGATGTCGGCGCGGCCGCCTGCCGCTTCCTGCTGGATGCGGCGCAACTGGCGCGAGATGTCGGCGGCGCTCGCCTTCAGCGCCAGCAGGCGCCGCGGGTCCAGTTCCACCCGCAGCTCGCGGCTCACGCCGCCGACACGCGACACTGCGCCGACCCCGGCCACGCTGAGCATGCGCTTGGTGACCGTGTTGTCCACGAACCAGGACAGCGCTTCGTCGTCCATGCGATCGGAGGCGACGGTGTACGTGAGGATGGGCGAGCCGGACACGTTCATGCGCGAGATGACGGGGTCGCGCAGCTCGCCCGGCAGGTCGGAGCGGATGCGTGCCACCGCGTCACGCGTGTCGTCCACCGCCTCCTGCGTCGGCTTCTCGAGGCGGAACTCGGTGGTGACGGTGGCGAGCCCGTCCTGCACCTTGGTGTAGATGTGCTTGACGCCCTGGATGGTGGCGATGGAATTTTCCAGCTTGCGCGCGACCTCGGTCTCGAGCTGCGCCGGTGCGGCGCCAGGCAGGGCGGCGGTGACGACCACCGTGGGCAGGTCGATGTCGGGAAACTGCTGGATCTTCATCGTGCGAAAGCCGATCAGACCGAGCACGGTGAGCAGCAGGAAGAGCAGGATCGCCGGAATCGGGTTCCGGATCGACCATGCGGACACGTTCATTGCGTCGCTGCCCCGGCAGCCGGCGGCGTGGTGCCGACGCGCACCGCGTCGCCGTCGGCCAGGAAGCCCACGCCCCGGGCCACGACGAGGGCATCGGCCGCGAGACCATCGACGATCTCGATGCGGTCGCCGATGCGGCGGCCCGCCTTCACCTTGGTCTGCGTCACGTGCGCCGCGCCGTCCTCGCGGGCGCGTTCCAGGCGGAACACGTAGGCGAAGCCGTCGCTGAGCAGCACGGCCGCTTGCGGCAGGGTCAGCGCTGCGTCCTCGCCAAGCTCGAACGCACCGCGGGCGAACATGCCGGCGCGCACGGGCGTGCTGGCGGTGCCGAGCGGCAGGTCGACATAGACGATGCCGTTGCGCGTGCCCGGATCGACGGTAGGCGCGACGGTGCGCACCTTCCCGGCCACCAGGCTGCCGTCGGGTGCGGTGAGCGTTGCGCGCGAGCCAGGCGCGATGCGGCCGAGCGCGGCTTCCGGGACTTCGGCACGCCATTCGAGCCGGCCGCCGCGGATCAAGCGGAACAGGGGCTGGCCCGATTGCGCCAGCGCGCCCACTCCGGCGGTGCGCGCCGAGACGATCCCGTCATCGGGCGCGAGCACCCGGGTCTGCCCCAGCCGCACGCGGTCGGCCTGCACGCGGGCGCGCGCCGACTGCAGGCGGGCGGCCGCCGTCTGCTCCGCGCTCAGGTACTGGCGAACCTGCTGCGCGCTCATCGCGCCACTGCCGCTCAACTGGCGCGCACGCTCGGCATTGGACCGTGCCTCCTGCAACGAAGCGTCTGCCTCGGCGACGGCAGCGGTCGATTGCGCGAGCGCGGCGACGACGGTGTCGTCGGCGATGCTGGCCAGCAACTGCCCCTTGCGGACCCTGTCGCCCACGTCCGCGTGGACTGCGGTGAGACGGAGATTGCTGATCTCGGCACTGATGACGACTTCCTGCCAGGCGGCGATGTCGCCGGTGGCGGCGACGAGACGCGGCCAGCGGCGCGTGTCGGGCGTGGCAATGGCGACGGTGAGTGCCGGCCGGCTGGTGGGCGTCGATGCGCCCGCGGCGGCGCTGGAGGGCGCAGCCGCGGGCGCCGTCCTGTCGCTGTCGCGGCATCCGGCAGACAGGGTGGCGGCCGCCACGATGGCCACGATCGTGCTGCGGCGGCGCATGCCCGGCGGCATCACCGCGGATACCCCGGGCTCGGTGTCGCTGCAGCCTTCATGCGGCCGGCTTACTCCGGCAGCGCGATGCGGCCGTCGGTGCTGAACTGGTAGTCGTGGAACACGTGCTCGGCGCTCAGCACCTGGTACATGCCGTCCTCGAGCAGGCGCGAGGTGTCCTTCAGGCGGTAGGTGTAGTGGCCGCAGGTCCAGCAATCGAAATTGCGCATGTGGGTGCACAGGCAGGTCTTGTCCCACACCTTGACCTTCTTCGCGTCCGGGTGCGCGGCCACTTCGCGGTTGTAGGCCTCGATGTACTGGCAGTTGCCCTTGGAGTCGAGCAGGTAACCGTAGGCCTCGCAGTTCGGGCGGATGCCGCTGCCGATCGCCGGGCTGCTCTTGAGCATGCGCATCGGGTAGCCGGTGGGCGAGATCTGGTTCACTTCGATCTCATCCTCGCTGGCCTTAAAGTAATGCTGCTTGACGTCGTCCGGCAGGCCGCATTCGCGGGTGACGGTGAAGCGCGTCGCCACCTGCACGGCAGACGCGCCCTGTTCGAGGAAGTTCACCGCGTCGGTACCGGTGAAGATGCCGCCGGCGGGGATCAGCGGGATGTCGAGCTGCTCGGCCTTCAGCCAGTCGCGGATCTCGGCGACGATGGTGGCGAGGTCGTACTGCGCCCAGTCCAAGCCGAAACCGAGGTGGCCGCCGGCTAGGGGCCCTTCGACCACCACGTAGTCGGGCTGCCGTCCGGTACGGCCGTTCTTCTTGAGGAAGAGCTGCAGCGCACGCAGCGAGGACACGATGATGCCCAGCTTGACGTCGCGGAAGCGCGGGTGATCCTCCAGCAGCGCGAACGAGCCCAGGTGCAGGCCCGCCGCCAGCGTGATGCCGTCGATGCCGTTGTCCATCGCCGCGCGCATGCGCGCCCGAAGGGTCTCCTTCGGGCTGTTCATCGTCAGCTTCTCCATGCAGTTGATGAAGATCAGGCCGTCGCCGCGCTTGGCTTCCATGGTGCGCCGCACGTGCGTCGCAGTGGCCTCGGCCACCAGGCCGAGGTCGAACTGGACCACCGACTTGTCGGGGTTTTCGACGTTGAACTTGTATTGCCTGAGCTTGTTCTTGACGTACTTGGTGTTGTAACGACGGTCGGATACGGTCGGCAGCATCGCATCCGAGATGTGGCCGATGCCGCCGAGGCGGGCAGCCTCGAGTGACAGTTCGGCGGTCGAGATGTCCACCCCCATGCCGCCTACCATGATCGGCACCAGTTCCTTGTTGCCGAGCCGCAGGCGGAAATCATCAACACGCTTCATCGCATTAGCGTCCAAATCTTTTGCAGTTTGACATTATCGCTCGACCGGGCACGCAGAGGGTGTGCGACCGGCGTGAAATGCGGGGGCGCGGCGGACTTTTTTCGCATCCGCGCCCTTGCGCGCCCGGTGTCGGGGCTTGCGGTGATGTCAGCTCGCGGCCAGCCGCCACAGCGAGGTGACTTCGGCCGAGCGCGCCGCATGCAGCGGGTCGGCCGCATCGCTGGCGCGCGGATGGAGGGGGCGCGCATCCAGCCGGTCGACCACGCGCAGGCCGGCGTCGGCCATCCATTCCAGCAACTCGGCACGGCTGCGCAGGCCCAGATGTTCGGCGAGATCGGACAGGAGCAGCCAGCCTTCGCCGCCGGGCGTGAGATGTTGCGCGAGTCCCGCGAGAAAGCCGCGCAGCATCCGGCTTTCAGGGTCATACACGGCGTGTTCCACCGGCGAGGTCGGACGCGCCGGCAGCCAGGGCGGATTGCACACCACCAGCGGCGCGCGGCCGTCAGGGAAGAGGTCGGCGCGCACGACGTGCACCTGGTCCGCCAGGCCCAGGCGGGCGAGATTGTCGGCGGCGCAAACGAGTGCGCGCTCATCCTGATCGGTGGCCACGACATGCGTGATGCCGCGGCGCGCCAGCACGGCGGCCAGCACGCCGCTGCCGGTACCGATGTCGAAGGCCAGCGCCGGTGACGGCAGCGGCGCCTTCGCGACCAGGTCGACGTATTCTCCGCGTACCGGCGAAAACACGCCATAGCACGGATGGATGCGGTCGCCGAGCGCCGGCACCTCGACGCCCTTGCGATGCCATTCCCAGGCGCCGATGAGGCCGAGCAGCTCGCGTAGCGAAGCGACGGATGGCTCGCCGTCGGCCGTCCACGCCTGCCGGCAGGCTGCCCGGGCATCGGGCGCGCGTCGCAGGGGAATGCCGAAATCGGCGTCGAAGGGGATCAGCAGCATGCCCAGGATGCGCGCGCGTTGAGCCTGCGCCTGGCGATGCAGGTGGAAGGTGTCGGCCGCGGTAGTCGCGGTGCCCTTGTCCGGTTTCGCCTTGCGTGGCCCGCGCGCGATGCGCCGTGCCATGGCCTGCAGCAACTGGCGGGCGTTGTGGTAATCGCCGCGCCACAGCATTGCGGTGCCCTCGCAGGCCAGCCGGTAAGCCGCATCGGCGGTCAGCCGGTCGTCGGCGACGACGACGCGTCGTGGCGGCGGCAGCGCGCTCTCCGAGCGCCAGCGTGCCGCGCGGGCGACACCGTCTTCTTCCCAGTTGAGGCGCAATCCCGCGGCGTCGGTGGCAGGCGTCGGGCGGCTCATCAGCGTCGGCTCCGCACCGCCACGCGGTCTTCGGCGCGGCGCAGCGCCGGGTAGGCGAGGGCTTCGTACAGCGGTACCGACGCGACCGTGCGCGAGATGCCGTGGGCGACGACCGAGGTGGCCATGAGCGGGATCAACATCTGGTGATTTGCAGTCATTTCCATGACGATGACGAAGGAAGTGATGGGAGCCTGCGTCATCGCGGCGAGAAAAGCCACCATGCCGAGCACCAGGATCGCTGAATCGTGCTCGCCGGGCAGCAGCAGCGCGACGTCTGTTCCCATGCCTGCACCCACCGCCAGCGCCGGGGCGAAGATGCCGCCCGGGATGCGGGCCACGAAGGCGAGCCAGATCACCAGCAGCTTGAGGACCATGAACAGTGCCGGCAGCGAGGCGATACCCTCGAGTGCGGCCTTTGACTCCTCGTAGCCGGTGCCGTAGGTGAGGCCGCCGCTCGCCAGCCCGATCAGGCCGGTCGCCAGCCCGCAGCCGGCGGCGAAAAGGAAAGGGCGCCGGCGGGAGACCTCACCGAGCCTGCCCGGCAGCCCGCGCGCCGAGGCCACCAGCAGGCGCGAGAAACCGCCCCCGAGCAGGCCGCCGGCGACGCCGCAGGCGAGGACCGGCCAGATGCCGCCCGGCCACAAGATGGTCTGCGGTGTGCGGCCGAAATAGGTGTAGTTGCCCAGCACCGCAAGCGACATCAGCCCGGCGAAGATCACCGTCGTGAGCGTGGTGGCGTTCGCACGGAAAGCCTTGTGGCGGCACATCTCCTCGATGGCGAACATGATGCCGCCCAGTGGTGTGTTGAACGCCGCGGCGATGCCCGCGCCGCCGCCCGCGACGATCAGGTCGCGCGGCGACGCGATGCGGCGGCGCCGGTCCGACAGCAGATGCATCACCGATGCGCCCACCTGCACCGAGGGGCCCTCGCGCCCCACGGCCGCACCCGAGAGCAGGCCGCCAAGGGTGAGCAGGATCTTGCCGACGATGATCCTGACCGAGAGGAGTTCCCGCCGCACACGCACATCGTCGATCTGCGCTGCCGCGATCGCCTGCGGGATGCCGCTGCCTTCCGTACCGGGGAAAAGCTTCTGCGACAACCATGCGATGAGCGCGAATCCCGCCGGCGCGATGAACAGCGTCAATGCCGGATGGTCGCGCAGCAGATCGCGGTGCGCCTTGATTGCCAACTCGGCGCCGATGGCGAAGAGGATCGACAGGGCGCCCACCGCAAGGGCCGCGACGGCGAGCAGCAGGCGCCGATGCCAGCGGCCGGCAGAAAGCCAGGGCAGCACGATACGGCTGCCGCCACGCCACAGCGGGCGCGTGCCGCGCGCCCATGACCAGAAGCGCCGCGTCGCGGTCGAGGTATCGGTGCGCGCGTCGGCGGGCGCGCCGCCGCGCGAGTGGGGGTCGGGAGGGAATTCGGGTTCCAAGAAGCAGGCTCGAGCGTGTAAATGCAACACATTGCGGCATCAGTTCACACCGATATGCCGATGCTCGCCGCTGCGGCTGTGCGAATTCGCTACCATACGTGAAAGGCGGTATGGTTATTTTTTTCCAAATAATTGTTTGTTCGAATATAGCAGGAGCCGGGTTTCATGGTGCAGGTGCAACAAGGGTACACGACGAGCGGCAGCCACGCGGCGCAGCCCTCGCCGCTGTCGGTGCTGCAGCGTTTCAGGGTGCTGATTCGCACCGCCCAGCGTCACTCCCAGTGGATCGAGCGTCAGAGCGGGGTGACGGGCGCGCAGTTGTGGGCCTTGCAGGAACTGAAGGAGATCCCCGGCCTGCGCGTGGGGGAACTTGCCAACCGCATGGCGCTGCACCAGTCGACCGCTTCCAACATGATCGACCGGCTCGAAACGTCCGAACTGATCCGCAAGGAGCGCACGAGCGCCGACCAGCGCGTGGTGCGGCTCTATCTCACCGACCAGGGCGAGGCGCTGCTGGCGCGCGCGCCCTCGCCGGCGCGCGGCGTGCTGCCGGAAGCCTTGCGCCTGCTCGACGAGGATTCCCTGCGCAAGCTGCAGGACGACCTCGACGGGCTGCTGCGGCAGATCAAGCATTTGGATGCGGGATTCGGTATGCAGCCGTTGCCCTTCACCGAATGAGGCAGCACTGCCGGTCCGGCGTTGCTGCGTGATCGGCCGCGCGTCGCGTCGTGACGCGAGGGCGTTTGCGCAGCGGCCCTTACTGCCGCTTCGACAGCGCCTGCATCGCCCGCGCCAGGCCGTCCAGCGTCATCGGGAACATGCGCCCGGCGACGATCTGGTGGATGATGCCGATCGACTGGCGGTAGCTCCATAGCCGCTCGGGCTCGGGATTGAGCCAGGCGGCAGCCGGGTAGGCGTCGAGCAGGCGGCGCAGCCAGGTGGCGCCCGCCTCGGCGTTCATGTGCTCGATCGAACCGTGCTGATGCAGGATCTCGTACGGGCTCATGGTCGCGTCGCCGACGAAGATCAGCTTGTAGTCCGGGCCGTACTTGTGGATGACGTCCAGCACCGGCATGCGTTCCTGATGGCGGCGCAGATTGTCGCGCCACACGCCCTCGTACACGCAATTGTGGAAGTAGAAGTACTCGAGGTGCTTGAACTCGCTGCGGCAGGCCGAGAACAGTTCCTCGCACACCTTGACGTGATCGTCCATCGAGCCGCCCACGTCGAGGAACAGCAGCACCTTGACCGCGTTGTGGCGTTCGGGGCGCATCAGCAGGTCCAGCCAGCCGGCATTGCGCGCGGTGGCAGCGATCGTGCCGTCGAGGTCGAGCTCCTCGTTCGCGCCTTCTCGCGCAAAGCGCCGCAGACGGCGCAGTGCCACCTTGATGTTGCGCGTGCCGAGCTCGACATCGTCGTCGAGGTTGCGGAACTCGCGCTTGTCCCACACCTTCACCGCCGTGCGGTTGCCGGCGGACTCGCCACCCACGCGGATGCCTTCGGGGTGCGTCCCATTGTTGCCGAACGGTGAGCTGCCGCCGGTGCCGATCCACTTGCTGCCGCCGGCGTGGCGGCCTTTCTGCTCGGCCAGGCGCTTGCGGAATTCCTCCATCAGCTTGTCCCAACCCAGCTTCTCGAGCCGTGCGCGTTCCTCGGGCGTCAGGTGCTTGCGCGCCATCGCGCGCAGCCATTCCTCGGGCAGGTCGACTTCCAGCCCGGGGATCTCGGTGACGCCGCGGAAGTATTCGCCGAAGGCCTGGTCGAAGCGGTCGTAGAAGCTCTCGTCCTTCACCAGGCAGGCGCGCGCGAAGAAATAGAATTCGTCGATCGAGTGACCGCACACGCGCTGCCGCAGGCCTTCGAGCAGGGTCAGGAACTCGCGTGTCGACACGGGCAGCTTGCGTGCCCTCAGGTGCAGGAAGAAGTCGATCAGCATCGCGTGCCTCCTGCCGCGTTCATTCCTGGATCGCCAGCGCCCACGACAGCGCCTCGAGATGGCGCTCGGACGCGATCGCGGGAGACACCCCGCAACGCGCGGCGGCATCGGCGATGTGTCTGCCGTTGAACTGCTCGCAGGCGATGGCCAGGTCGAGCAGCGGCGCATGAGGGCCTTCGCCGTGGCGCACGGCAAGGTTGATTTCCGGTGCCACGGACAGGGGGCCGAGGGCCTTTTCCATCGGCACTTCGAGGATCACGTCGATCAGCGACAGCAGGCCGGTCAGGAACAGCGCCTCGCGCTCCTGGCGGGAGCGGTCCTGGCCCAGCAGTTCGAGCATCCGCGCACGTACCAGCGCGCTTTCCAGCGCTGCCGAACTGCGCCCGGACGGGGTGTCCATGCTGCAGACGAGGAGGATTAGCCAGCGATAGAGCTTGTCGCGGCCGATCACGACGATGGCCCGCTCGAGCGACGACACGTGCTCCGCCAGCTCGTTGGCTGCGGCGTTGATGTAGCGCAGCAGGCGCAGCGACAGGGCGGCGTCCTCCTTCAGCAGCGCAGCCAGTTCGCTGCTGTCGGCATCGGCCTTGACCTTGCCGATGAGGCGTGACAGGCGGGCGGCACTGGGCCCGAGGTCGCGGTCGTCCCAGCTTTCGCGGCTGGTGATGAAGGGGCCCTGGAAGAGGCTGGCACCGAGCTTGTAGCAGAAGCGGAAATCCTCGCGGCCGGGCAGATCGCGCACCAGCAGCCTGGCCTGCGGTGCGGCCTCGACCACTTGCGAGGCAAGCTGCAGGCCGCGCCGCGCGTCGAGCGCGGGCGCGCGTAGCATGACGAAGTCGACCAGCGGAAGCAGCGGCTGGAACTCGGTCACCACCGCCGGGTCCGGGATGCCGATGCGCACGCCCGTCACCCGCAGGCGATTGACCGCTTCGCGCAGGCTGTGGATGTCGGGTGCGCCGGGGTCCGGGTGCGTGGCGAGCATCAGCACCGTCTTGTGCGGCGGAAGCGCTGCCAGGCAGGGGTCGCCGAGGAAGGAGTCCGGGACGTCGATGAAGGCGAAGCGCCGTCCGATCAGCGAGCCGATATCGGCTCGCACGAGGTTCCGCACCAGCACTTCGGCGTACAGGTGCTGCACGCGGCGGCTGCCGTGGCGGATGCGGTTGCGCGTGCCTTCCTGCAGCATGAACTGGTAGCCGGCGATGTGCTGGTCGCGGCCGAGGACCGCTTCGCGGCACAGGAAGATCGCGTCGGCGTCGATTGCCTCCGCTGCGGAGGAGCTCGTCCCGCTGCGCAGCGGGGCGCTGCGTTCGAGCATCTGGAAGCCCGTCGGCTCGCTTTCACCCTGTACGGACGGCGCGGCGGCACCGGTCGCCGCAGCCGCTGCACGGCGACGGCCGAACAGCCAGTCGAAGAAAACCCTCAGCATGGCGCCGCTCCGTTCGTCAGCGGTTCTGCCGTGCCATCAACACCAGGCGCTCGAACAGGTGCATGTCCTGCTCGTTCTTCAGCAGCGCGCCATGCAGCGGCGGCACGATGGCCTTGCGGTCGGGCGAGTGCAGCGCCTCGGGCGGAATATCCTCGGCCACGAGCAGCTTCAGCCAGTCGATGAGTTCGGAGGTGGAGGGCTTCTTCTTCAGCCCCGGGATCTCGCGCAGCCCGAAGAATACTTCCAGCGCCTCGCTCAGCAGTTCCTTGCGGATGGCGGGGAAATGCACGTCCACGATGCGCTGCATGGTGTCGCGGTCGGGGAATTTGATGTAGTGGAAGAAGCAGCGGCGCAGGAAGGCGTCGGGCAGTTCCTTCTCGTTGTTCGAGGTGATGAAGACGATGGGGCGGTGGCGGGCCTGTATCGTCTGGCGCGTCTCGTACACATGGAATTCCATGCGGTCGATCTCGCGCAGCAGGTCGTTGGGGAATTCGATGTCGGCCTTGTCGATCTCGTCGATCAGCACCACCGTCGGGCAGTCGGCCTCGAACGCCTGCCACAGCACGCCCTTGACGATGTAGTTGCCGATGTCGCGCACACGGTCGTCGCCCAGTTGCGAATCGCGCAGGCGCGACACTGCATCGTACTCGTACAGGCCCTGCTGCGCCTTGGTGGTGGACTTGATGTGCCACTGCAGCAGAGGCAGCCCGAGCGACGCTGCGACCTGCTCGGCGAGCATGGTCTTGCCCGTGCCCGGCTCGCCCTTGATCAGCAGCGGGCGCTGCAGCCGGATCGCGGCATTGACGGCCAGCATCAGGTCCGGCGTGGTCACGTACTCGTGCGAACCTTCGAAGCGAAGCTCAGACATCGGGGATTCCTCTGATTAATTCCGTGCAATTATAGGACTAGCGTTACGCAAAAAATGAACGGACCCCCGCCCGGGTACGATCCGACGGCCACCCAAAACGGAGACGAGACGCAATGAACCGATCCCATCTGCTGCTGGCGGCGGCGTTGTCCGCCCTTGCGCCACCCCTGCTTGCTGCCGAGGGCAATGCCGAGGCGGCAAAAGGCAAGATTTCGATGTGCATCGGTTGCCACGGCATACCCGGTTATCGGACGAGCTATCCCGAGGTCTACCCCGTGCCCAAGCTTGGCGGCCAGCATGCCGATTACATCGTCAGCGCGCTGACCGCGTATCGCAGCGGAGAGCGCAGCCACCCCACCATGCGGGGGATCGCGGGCGGTTTGTCCGAACAGGACATGGCCGATGTGGCCGCCTATTACTCGGCCGGCGCACAGGCGCCGTCCGCTTCACCACCTGCGAACGACAAGGCGCAGGTCTGTGCCGCCTGCCACGGCGCCGACGGAAACAGCCCGACCCCGGCCTTTCCGCGTCTCGCCGGCCAGCAGCGCGACTACATCTTCCAGGCGCTGCAGGACTACAAGGCCGGTCGCCGGAAGAATCCCATCATGGCCGCGCAGGTCGCGAACCTCGGCAAGAATGACATGGAAGCGCTGGCCACCTGGTTCTCGACGCAGCAGGGGCTGTACGTCAAGCGCTAGGCGGACTGCACGTGCAGGCGATCGAATGCCTGCCCGAGATCCGCGATCAGGTCGGCTGGCTCCTCCAGTCCGACATGGAACCGCACCGCCGGGCCGCCCAGGTCTGGCGCTGCGGCCGTGCGCGTGATGCTGCCGTAGGTAGGCAGCGCCAGGCTCTCGAAGCCGCCCCAGGAGGCACCGATGCCGAACAGGCGCAGCGCGTCGATCATCGCATCGATCCGCGCCTCGGCGAATTCAGGGCGAAAGACCACGCCGAACAGGCTGCAGGCGCCACTGAAGTCGCGTTTCCATAGCTCGTGGCCGGGTGCTCCGGGCAGGGCGGGGTGCAGCACCCGCAGAACCTCCGGCCGCGCGGCAAACCAGCACGCCACTTCAAGGCCGGAGGCCATCTGGTGCCGAAGCCTGACGTTGAGCGTGCGCAGGCCACGCAGGGTGAGCCAGCAGTCGTCCGGGCTGGCGTACTGCCCGTAGAGCAGCGCGGTCTGCCGTACCGCGCGCCAGTCCTCGTCGGCGCGCGTGGTCAGGCTGCCCAGCAGCACGTCGGCATGGCCGCCGGCATATTTGGTGAGCGCCTGGATCGACACGTCCACCCCGTGATCGAAGGGCTGGAAGAAGTGCAGCCCCCAGGTGTTGTCCATCAGCACCTTGAGGCCGCGCTGGCGCGCCAGTGCGGCGAGGGCGGGCACGTCCTGCAGTTCGAAGGTGTGCGAGCCCGGGCTTTCAAGATACAGCACGCGGGTGTTCTGCCGGATCAAGGGCTCGAGTTCGGCAGGCGTCAGTTCCGGCCGGTAGTAGCTCACCTCAATTGCCATGCGGCCGACGAGCACGCTGTCGCAGAAGCTGCGCACCGGCCCATACACGCTGTCGGGAATCAGGCAGTGATCGCCGTGGGCGAGAAAGGCGAGCAGGCCGATGCAGTTGGCAGCGAGGCCCGAGGACACGATCTGGCAGCGCGTACCGCCTTCGATGTCGGCGATCAGGTCCTCGAGCATGTGGTGGGTCTGGTTGCCGTGCAGGCCATAGCTCAGGTACTGGTCGTACCGGTGCTTCCAGCCCTCGCGGCGCGCGGCGGTCGACGGCACCAGCACGGTCGAACCGCGATGCAGCGGCGGATTGACGAAGCCGTGCGTGCGAGTGCCGGGGCGGCCGAGGTGGGACAGGCGGGTGGCGAAGTGGTCGTCGTGTTGGTCGGACATGGTCGCTGGGTCAAGGTGGCTTGTTCGTAATGATGGCGGCGTGCCACTAACCGCCGGGCGCACCGGGCATTCCCTCCAGCGGCTGCGGAACTCGCCGTCGCTTCGCTCGGCTCAGACAGTCCTCGCCGCTTCCGGGAATGCCCGGCACGCCCGGCTTGGCACCGAGGGCTGGCGGGAGATCAAGACCGAAAGAACCCTTGCGTCCCTTGCACTGGTGCCGCTTCACGGCACCCAAGAGGACAGGCGACACTGCCAAGCCGGCCGTGTCGGGTGTTCGTGGAGTGGGCGAGGACTGTCCGAGCGAGCGCAGCGAGCGAGTTCCGCAGCCCACGGAACGAATACCCGGCGCGGCTGGCGGTTAGAGGCACGAGTAGCCGGGCACCTGCGCCCAGCTAGCTCGTCGCCAGCCCTTTCTCGTCGAAGTAGCCCTCGAACAGGATGGAGCTCAGGTAGCGCTCGCCCGAGTCCGGCAGGATCACGACGATGGTCTTGCCGGCGTTGGCGGGATCCCGGGCCAGCCGCGCGGCCGCCGCGGTGGCTGCACCGCAGGAAATGCCTGCCAGGATGCCTTCCTCGCGCGCGAGGCGGCGAGCGTATTCCACCGCCTCCTCATTGGTGACCGTCTCGACCTGGTCGATCAGCGACAGATCCAGCACGTCCGGAATGAAGCCCGCGCCCAGGCCCTGGATCTTGTGCGGCGCCGGCTTGAGCTCCTGGCCGGCGCGCTTCTGCGTGATCACCGGACTGGCGGCAGGCTCCACCGCGACCGAGCAGATCGCCTTGCCTTGGGTCTTCTTGATGTAGCGCGAAATGCCGGTGATCGTGCCGCCGGTGCCCACGCCCGACACCACGATGTCGACCGCGCCATCGGTGTCCTGCCAGATCTCCGGTCCGGTGGTGGTTTCGTGGATCGCCGGGTTGGCCGGATTCTTGAACTGCTGCAACAGCACGTATTTGCCCGGATCGGAAGCGACGATCTCCTCGGCCTTCGCGATCGCGCCGTTCATGCCCTTGGCGCCTTCGGTCAGCACCAGCTTGGCGCCATAGGCCACCAGCAGCTTGCGGCGCTCGATGCTCATCGTCTCCGGCATCGTCAGCGTCAGCGGAATGCCGCGCGCCGCGGCGACGAAGGCCAGCGCGATGCCGGTGTTGCCGCTGGTGGGCTCGACCAGTTCCTTGCCCGGTCCGAGCACGCCGCGCTTCTCGGCATCCCAGATCATCGCGGCACCGATGCGGCACTTCACCGAGTACGCCGGATTGCGGCCCTCGATTTTTGCCAGCACGGTGGCCTTGGCCCCGTCAATGACCCGGTTCAGGCGCACGAGCGGCGTGCGGCCGATCGAATCCGCGTTGTCTGCGTACCAGTTGGACATGTTCCTTTTCCTCTTCCTTGCTTGGTCTGTCTGGGGACAGTGCGCGACGGCAGGCGAGGGCGGACCACGGCCGGCCAGGTCGCAAGCACCGATGGCGATCATACCGCCACTTGCAGATTAGCCCAGCTTTGGAAGCGGTTCAGGCCGTTACGGCAAGCTTGGCAGGCGCAGCGTGCGGTTGCGCCTCGGTGCCGTCGCAGAAGTACTTCAGCTCGCCCGGCGCGAACGCGACCCACTCCTCACCGGTGGTGAGCGGCTTGGTCGCGATCACCGTCATGCAGTCGTCGACCTGGTTGCGGCGGGCGAAATCCACGCTGAGATCGTGATCGACGAGGCGCACCGAGCGGAACGGATAGGCCCGGCGGACATGGTGCAACTGCGTCGAACAGTGGGCGAACAGGCCGCTGCCGTCCGACAGCAGGAAGTTGAAGGGGCCGAAAAAGGCGATCTCCTCGCACAGCTCGGCGAGGGTGGCGAGCAAGGCCGCTGGCGCCGGACGTGCCGGTCCGCAACGTTGCCGCAGTTCCTGCATCAGGTAGCAGAACGCATGCTCGCTGTCGGTGGTGCCGGCCGGCGTGTAACTGCCGTCGAGCGCGAGGGTGTGGTTCTTGAGGTCGCCGTTGTGCGCGAACACCCAGTTCCGCCCCCACAGCGTGCGGCTGAAAGGGTGGCAGTTCGACAGGTCGACCGCGCCCTGCGTCGCCTTGCGGATATGCACGATGAGGTTGCGAGACTTGACGGGGGCACGTCGCAACTGCTCCGCAAGCGGCGACGAGCACGAAGGGCGGTCGTCGCGCAGCACGCGGCAATCTTCGTCGTCGAACCAGGCGAAACCCCAGCCGTCGCGATGCTCGTCCGTCTGGCCGCCGCGGCGCACGAAGCCCTCCAGCGAGAACTCTAGGCTCGAGGGCTTGTTGCAGTTCATGCCGAGCAGTTGGCACATGATGGCGGCGGACGATGGTGCAGTGCGGTATGCACATCATCACCTTCGCCCGGAGCGCGGACAATGAACTTGTTCCTGTTTTGCGTGCAAATACAACAAAACTGTCACAAGCGCGCAACAAGGATCTCATTCGGCGCCGATGCGCCGCCGCAGGTTGGCGATGTAGGCGGCACCGTCCGGCGGCGTGCCGTTGCGCTGCGCGTTGAACAGCATCTCGCCGAGCGCCTCGAGCGCGTCGTGCATGGCGTCGTGGCGGTCGCCGCGGCGCTGGCAGGCGAGGTCGAAGGCGGTGCGGATACCCGGGGGCTGGTCGATCGACAACTGCTCCTCGATCGCCAGGTGCAGCGACAGGTGCAGGAAGGGGTTGATCTGGCCGGCTTCGGGCGGGAAGTCGCGATCGACCGATTCGGGGTCCTCGAGCACCGCGTGGTATTCGGGGTGTACGGTCATCACGTTGGCGGCGACCGATTCCATCGGCGTCAGCACGTCCTTTTCGCGGTACTTGCGCCAGGTCTCGATGAAGAAATTGCGCACCTGGTCGCGGCTTGGGTTGAACATCTTGGTTTCTCTCGTCGGTTACGGCAGTCGGGCGCGATGCGCCCGCAGGGTGGTCGGCTGTCCGCGCGACATCACGCGGTCTTGTCCCGATAAAGGCACAGGTCGCGCACCACGCAGTCGCCGCACCTGGGCTTGCGTGCGGTGCACACGTAGCGCCCGTGCAGGATCAGCCAGTGGTGGGCGTCGAGCAGGTAGTCCTTGGGCACGCGGCGCAGCAGCGCCTTCTCGACCTCGACGACGTCCTTGCCCGGCGCCAGGCCGGTGCGGTTGGCCAGCCGGAAGATGTGCGTGTCTACCGCCATCGCCGGCTGGCGGAAGACGGTGTTCAGCACGACGTTGGCCGTCTTGCGGCCGACGCCGGGAAGTGCCTCGAGCGCCTCGCGGCTGGCCGGAACCTCGCCGCCATGGCGCTCGAGCAGCAGGCGCGACAGGGCCACGGTGTTCTTCGCCTTGTTGCGGAACAGGCCGATGGTCTTGATGTGTTCGGCCACGCCGTCAGCGCCCAGGGACACCATTGCTTCCGGCGTGGGCGCAGCGGCGAATAGCTTGCGCGTGGCGAGGTTCACGCTGCGGTCGGTGGCCTGGGCCGACAACACGACCGCCACCAGCAACTGGTAGGGCGAGGCGTACTCGAGTTCGGTCTTCGGCTCGGGGTTGCCTTCGTGCAGGCGGCGGAAGAACTCGCGGATGGCCTCGCGCTTCATGCTGGGCATGATCAGCCTGCGGCGCCTTCCACGGCACTGCCGGGGGGCTGCTCGAGCGATGCCGGGGCCGGCGGGTGGCGGCGCGCGCTCGCGTCCAGACGGGCCTTGATGGCGTTGTAGGCGGCGATCAGGCAACCGAGGGCGAAGAACGCCCCGGGTGGCAGGATCGCCAGCAGGAAGCCGGGATAGTCGTCGCCGAACACGTTCAGCGCCGACGTGCCGGGGATGATCATGTCGATGCCCGACAGCAGCGTGCCGCTGCCGAGCAGTTCGCGCACGCCGCCCAGTAGCGCCAGCACCCATACCAGGCCCATGCCCATCATGATGCCGTCAACCGTGGAAGCGACCGGATCGTTCTTGGCCGCATAGGCCTCGACCCGCGCGAGCACGATGCAGTTGGTGACGATCAGCGGGATGAAGATGCCCAGCACCAGGTACAGGCTGTGCAGGTAGGCGTTGAACAGCAGGTCGATCACCGTGACCAGCGCGGCGATGATCAGGATGAAGACCGGGATGCGGATTTCGTACGGGATGAAGTTTCGCAGGCTGGCGACAACCAGGTTCGACAGCGCCATCGCGAACACCGTCGCGAGCCCGAGGCTGGTGGCGTTGACCATGCTCGTGCTCACCGCGAGGATGGGGCACAGGCCCAGCAACTGGGCGAGGCCGGTGTTCTGCTTCCACAGGCCGTTGTACGCGATGTCGCGGAATTGCCGTGCGCTGATCATGGCTTGATTCCTTGCAGCGTGCTGCCGGCGGCAGCGGAGAAGAGGGCGTCGCGGTTCGCCATCGCGAACGCCACCGTGCGGCCGACGATGCGCGACACGGCGCGGGCGCTGATCGTGGCGCCGGTGTGGAAGTCGAACACGCCGCCGTCCTTCTTCACCGTCCACCGTTCGGCGGCAACCTCGGTCCACGACACGCCGGCGAACTGGCTGATCCACGGTGAAGCCTTGTTGCGGTCCTTCCTGGGGTCGATGTAGTCGCCAAGGCCGGGGGTCTCCTTGTGCGCCACGACGCGCACGCCGGACACCGTGCCGTCCGCGCCCACCGCCACCACGATGCCGATGCGCCCGGCGTAGCCGTCGGTGGCGGCGGCTTCCAGCACGAGCGCGGCGGGGGTGCCGCCCTTGCGCGCACGCCACACGCGTCCGCCATCGTCCAGCCCCAGGGCCGAGGTCGGGGGCAGGTTCGCGACATCGTCGAGCAGGGCGTTGTCGTAGCTGCCCGGCGACAGCACTTCGTCGATCAGGCGCATCTGCGCTTCCTGCAGCGAGGCCTCGATCTTCGGGCGGGTCGCTTCGTAGGCCGAGGCCATCAATGCGGTGAACACCACGGTGAAGGCGAGCATGATCGCCGCGGTGCGCAGCGAGGTGCGGGTGGCGGAGTAGCGCGCGCTCACGTGCGTTCTCCGCGATGGCCGAACACCGGCGGCTGCGTCTTCATGTCGATCAGCGGCACGCAGATGTTCATCAGCAGCACGCCGAAGGCGATGCCGTCTGGATAGGCACCGAAGCTGCGGATCAGCCAGGCGATGAGAGCGATGCCGGCGGCGAAGATCAGCTTGCCGCGCGGCGTGGTCGCGCCCGACACCGGGTCGGTGACGATGAAGAAGGCTGCCAGCATCGCGCCGCCGCTTGCCAGATGGAAGAGCGGCGACGCGTGCTGCGCCGGATCGACCAGCCAGAACCCACCCGACACGATGGACAGCATGGCGACGAACGCAGTGGGAAGGTGCCAGGTGATGACGCGCGTGCCCAGCAGGATGAGCCCGCCCAGTGCGTAACCGGCCGCGACCCATTCCCAGCCCTTGCCGCCTGCCACGCCGAAAGCGTCGCTGCCGGAAAGCACCGTGCCGACGCTGGCACCGCTACGCATGCCGGTGCGCAGCGCATCGAGCGCCGTTGCCGCGGTGATGCCGTCCGGCTGGCGTGCGCCACCCAGGATGAGGTCCAGTTGCGCGGCGAAGTCGAGCTGGCCGGCGCCAGGCCACTGCGACATCAGCGCCGGGTAGGCCACGATCAGCGCGCAGAAGGCCACCATCGCCGGGTTGAACGGGTTCTGGCCGAGGCCGCCGTAGAGGTGTTTCGCCACGCCGATGGAAATGATCACCGCCAGCAGCGTGATCCACCACGGCACGATGGGCGGGACGCTCAGCACCACCAGCCAGGCAGTGACGACCGCCGACAAGTCTGTGACGGCGAGCGCCACCGGCCGCTTGCGCAGCCGCATCACGAGCGCCTCGATGGCGATCGCCGCCAGGCTGGCGAGCGCGAGGTTCACCAGGATGCCGGCGCCGAACTGCCAGACGTAGGCGGCAATGCCGGGCAGCAGCGCGACCAGCACCGTGCCCATGACGCGCTGCACGCTGGCCGGCTTGCGGATGTAGGGGGAGTGAATCATCTTGACGCTCAGGGCTGGGTGTCCGGCGCCGACGGGTCGGCCTCCGCCGGTGCTAGGGCGGCCGACGCGCTGCCGGTCGTGCGCCGGCGGGCATCGATCTGTTCGATCTCGGCCTGCGTTTCAGCGCTCAGGTTGTCCGTGTTCTTCGGCTGTATCGCGGCTCTCTGTGCCTTGGCACGTGCCAGCGCAGCGGCGATCAGCGCTTTCTTCGGGTCTTCGGCAGCATCGGCGGCGGGCGCCATCGCAGCACAATCGACAGCCGGTTCGGTTGCGAGCTTGGCGCGCGTTTCGGCTGCCTTCGCGGCGAGCCTGGCGGCTTTCTCTTCCTTCTCGCGCTCCTGGCGGAAATTGCGGAACTCGAAGCGCTCGCGCGCCTGGTCGGATGCCGACTTGTCGCGCTCGCGGGCCCAGATCTCGCTCTTGGAGAAGCGGTAGTAATCGACCAGCGGAATGTGCGACGGGCAGACGTAGGCGCAGCAGCCGCATTCGATGCAATCGAACAGGTGGTATTCCTGTGCCTTGCCGAAGTTCTTCGCGCGGCTGAACCAGTAGAGTTCGAAGGGCTGCAGGTCTGCGGGGCAGGCGCGCGCGCACTCGCCGCAACGGATGCAGGCCTGCTCGGGCGGCGGTGGCGGGAAGAGGGCGTCGCTCGCCACCAGGATGCAGTTGGTGGCCTTGACGACGGGCACGTCGAAGCCGGGCATGCGCATGCCCATCATCGGGCCGCCCATCAGGTATCGGTTGGTGTCGGCGCGCTGGCCGGAGAGTCGCACGACGTCGCTCATCGGCGTGCCGACGAGGACCTCGTAGTTGCGTGGCCGGTCGACGTTGCCGGCGACGGTGACGATGCGGGAGATCAGCGGATGGCCGCAGGTGAGCGCCTCGAACACCGCGTAGGCGGTGCCGACGTTGAAGCACTGCACGCCGAAATCGGTCGAGCGCCGGCCGTGCGGCACCTCGATGCCGGTGAGCACGCGAATCAACTGCTTGGCGCCGCCGGCGGGGTAGCGGGTGGGGATCGCCACCACCTCCATCGACTCGCCTTCTGCTTGGACGGCCGCGCGCATGGCCGCCGCCGCCTCCGGCTTGTTGTCCTCGATGCCGATCAGCACCTCATCGGCCTGCAGCAGGTGGCGCAGGATCGCAGTGCCCTTGACGATGCCCGCGGCGCGCTCGCGCATCAGCATGTCGTCGCAGGTGATGTAGGGCTCGCATTCGGCGCCGTTCAGCACCAGGGTCCGCGTCCTGCTCTCGCGCCCCGGGTTCATCTTGAGATGGGTCGGGAACACCGCACCGCCCAGCCCGACGATGCCGGCGTCCCGCACGAAATCACGCAGTTCGTCGGGCGGCGTGGATCTGTAGTTGAGGCGCTCGAGTTCGGCCCAGCGATCCTCGCCGTCGGGTTCGATGATCACCGACAGCATCGTCAGGCCGGACGGGTGTGCCATCAGGGCGGGCTCGACGGCCTTGACGAGGCCGGAGGTGGGCGCGTGGACGGCGGACGAAACGTTGCCGTCCGCCGCACCGATGAGCTCACCCTTCAGCACCCGTTGACCGGCGCGCACCAGCGGACACGGCGTCCCGCCTATGCTCTGGTGCAGGGGCACGACGAGGCGCCCGGGCAGCGGCGCCTTCACGATGGGCTCGGTGGTCGAGGCCGCCTTGTTCGTCGCCGGCTTGACGCCGCCGTGGAAGCGGAAGAGCGAGCGCATCACGCCACCCTCCTGATCTCGACGACGGGGTATTTCCATTTCCAGTTTTCCACGGTCTCGGGGATGGGCGTCATCGTGATGCAGTCCACCGGGCAGGGTGCCACGCACAGTTCGCAGCCGGTGCAGAGTTTGTCGACCACGGTGTGCATCTGCTTGGCCGCGCCGACGATGGCATCGACCGGGCAGGCCTGGATGCACAGCGTGCAGCCGATGCAGGTCTGCTCGTCGATGATCGCGACGGACTTCGGCTTCTCGACGCCGTGCTCCTCCGACAGCGGCTTGAACTCGCGCCCCAGCAGGTCGGCCAGCTTGCGGATGCCTTCCTCGCCGCCGGGCGGGCACTGGTTGATTTCGGCAGCGCCCTGGGCGATCGCCTCGGCATAAGGCTTGCAGCCCGGATAGCCGCATTGGCCGCACTGGGTCTGCGGCAGGATGGCGTCGATCTTCTCGACCAGCGGATCGCCCTCGACCTTGAAGCGGATCGCGGCATAACCCAGGGCAGCGCCAAGCACGATGGCGATCCCGGTCATGACGATGAGGGCTGGAAGCATGCGGAGCTCTTGTTGTCGTTTTCGGGTGACGGCGTGCGAGGTGTCGGACGGGGCCGGGACGCCCTCGTCAGTGGAAGCGGTCCAGCCCGGCAAAACCCATGAACGCCAGGCTCATGAAACCGGCGGTGATCATCGCGATCGCGGTGCCCTTGAACGGCGCCGGTACGTCGGCACCGTCGAGCCGTTCGCGGATACCGGCGAACAGCACGAGCGCCAGTGTGAAGCCTGCCGACGAGCCGAAACCGAACAGCAGGGATTCGAGCAGGTCGTGCTTCAGCCCGACGTTTAGCAGCGGCACGCCGAGTACCGCGCAATTGGTCGTGATCAGCGGCAGATAGATGCCGAGCACCTGGTGCAGCACCGGGCTGGTCTTCTGGATCACCAGTTCGGTCAGTTGCACGATGGCCGCAATCACCACGATGAAGGCCAGCGTGCGCAGGTAGGCAAGGTCGAAGGGCTGCAGCAGGTAGTGGTCGATCAGATAGCTGCTGGCCGAAGCCACCGTTAGCACGAATGTGGTGGCGGCGCCCATGCCGATCGCCGTCTCGAGCTTCTTCGACACGCCCATGAACGGGCACAGGCCCAGGATGCGCACCAGGACGACGTTGTTCACCAGAACCGCGCCGAGAACGACGAATAGATAGCTGCTCATGATCCGCAGGCTGGAAATGAGGTTCGAATTATCCGCTTCGCCCGAAGGGGGCTCAACCCTGACGGCGTTGCAGGATCAGGGCCGTGGCGCCGGCACGGGCGGAGCGCCGATGACCAGGCTGTGGAACGGCCAGCGGCCGTTCCGGCGGTCGTCGAAGTAGTGCTGCAGCGTGAGTGCGATGGTGCGGAAGGCGATTTCCGCCCAGGGGATGTCCTTTTCCTCGAACAGTGCGACTTCGAGCGACTCCTCGCCGGCGCGGAAGTCGAGGTCCAGCAGGCGGGCGCGGTAGATGATGTGCACCTGGCTGATGTGCGGCACATCGATGAGCGTGTACATCTCGCCAACCTCGATGCGCGCGCAGGCTTCCTCCAGGGTTTCGCGCGCCGCTGCCTGCGCGGTGCTTTCCTCGTTCTCCATGAATCCGGCCGGCAGCGTCCAGGCGCCATAGCGGGGTTCGATCGCACGCCGGCACAGCAGAATGCGGTCTTCCCATTCCGCCAGCGCACCGACCACCACCTTGGGGTTCTGATAGTGAATCGTCCCGCAATGGTCGCAGACGTGGCGCGGCAGCGAGTCGCCGCCGGGAATGCGGAAGTGGACGTGTGCGCCGCAGTTGGAACAGAACTTCATCGGGGAGGGGCTCAGGGAACAACTTATAATCTTAGCCCGGAACGCCTCTGGCTGGCAGGGTGCGGGGCTGCGCGCTAAAGTGCAGGGCTCCGCGGGTCGTTTACCTGCAATCTTCAGCGTCAGTCGTCGCGGTGACCACGCCAATAGCTCAAACAATTCGCGGTGAACTCCGTCGCATGCCCAAGAAAATCGATATCTCGCGTTTCGCGCAGCTCAAGGGGACAGGCGAACTGCCTTCGCCGCGTGGCGTGGCGCTTGCGATCATCCGCCTGACCCAGTCCGAGGATGTGTCGATGGCGGAGCTGTCGCGCGTGATCAAGGGCGACCCCGCTTTCGTCGGCCGGCTTATCAAGGCCGCCAATGGCGCGATGGCGAACGAGCGTCGCGCGATCGTGTCGGTGCAGGAAGCGCTGATGGTGCTTGGCCTGCCGGCCGTGCGCACGATGGCCCTCGGGTTTTCGCTGCTGTCCAATTACCGCAAGGGCGCCTGCACGAGCTTCGACTACGCCCGCTACTGGTCGTCCTCGCTGCTGATGGCGCTTGCGATGCAGGCGCTGGCGCGCCATGTGCGCGTGGTCGCCGCGGACGAGGCCTTCAGCGTCGGGCTGCTTGCCCGCATCGGCGAACTGGCCCTCGCAACAGTCTATCCGGTCGAGTTTTCCCGCATCCTTGCCGTTGCCGGCCGCTCGCACGGGGTTCGTCAGGTCGATCTCGAGCAGGAGGCGTTCGCTCTCGATCATTGCGCGCTTGGCGAAGCGATGCTGGCGGACTGGGGGCTTCCCGACATCGTTTCGCGCGCGGTGCGGCAGTTCGAGCAGCCGGCGCCGGCAGTCGAAGGTGAGGACGGCCGCGAGCAGGCGCTGGTGCAGTCGCTCGTGCTTGCGCGCGCAGTGGCCCGGATCTGCCTCGCGGACGCGAACGAGCATGCCGCGCTGATGCCCGCGATGCTCAGGCTTGCGGCGAGGCTTGGCGTCTCGCGCGAACACTTCCTGGCGGCCTGCGACCGGGTCGCAAGCGAGTGGATCGAATGGGGCCGGCTGCTGCAGTTCGAGACACACGTCATGCCGCGGTTCGAGACGCTCGCGGGCTATGGCGAGCATGGCGCGAGCGAGGTGCAGGCAGAGGCTGTCGATTCCCTTCCGCCCGCGGCCGCAGTCGAGGTTAGCCCGGCTGACGCGGAGGGTGACTCCGACGCCCAGGCGGATCGCCTGCGTGTGCTCGTGCTGGCCTCCGATGCGGCGGAGCGCCAGCGCCTGCGGCAGGTGCTGGAGCGCCAGGGGCTGTCGGTGTTCGAGGCCGATGGTGTGCGCCAGGGCGTGGAGGCCGCGGTCGACCTGCAGCCGCACATGATGCTGATCGACTGGCGGCTGGGCGAATCCGCCGGGATAGACGTCGTTCGCTCCTTGCGCGAGACGCGGCTCGGGCGCGCCATCTACATGCTGGTGCTGATTCCGACCGAGGATGACGCCCTGCTCGCGAGGGCGCTCGATGCGGGGGCAGACGATTTCATCGTCCGCCCCTTCCGGCCGATGGTGCTGGGCGCGCGCTTGCGTGCGGCGCAGCGCATGGTGGGGCTGCAGGGCGAACTCGAGCGCGAGCGCGAGGAGTTGAGGCATTTCGCCGCCGAACTGGCAATCAGCAACCGCCGGCTCGAGGAGGTCGCGATGACCGATGCGCTCACCGGCTTCCCGAATCGCCGCTACGCGCTCGACCGCTTGCAGCAGGAATGGATTGCGGTCACGCGCAACCTGCGCCCGCTGTCGGTGATGATCATCGATCTCGATGGCCTCAAGCCGCTCAACGACAATTACGGTCACGATGTCGGCGACATGGTGTTGCGCCAGGCTGCCGATGCGCTGCGTTCGGTCTTGCGTGCGCAGGACGTGATCTGCAGGACGGGCGGGGACGAATTTCTCGTGATCTGTCCTGACACCGGACTCGACGCCGCCGTTCGCTGCGCTGAACGTCTGCGGGCCGCGGCCGAGATGCTCACGATAGAGACGGGCGGGCCTCAGTTGAAGGTGACCGTCAGCATCGGCGTGGCGATGCGCGACGGCCGCGTGAGCAGCCTCGACGCCTTGATCAAGTGTGCGGATCGCGGGGCTTACCTTTCCAAGCAGCGCGGTCGCAACCGCGTGTGCGCACTTCAGGGCGAGACCGGCGGCGGCTGAAGCGCGCTTTCGCCCTCTTTTTTGGCGGCGTGCATGTTGCATCGGCGCGACGTGTGTCGCGCATCCATGACTTTGTAACTTGCCGTAAGTTAGAAATTACTTTAGCTTTCGAGGCGATTACCCCTGAGCGGGAGCAGAATTTCATGAGCCGCCCCGATTACCAGGCCGAGATCCGAGAGCTGAACCTTGCCTACCTGATGCTCGCCCAGCAGATGTTGCGCAGCGACCGTCCGACTGCACTTTTCCGGCTGGGCATCGGTGAAAAATTTGCCGACCTGATCTGCGACCTGTCTGCCGCCAAGCTGGTCAAGCTCGCCAGCAACCAGATGCTGATGCCCTGTTTCCGCTTCGACGACGCGGAACTTGCCCGTCTGATGAGCGGCGAGGGGCGGAACACCGCCACCGCCAGCCTGCATGCCGCGATCATCGCGGCGGGCAAGGCGGCGGAAGAGGCGGCCTGAGGAGCCGAAGATGAAGAACAAGCGCGTCATCGACGAGGCGGACGACATCCGTCGCGCGGTGGAGATGGTCCAGTTGGGCGCCCGCATGCAGATGCTGGAGGTCGAGACCCGCCTCAGCCGCGAGAAGCTGCTCAAGATCTACAAGGAAGTGCGCGGTGCGTCGCCCCCCAAGGGCATGCTGCCGTTCTCCACCGACTGGTTCATGAGCTGGCAGCCCAACGTCCATGCCTCGCTGTTCATGGGGCTGCATCGCTTCTTCAGTGGTCGAGGCGGGGTCGGCGGGCTGGACGCGATCATCAAGGCCTACCATCTCTACCTCGACCACATCGAGGCCGAAGGCATGGAGCCGATCCTCAGCCTGACGCGTGCCTGGACGCTGGTGCGCTTCTTCGATGCGGACCTGCTGCAGCTTGCCGCCTGCACCAGTTGCGGCGGGCGCTATGTGGCGCATGCCTACGACCCGACGCACGCCTACGTGTGCGGGCTGTGCAACATGCCGTCGCGTGCCGGCAAGTCGAGCCGCACGTCGACCAGGCCAGCCGCGCGCAAGGCGCGCGCCCTCACCGCGGGCTAGTCTTCCCTCCTGCCCGCTCCCGACGGGCTGTCCGCGCCGCGGACAGCCCGTTTTGCTTGCGAAGTCCGGCTCCGTCGCGGGGTTCAAGTTTTCCTGCCGTGCGACGTTATGTGGGTGCGGCCCCCATTCCCGGGGCCATGGTTGGAGTGAACGGTGTTCCTGATCATTGGCTACGTCATCATCCTGGCAGCGTCGGTCGGCACCTATGCGGTGCACGGCAGCCTTGGCGCCCTGTGGGTGCCGATGGAATACCTCGCCATCTTCGGCCTGATGATCGGGGGCTTCATCGCGAGCAACGGCCCCAAGGCCCTCAAGGCGACGGTGGGCGCGCTGCCGATGGCGCTGAAGGGCTCGCCCTATACGAAGGCACTCTATGTCGACCTGCTGGCGATGCTGTTCGAGATTCTGGCGAAGGTGCGCAAGGAAGGCCTCATGTCGATCGAGAATGACATCGAGAATCCGGATTCCAGCCCGATCTTCTCCAAGTACCCCTCGGTGACCGCGGACCACCACGTCGTCGAGTTCCTGACCGACTACCTGCGCATGATGGTGGGCGGCAACCTAAACGCCTTCGAGATCGAGAACCTCATGGACATCGAGATCGAGACCCATCACCAGGAAGCGCATACCGCACCGCATCTGGTATCCAAGCTCGCCGACTCGGTGCCTGCCTTCGGTATCGTCGTCGCGGTGATGGGGGTCGTGAACGTGATGGGCTCGGTCGGACAGCCCCCCGCGGTGCTGGGCAAGATGATCGGCGGCGCGCTGGTCGGCACCTTCCTCGGCATCCTGCTGGCTTATGGCTTCGTCGGCCCGATCGCCAGCCAGCTCGAGCAGCGGGTGGAGGAGGGCGGCAAGATCTACCAGTGCGTGAAAGTGGTGCTGCTGGCCAGCATGAATGGCTACGCGCCGCAGGTGGCCGTGGAGTTCGGGCGCAAGGTACTGTATTCGACGGAGCGGCCGGGGTTCGCCGAACTCGAGCAGGAAATCAAGAGCCGCAAGGGTTGACGATGAGCTCCGTGTCACGGCGAGGCGAGACGCATCCTGGCGGCGGTCGGACCGGTGATCGCGCCGCGACGGCCGGCGCGAGCGCGGGAGGCGCGGCATGAGCGACGACTCCCAGCAGCCGATTGTCGTCAAGCGCATCAAGAAGGGCGGCGGCGGGCATCACGGCGGGGCGTGGAAGATTGCCTATGCCGACTTCGTCACCGCGATGATGGCCTTCTTCCTGCTGATGTGGCTGCTCGGATCGACGGCGGCAGGCGACCTGCAGGGCATCGCCGACTATTTCCAGAACCCGCTCAAGGTGGCCATGCAAGGCGGCGAGGGGTCGGGCGACAGTTCCAGCATCATCAAGGGCGGCGGCGAGGACCTGAGCCGTTCGGTCGGCCAGGTGCGGCGTGGCGACAAGGAGTCGACGCGGGCGATGAACCTCGACGCGGCCCCCAGCCGCACGCAGCAGAATGCGCCGGGAACCAGTGCGCAGGGCGGAGGCGAGGAAGGCGAGACACGGCGCGAG
Organism: Pseudomonadota bacterium; assembly: GCA_018240585.1. Lineage (GTDB taxonomy): Bacteria > Pseudomonadota > Gammaproteobacteria > Burkholderiales > Rhodocyclaceae > Thauera. The sequence continues at coordinate 35,386 of JAFEFM010000514.1, forward strand.
CGCGCGAAGCTGATCGATCTGCAGGGGCGTATCGAGGCACTGATCGAGGCCAGTTCCACCTTGCGCCAGTTCAAGAATCAGATCCTGATCGACATCGTCAACGAGGGCTTGCGCATCCAGCTCGTCGACGAGCAGAACCGGCCGATGTTCCAGTCGGCGAGCGCCGAACTGCGGCCCTACACCCGCGACCTGCTGCGGGCGATCGGCCACGCGCTGAATGACGTGCAGAACCGCATCAGCCTGTCCGGCCACACCGATTCGAGCCAGTATTCCGGCGGCGAGCGCGGCTTCTCGAACTGGGAGCTGTCGGCCAACCGTGCCAACGCCTCCCGGCGCGAGCTGGTGGCCGGCGGGCTGGAGCCCGGCAAGATGGTGCGGGTGGTCGGCCTCGCCGATACCGTGCCGCTCAATCGCAGCGATCCGCTCGATCCGGTGAACCGGCGCATCAGCATCATCGTGCTCAACAAGCGTGCGGAAGAGGCGCTGCGCGCCGAGTCCGGCGCTGCCGGGCAGGCGCGCCCGGCGCCGCCTTCCGCGGGTATGTGATCCACATACTGCGGATCCGTTGCGGCCGTCCACCGGTCGCCAGCTCAAGTCCGCGCGATCCTGGCCGATAAATTCCTCGTGCCCGTCCGTGATCCGCATCGACGGGGCGAAGGCGGAAACACCAAATGTCCGATCTACTCAAGAACATCGACGCACGCACGCGGCTCGCGGGCACCAACAAGCTGGAGATCCTCCTGTTCACCCTCGGTGTGGATGCGCGCACCGGTCGGCGCGAGACCTTCGGCATCAACGTCTTCAAGGTGCGCGAGGTGATGCGCACGCCCACCATTACCGCGGCGCCGGAGATGCCGTCTTCGGTCCAGGGCATGGTCAGCCTGCGCGGCGAGCTGGTGCCGGTGGTCGATCTGGCGAGCTACGTCGGCATTGGCGGCGACTGCGCGCGCGACATCATGATCGTCACCGAGTACAACGGCCACACCCAGGGTTTCCTGGTCGAGAACGTGGATACCATCCTGCGGCTGGACTGGTCGCAGATGCGGGTTCCGCCCGGCATGCTGGTGGCCAAGATGGGTGGGCTGGTCACGGCGGTCACCGAACTGCCTGACAACCGGCTGGTCATGATGCTGGACGTCGAGCGGGTGCTGTCGGAAACCACTCACTATGACGACGATCTGGCCTTCCGCGAGATCGCCCGGCTGCCGGGCGCCGATGCGCACACCGTGTATTTCGCCGACGATTCGTCGGTCGCGCGACGGCAGATCTCGCGGACACTCGACGCACTGGGCGTGCGACAGGTGGGTGCGGTGAATGGGCGGCAGGCCTGGGACGAGCTGGGCAAGGTGGCTGCGCATGCGCTGGCCCACGGACGCGCGGTGAAGGACTTCGTGAGCCTGGTGCTGACCGATGTCGAGATGCCGGAGATGGATGGCTACATCCTGACCAAGCACATCAAGTCGGACAGTCGTTTCAATGGCGTTCCGGTGATCATGCATTCCTCGCTGTCGGGCATGTCGAACCAGCAACTCGGCCGTTCGGTCGGTGTGGACGAGTATGTGTCGAAGTTCGAGCCGCAGCGGTTGGCGCAGACCATAGGCCGGTTGCTGGCGACTGGCGAAGTGGATGCGGGTCGGAACTGAGGCGGGGACCATGTTGAATTCCGATGTACGCGACAGCGCGCTGCTCGACTCCATCGATGGCCGGACGCGGCTGGTCGGTTCCAACCGCATGGAACTGCTGCTGTTTTCGCTCGGCACCGAGGAGTGCTTCGGCATCAATGTGTTCAAGGTGCGCGAGGTCTGCTGCACGCCCTTCATCACGCGCACGCCGAACATGCCGCGCGGCATGGAGGGCCTGATCTCGCTGCGCGGCAACGTCATCCCGGTGCTGTCGCTCAACACGGTGCTCGGCCTCGGCGAGGGCGGGGGGCTGGGCAGCACGATGATGGTCACCGAGTACAGCAAGCACACCCTGGGCTTCCTGGTGCATGGGGTCGACCGCATCGTGCGCGTGGACTGGGACAAGGTGCATGCGCCGGAGAACCTGGGCAGCGGCACCTCCAGCTTCATCACCGCCATCACCCAGCTCGACGATGGCCGTCTGGTGTCCATCCTCGACGTCGAGACCATCCTCGCGAACACGTTCGGCGATGCCGTGGTCGGCAACATCGTGCCGGTCGACAACGGTCATGAGGTGAATGTCTTCTTTGTCGATGATTCCGCTGTGGCGCGGCGCAAGATCGTTGAGGTGCTCGATCGCCTCGGCGTGCGCCACAAGCATGCGCAGAACGGCCTCGAGGCATGGAATCGTCTCGAGGGCATGGCTTCGCACGCCACGCTCACCGGACGCCGCGTCGCCGACGAGATCGACGTGATCCTGGTGGACGCCGAGATGCCAGAGATGGATGGCTACGTGCTGACGCGCAACATCAAGAGCGATCCGCGGTTCGACGGCGTGCCGGTGGTCATGCATTCCTCCCTGTCGTCCGAGGCCAACCGGGCGATGGGCAGGCACGTCGGGGTGGATGCCTACGTGGCAAAATTCGACGCCGACGTACTCGCGGAAACCTTGCGGCCGCTGTTGCAGCGTGCCGGGCAGGCGTGAGCGGGACGCGAGCACCAACACGGAGAACAAGATGGCCGATCCCAAACTCAGATTTCTGGTCGTAGATGATTTTTCGACGATGCGGCGCATCGTCCGCAACCTTCTCAAGGAACTCGGCTACGCCAACGTGGATGAGGCCGAAGACGGCGTCGTCGCGCTGCAGAAACTCAATGCCGCGCCCTTCGACTTCGTCGTCACCGACTGGAACATGCCGAACATGGACGGCCTCACGCTGTTGCAGACGATACGGCGCACGCCCCAGCTCAAGCACCTGCCGGTGCTGATGATCACGGCGGAGGCCAAGAAGGAGAACATCATCGCGGCGGCTCAGGCGGGTGCCAGCGGCTATATCGTGAAGCCGTTCACCGCGGCGACGCTGGCGGAAAAGCTGGACAAGATTTTCGAGAAAATGGGCAGGAGCAACGCCGCCTGAGCCGGGCGCGTGCAATGCCGATCCAATCAGGAGCCTGGCAATGACCAAAAGGCCGAAGTTCGACGACGCGGGGGATTCCGACGAGTTGCAGGCGCTGTTCGACAGCATCGCCGCAGCGTCCGCCCCCGCTGCAGAAGTCAGCGCGGAGCCAGCGCGTGTTGGCTCCGGGCCGGTGACGGCCGGAGACAGCGACGAATTGCAGGCGCTGTTCGACAGCGTGGCGGCCGATGTCGCCCAAGTGCAGGAAGTGGCTCAGCCGACCCGGGCGGAAGCGCGTGCCGGTGGCGACAATGACGAGTTGCAGGCCCTGTTCGATGCCGTTGCGGCGGAAAGCTGGCAGGAGCGCAAGGGGGCGGAACCCCCCGCCAGCGCGGCCGATGCTTCGTCCGGCGCGGTGTTCAATCGCATCGGCCAGATGACCCGCAAGCTTCACGACACCTTGCGCGAACTCGGTTACGACCAGGCCCTGCAGCAGGCGGCCGACGCCATCCCGGATGCGCGCCAGCGGCTGGGCTACATCGCCCAGATGACCGAGCAGGCGGCCGCGCGGGTGCTCAACGCGACTGACATCGCGCGCCCGATCCAGGACGCGATCGGCGCGGACGCCAAGGCGCTGGGCGTGCGGTGGGACCGCCTGTATTCCAACGAGCTGTCGGTCGACGAGTTCAAGACCCTGGCCGCGGACACGCGGGCATTCGTCGCACAGGTGGCCGACGCCAGCCGCACGACCAACGCGCAACTGCTCGAGATCATGATGGCGCAGGACTTCCAGGATCTCACCGGGCAGGTCATCAAGCGTGTCGTCGACCTGGCGCAGACCCTGGAGGCGCAACTGCTGCAGGTGCTGATCGAGGCCGCACCGCCGCAGATCCGCGAAGAGCGCCAATCGACCCTGATGAACGGGCCGGTCGTCAGTGCCGAGGGCCGGGACGACGTGGTGACCAGTCAGGCACAGGTCGACGATCTTCTCGAAAGCCTTGGATTCTGATCAACAAGAACCGTGGCGGGGGCTTGCCGGTCTCCGTCGCATGCGGGCGTGCGAACGTCGCGCCATCCTGGAGTTGTGAGCCGATGACTGACTTTGCCGGCATGGAAGACCTCCTGCAGGATTTCCTGACTGAGGCAGGCGATCTGCTGTCCGGGGTGGACAACAAGCTCGTCGATCTGGAGCGCTCGCCCGACGACCGCAGCCTGCTCAACGACATCTTCCGGGGCTTCCACACGATCAAGGGTGGTGCGGGCTTCCTGAACGCAAGCGAACTCGTCACCCTCTGCCATCTCACCGAGAACCTCTTCGACCGCCTGCGCAATGGCGAGCTGTGCGTCACGTCCGAGACGATGGACGTCATCCTCGCGGCGACGGCCGCAGTACGCGACATGTTCGGCGATCTCGAGCGTGGCGTCATGCCGCGTGCGGCCGATCAGACGCTGATCGCGAGCCTGCAGGGCGCCATCCAGGGCACTGCCGCCCCGCGGCCCGCGGCGCCCGTTCCGCTGGGCGGATCGAGCGGAGCCGAACAGGCAGGCGTGCAGACGAGCCCGGCCGGGACGGGGCCCGACTGGCAACTGCTGATGAACGCAGTGACCCTCGCCCAGGCGCCGGCGCCCGTGGCCGTTCAAGCTGCGGCGCCGCTGGCTGAGGCCGAGCTTGCGCCCGAGAAGATCATCAACGCGGCGCTGGGACGTCGCGCCACCGACCGACCCGGTGCCACCGGGCCGGTCGGCCGCCGCGAGACGGAGCGCGTGCGGGACAACTCCATCCGCGTCGACACCGCGCGCCTCGACCAGGTGCTGAACCTGTCGGGCGAGATCGGACTGACGAAGAACCGCCTCAACGCGCTGCGCAGCGACATCCTCAGTGGACGCAACGATACCGAGACCCTGCATGCGCTGGACCTGGCGGTGAGCCAGCTCGACCTGCTGGTGTCCGATCTGCAGAACGCGGTGATGAAGACGCGCATGCAGCCGATCGGCCGCCTGTTCCAGAAATACCCGCGCATCGCCCGCGATCTCGCGCGCAACCTCGGCAAGGACGTGGAACTGGTGCTGGCGGGCGAGGAAACCGAGATCGACAAGACGATGATCGAGGATCTCTCCGATCCCATCATCCATCTGATCCGCAATGCAGTGGATCACGGCGTGGAGAGCGCCAGCGACCGTGCGGCGGCCGGCAAACCGTCGAAATCCGAGGTACGGCTGGAGGCACGCCAGGAGGGCGACCACATCGTCATCCTCGTCGCCGACGATGGCCGCGGCATGGACGCTGAGCGGCTGCGTGCCAAGGCCGTCGCCAAGGGCCTGATTTCCGAGGAGGAAGCCAGCACCCTCGACGAGCGGCAGAGCTACAACCTGGTCTTCCTGCCCGGATTCTCGATGGCGGAAAAGGTCTCCGACGTGTCGGGCCGTGGTGTGGGGATGGATGTGGTGCGCACCAACATCCAGAAGCTGAACGGCGCGATCGAGATCCGCTCGCAACCCGGCAAGGGCACCACCTTCATCATCAATCTGCCGCTGACGCTCGCCATCCTTCCGGTATTGCTGGTGCGCCTGGGGCAGCAGCCGTTTGCCGTTCCCCTGTCGATGGTGCGCGAGATCCTGCCGATCGAGCCGGGCATGGTGCACGACGTCGGCGGGCGCGCGACCATGGTCGTGCGCGGCGAGGTGCTGCCCATCCTCGCCCTGTCCGGCCTGCTCGGTTGGCCACAGGAGCAGGTGCCCGGTTACGGGGTGCTGATGCAGACGACGGACATGGCTTTCGTGCTGGCCATCGACAGCTTCGCCGGGCGCGAGGATGCGGTGATCAAGTCGCTCGATGACTTCCGTCCGAAAGGTGTGGCCGGCGTCACCACCTTGTCGAACGGGCAGATCGTGCTCATCCTGGACATGAAGGAACTGCTCGCCGATGGCAATGCCACGCAGGGCATTCCGCGATCGGCGCTGATTCCGGTGCCGGCAGAGGCGGTGTCCGGCTGAGCATTCGCGCAGCCGCGCTGCCGTTTCAGGTGCCCGCGCCCGTGCGCGGGCTCGCCTCGCGTGCCGTCAGGACGTGAGTTCGAGGAGTGCGGCGAAAGCCTGCTCGAACTGCGCCAGCCCCGCCTGTTGCAGTCGCTCGCCGACTTCATCGACATTCACCCCCAGCGCGGCCAGCGCGGCGTATTGCGCCTCGGCGGCGCCGACGTCCTTGTCCAGCGTGTTCGCCACCTTGCCGTGGTCGAGCAGTGCGGCCAGGGTGGCGTCAGGCAGGGTATTGACCGTCTCGGGCCCGATCAGCGGCTCGACATACAGCAGGTCGCTGTAGGCCGCGTTCTTCGTACCTGTGCTCGCCCAGAGCATGAACTGCGGTCGCGCGCCGGCCTCGCGCAGGGCGTCGAATGACCTGCCATGAAAGCGATCGCGATACCGGCGATAGGCCAGCTTGGCAGTTGCGACGGCCGTCCTGCCACGCAGCGCGAGCGCCGGGCCGCCGAGTTCGTCGAGCTGCCTGTCGACCAGCGTGTCGACGCGCGACAGGAACAAGCTGGCGACCGACATGACCGCCGGGATGTCGCCGCCGCTCGCCTGCAGGCTGTTGAGGCCGCGCATGTAGGCCGCAGCGACGGCGTCCACGTGCGCCAGCGAGAACATCAGCGTGACGTTGACACTGACTCCCGCTGCCACCAGGCGTTCGATCGCGACCAGCCCGGCCGCGGTTGCGGGCACCTTGATCAGCAGGTTCGAGCGGTTGACTGCGCCTCTCAGGCGCAGGCCGGCGGCGACGGTGCCGTCGGCATCTTGCGCCAGCGCGGGCGAAACCTCCAGGCTGACGTAGCCGGCATTGCCGCCGCTGGCGCGATGCAGCGGCGCAAGCAGGTCGCAGGCGCGCTGCACGTCGGGAATCACCAGCGCCTCGTAGCGCGCCTCCGCGCTCAGCGGTTCGCGCTTCAGCGCGGCCAGGTCCTCTTCGTAGTAACGTCCGCCGGCAATGGCCTTGTGGAAGATGGCCGGGTTCGTCGTGATGCCGGCGACCCCGTCCTCGGCGATGAAGCGCGCGAGGTGGCCTTCGTTGAGCAGGGTGCGGGACAGGTTGTCGAGCCAGATTTGCTGGCCGTGCTGGCGAACTTGAAGCAGAGGATTCATCGATGGTCCGGGACTGGGCTGGTTGCGCGGTTGATCGGTCATTCTGCATCGGTTTGCCCGTCCCTGGCTATCGCCCGGGGCCGCTGGACCTCAGGCGAGGTGCCAGCCCAGCGCGCGCGTCACGTTCAGGAAGTCGCCTGCGGGCGAGGCCCGGATCGTCAGCCGTATGCCCGTTCGCGGGTGGGGCAGGGTCAGGGTGGTGCACGCCAGCAGCAGCCGGCTGCTGCCGAACAGGTGCTGGAACAGCCGGTTGTGGCGCCCCTTGCCGTAGGTGGCGTCGCCGATGATGGGATGAGCGATGTGCTTCAGGTGGCGGCGAAGCTGGTGGCGACGGCCGCTTTCCGGCTCCAGTTCGAGCAGCGCATAACGGCTGCTCGGGTAGCGGTCAACCTGATGCGGCAGTTCGGCGGTGGCGAGGCGGCGGAAGCGCGTCAGCGCGGGCTGTGCCGTCGATCCGGTCGGGCCCCCGTCCGACTCCGCGGTCGCTTCGGAGTCCGCCTGTTCGATGTCCTCGGGAAGGGGGGGCCGTCCCGGCCGATTGCCGGCACCCATGCCGCGGCTACGCTCGATGGGGTCGAGGCGGCGCGTCAGGGCATGGTCGATTTCCCCTTCTGCGGGCGGGTGGCCGCGGACGATGGCAAGGTAACGCTTGGCCACCTGACGGGTTTCGAACAGCGTGGCGAGCCGTGCCGCGGTGTCGCGTTCGAGGGCGAACAGCAGCACGCCCGAGGTGCCGCGATCCAGCCGGTGCGCAGGAAACACGCGCCGCCCGATCTGGTCGCGCAGGAGCTGGACCGCAAAGCGTTCCTCGTGTGCGGCGATCGGGCTGCGATGGACGAGGAGGCCGGAGGGCTTGTGGATGGCGATCAGGTCGTCGTCGCGGTACAGGATGTCGAGCATGGCCGGTCAGCACGGGTGACGGGGTGGGCCGGAGTCGTCATCGCGACATTGCCCGGGCCGCAAAAAATCGAAAGCGACCGGTAACGGTCGCTTTCGTCATGGGCGCCAGGCCCTTTGCGCGCAGCGCGTGGCAAACGAGATCAGGCGAAATTCTTCGCCGCGAAGTCCCAGTTGGCGAGCTTGTCGAGGAAGGTCGCGACGAAGTCCGGACGACGGTTGCGGTAGTCGATGTAGTAGGCGTGTTCCCACACGTCGATACAGAGCAACGCCTTGTCGCCGGTGGTCAGCGGGGTGCCGGCGGCGCCCATGTTGACGATGTCGACCGAACCGTCGGCTTTCTTCACCAGCCAGGTCCAGCCGGAGCCGAAGTTGCCGACCGCGGACGCCTGGAAGGCCTTCTTGAAGTCATCGAACGAGCCCCACTTGGCCTTGATCGCGTCGGCCAGCGCGCCAGTGGGCTCGCCGCCGCCGTTCGGCTTCATGCTGTTCCAGAAGAAGGTGTGGTTCCAGACCTGGGCGGAGTTGTTATACACACCGCCGGCGGGCGCCTTCTTGACGATGGCTTCGAGGTCGAGGTTCTCGTACTCGGTGCCCTTGATCAGGTTGTTGAGGTTGGTGACGTAAGCCTGGTGATGCTTGCCGTAGTGGAATTCCAGCGTTTCGGCGGAAATGTGCGGGGCGAGCGCATCCTTGGCGTACGGCAGGGCGGGAAGGGTATGTTCCATGCGTGTCTCTCCTTGTGTCGGTTCTTCGGAGTTCGTGGGGAAAGCCCGACAATTCTAGTCAGGAATGCTCGTCAATGACAATCCCGGCGTGATAAAGCGTATTTCTGGACGGTGCGGCGTGCCGCAGACCCATCCTCGTGCCGGGGCACATGTGGCTGCAGGGGGGCATCAGCGCGAGACCTCGGTGACGCGGGCGGCCAGCCGGCCGTCGGCCAGTTGCAGGCTGAGCGCGTCGCCCTCCGCCACGCCGGCAGTGCTGCGCAGGATGCCTCCGTCGGCGCTGCGGGCGATCGCATATCCGCGTGCCAGCACCGCTTCCGGCGCGAGGTGGTGCAGGTGTGTGGCGAGCCCGGTCACGCGTTGTTGCTCACGCCGCACGCTTTCCGCGGCGCTGCGATGCAGACGGCTGGCAAGCATCGACAACCTGTCTTGTTCCCGGGCGATGGCTGGGCGGCCGCTGCGCAGGCGCAGCTCCAATTGGCTCACGTGGTGGGTCGCGCGCTCCAGGCGGCGCGACAGCCCGGCGCGCAGCTTGTCATGGAGCACGGTCGTCCGCATTGCAGCCTGGGCGAGCCGCTGGCGTGGATGCACGAGCCGCAGCGCGGCACGGTCGACGCGCTGTTCTGCCACCTCGAGCCGCCGCTGCAGCGCGCGCTGCAGCCGTGGCGCGAGATTGGCCAGCTCGAGTCGCGCGGCGTGAAAGCCCGCGCTCGCCAGTTCGGCGGCGCCGGTCGGCGTTGCTGCACGCAAGTCGGCGGCGAAATCGGCGATGGTGAAGTCGGTTTCGTGGCCGACACCGCTCACCACCGGCACCGGGCAGGCGCGGATGGCCCGCGCCAGCGCCTCGTCGTTGAATGCCCACAGGTCCTCGATGCTCCCGCCGCCGCGCACCAGCAGCACGACATCGATGCCGTCCGCTGCGCAACGCTCGCCGGCCCGGCGCAGGGCTTCCACCAGCCGGGCGGGCGCCTCGACGCCTTGCACCGGCGCCGGATAGAGGACGATGGGCAGATGCGGCGCGCGTCGCTGCAGGGCGCTCAACACGTCGCGCAGCGCCGCCGCCGACGGCGAGGTGACGATGGCAATGCCACGCGGAAAGCGCGGCAGCGCCCGGCGCGCGGCGGGATCGAACAGCCCTTCGGCTGCGAGTCTTTCCTTCAGGCGGTTGAAGGCCTCGTACAGGTCGCCGATGCCGGCCGGGCGCAACGCCTCGACGTTGAGCTGGTAGTCGCCTCGTGCCTCGTACAGCGTGACCAGCGCGCGCGCCTCCACGCGCATGCCGTTCTCCGGGCGGAAGGCCAGCAGTTGCGCACGGTTGCGCCACATGGCGCAGCGCACCTGGGAATTGGCGTCCTTCAGGGTGAAGTACACATGCCCGGAAGGCGCACGTACCAGGTTGGAGATCTCGCCCCCAACCCAGAGCAGCGGCAGGGCGGACTCGAGCGCTTCGCGTGCCAGCCGGTTGAGCGCCGAGATGCTGAGGACTCCTGAACCCGAGCGGGCGGTGCCGGATGGCGGCGTTTCGTGGAGGTTTGGCGTGTAAGGCGGCATGGGGGCGGATTGTAGCGGAATCCACAGCGCCGGCCCCATGTCAAGTCCCGCTCGCAAGTGCTTGATGAATCAGGGGTGTTTCATTAAGGTCTTGTTTTTACGAGATAAAAATGTTGCACAATTTTGCATCGGAGTGTCGGATTGCCCACCGGTACAGGCGTCTGCCCAAACATCCCGAAATAACCCACAAACTTATCCACAGCTTCTGTGGATTGCTGCGGCCTTGCTCGCCGAAGAGGGCAGCGCTAGCATCTCGCCTTTTCCTGCAGGAGGTTCATCGGCGTGTTCGCGATCATTCAGGCCGTCGGCTGGCCCATCTGGCCCTTGCTGCTGACCTCGGTCATCGCTCTCGCGCTGATCATCGAACGCTCCATGTCCCTGCGCAGGCGTCGGGTGGTCCCCGACGGCCTGCTCGACAAGGTGATCACCGACCTTCGCGAGCATGGCGTGTCACAGGCCATGGCCGAGCGGGTCGACGGCCACTCACCGCTCGGCCGCGTGCTCGCCGCCGGGCTGCGCAATGTGAATAGCTCGCGCGAGGTCATGAAGGAAGCGATCGAGGAAACCGGTCGCGCCGTCGTGCACGAACTCGAGCGCTATCTCACCACGCTGGGCACGATCGCATCGATCAGCCCGCTGCTCGGCCTCTTCGGCACCATCGTCGGCATGATCGAGATCTTCGCCTCGCAGGGAACCAGCGGCGCCAATCCGGCCCAGCTTGCCCAGGGCATCTCCATCGCCCTGTACACGACCGGCCTCGGCCTCATCATCGCCATTCCATCGATGATCTTCTGGCGCCACTTTCGTGCGCTGATCGACAGCTTCGTGATCGACATGGAGCAGCAGGCGATCAAGCTCGTCGAGGTCGCCCACGGCGACCGTCGCGGCTGAGGGCGATGGAAATGAACTTTCGCCGCGGGGCGCGCAGCGAGGAGCCGGAGATCAACCTGATTCCGCTCATCGACGTGGTGCTGGTGATCATCATCTTCCTGATGCTGACGACGACCTTTTCCAAGGTTTCGGGCCTCGAGATCAACCTGCCGAGCGGCGACGCGGCGGAAGCCGAGACGGTGCCCAACGAGATCAACGTCGCCATCAATGCGGCGGGTGACGTGCTCGTCAATCGCCAGGCGGTGGGCGAGCGCAGCATCGAGGCGCTGGCCGCCGCGCTGGGCAAGGCCGTGCCGGCGGGGCGTGACGACCCGGTCGTGGTCATCAGCGCCGATGCCAAGGCTGCGCACCAGAGCGTGGTGAATGTGATGCAGGCGGCGCAACGCGCCGGGCTCGCACACATCACGTTCGCCACCCAGACGCCCGCCCGCTGAGCCGCCGCATGGCCTCACGGGCGCCCGGCTGGTGGCAGGACCGCGGCCTGGCGGCCGTCCTCCTGCTTCCCTTGTCGGTTCTGTTCGGTGCGATTGCCTCGCTGCGCCGCCGCCTCCATCGACTCGGCGTCCTGCGCGTCGAGCGCCTGGCGGTGCCGGTGGTGGTGGTGGGCAACATCGCGGTCGGCGGCAGCGGCAAGACGCCGGTCGTCGCCTGGCTGGTGGAGCGACTGCGAAAGGCGGGCCTTCACCCGGGCATCGTCAGCCGCGGCTATGGCGGCAAGGTGGAGGGGGTCGCGATGGTGCCGCGCGATGGCGACCCCGACATCTACGGCGACGAGCCCGTGCTGCTGGCCAGGCTGACGGACTGTCCCGTTGCGATCGGCAGGGACCGGCCGATGGCGGCACGGGAGTTGTTGCGGACGAACCCGGACTGCGACGTCCTCATCGCCGACGATGGCATGCAGCATTACCGGCTGGGACGCGACCTCGAAGTTGCGGTGGTCGATGAGGCGGTGCTCGGCAACCGCTGGCTGCTGCCTGCCGGACCATTGCGCGAACCCTTGTCGCGGCTCGAGGAGGTGGATGTCGTCATCGCCCACGGCGGGATGTCCACTGCGCTGGCGAGCTTGCTGGAGGGGCAGGCCGTCTTTTCCATGACACTGACGGGCGGTCGTCTGCGCGCGCTGCGCGAACCGGCCCGCGAGTGCGATGCCGGCGCGCTGCGCGGCCGGCCCGTACATGCGGTGGCGGGAATTGGCCGACCGCAGCGCTTCTTCGACCAGCTCTGCGCGCTCGGGCTCGACGTCGTGCCGCATGCATTTCCCGATCACCACCGCTTCGTGGCGACCGATCTCGCGTTTCCGGCGGGCGAGCCCATCGTGATGACGAGCAAGGATGCGGTAAAATGCGCAGCCTTTGCGCCGGACGACTGCTGGGAGTTCCCTGTCAGCGCCCAGATCGATCCGGGCGCTGCCGAACGCATCGTGGAGAAGCTCAAGAATGGACCCCAGGCTGCTTGAAATCCTCGTCTGCCCGCTGTGCAAGGGCCCGCTGGACTATCTGAAGGACAAGCAGGAACTGGTGTGCAAGGCGGACCGCCTGGCCTTCCCGATCCGCGACGGCATCCCGGTGATGCTCGAGGACGACGCGCGCGCGATGAGCGGCGAGGAAGTCGACGCGCTGCGCAAGGCCTGATCATGCCGGCGCCGGTGCCATTTCGCATCGTCATCCCGGCCCGCTACGCGTCCACCCGCCTGCCTGCCAAGCCGCTGGCCGACATCGCCGGCCAGCCGATGATCGTGCGCGTGCTGGAGCGCGTGCTCGCCGCGGGCGCGGACGAAGTCTGGGTGGCGACGGATCACGAGGAGGTGCGTAGTGCGGTCGAGGCCGCCGACGGCCTGGTCGTGATGACGCGGCCCGATCATCCCAGCGGCACCGACCGGCTGGCCGAGGTGGCGCATGCACTGGGTTGGGACGACGACGACATCGTCGTCAATGTGCAGGGCGACGAGCCGCTGATCGATCCGGTGGTGGTGCGTGCTGTCGCGCAGGCACTGGCCGCCGATGACGAGGCCGCCATCGCGACGGCGGCGCACCCGCTGGGTTCGGCCGAGGACGCGTTCAATCCCAACGTGGTCAAGGTCGTGTGCGACGCGGACCAGCGCGCGCTGTATTTCTCGCGTGCGCCCATCCCCTGGGCGCGCGACGCCTGGGCGCAGGAGCGGCACGCCTTGCCCGCCGGGCTGCCGATGTTGCGCCATGTCGGCCTCTATGCATACAGGGTGTCCTTCCTGCGGCGTTACGCCGGCCTTGCACCGTCTCCGCTGGAGCATTGGGAGGCGCTCGAGCAGTTGCGCGCGCTCTGGCATGGCTATCGCATCCGCGTACTCGAACTCCAGCATGCGCCGGCGGCCGGGGTGGACACCATCGAGGATCTCGAGCGCGTGAGGGCCGTCTTCGCGGCCGGAGGAGCGTGATCGCACTGCCTGTGGGGGTTTACCGGCCGGAGCTAGTCGGTTAAGTTTCGGCCATTGTTGATGACAAAGTGGACCACGCAAGTGGCCGATAATCCGTGAGGGGGTAGGGTATGCGTTTGATTCTTCTGGGGCCACCGGGTGCGGGCAAGGGCACGCAGGCGAACTTCATCAAGGAGAGGTTCGGCATTCCGCAGATTTCCACCGGCGACATGCTCCGTGCCGCGGTGAAGGCGGGCACGCCGCTCGGTGTCGAGGCGAAGAAGGTGATGGATGCGGGCGGCCTCGTGTCGGACGGCATCATCATCGGCCTGGTCAAGGATCGCCTGCAGCAGGACGACTGCAAGTCTGGCTACATGTTCGACGGCTTCCCGCGCACCATCCCGCAGGCTGATGCGATGAAGGACGCCGGCGTGCCGATCGATTTCGTGCTCGAGATCGACGTCCCCGACAGCGAGATCATCGAACGCATGAGCGGGCGCCGCGTCCACCTGTCGTCGGGCCGCACCTACCATGTCAAGTACAACCCGCCGAAGGTTGCGGGCAAGGACGACGTGACCGGCGAGGACCTGATCCAGCGTGACGATGACCAGGAAGAAACGGTCCGCAAGCGCCTGGAGGTCTACCATGCGCAGACCAAGCCGCTGGTCGAGTACTACACGAAGTGGGCGGCATCGGGTGATGCGAAGGCGCCGAAGGTGCGCAAGATCTCCGGCCTCGGTGCCGTCGACAGCATCACCGAGCAGGCATTTGCGGCGCTGAAGTAAGCGTCCGCGAGCAGAACGGCGCGGCCGGCATCCCGAGCGAGGGGCCGGCCGCGTTCTTTTCTGGAACGAGTCATTCGTGGCGGGCTTCGGATCTTCGGCTCGCAAGGCGGAGGGGGCGATGAATCTGCTCTATGCGCAATCCGGCGGCGTGACTGCCGTCATCAACGCGACGGCGGCGGCGGTGATCGGCGCTGCCCGCGAGCATTCCGGGCGGATCGGCACGGTCCTCGCCGCGCGCGGAGGCATCCTCGGCGCGCTGGCGGAAGACCTCGTCGACACGCGCGTACTGCACGCGGACGAGCTCGCCCGCCTGGCGCGCACGCCGGGCGGCACATTCGGCTCGTGCCGCTTCGACCTGCCGGACGAAGCGTCGAATCCGCGCCTCTACGATCGCCTCTTCGCGGTGCTGGCGGCGCACGATATCGGGGGCGTGCTGTACAACGGCGGGAACGGGTCGATGGATCTCGTCTGTCGCCTGTCCGTCGCGGCACGCCGACGTGGCATTCCGCTCGTCACCGTCGGTGTGCCCAAGACGGTGGACAACGACATCGTTGGTACCGACTGCTGCCCCGGGTTCGGCTCGGCGGCGAAGTATGTCGCCACTGCGATGCTTGAGGCGGGGCTCGACATCGCGTCGATGGTGAGCCGCAAGGGCAGCGTCTTCGTGCTCGAGGTGATGGGGCGCAACACCGGCTGGCTGGCGGCAGCCACTGCGCTGGCCGGCAATGGCGATCCGGATATGCCGCCGCACATCGTGCTGGTTCCGGAGGTGCCGTTCATCGAGGACGTCTTCCTCGCGCGCGTTCGCGAGGTGGTCGAGCGGCTCGGCTACTGCACCGTGACGGTGTCCGAAGGCATTCGCGGACCCGACGGCATCATCCTGATGGAGAAGTCCCACGACCAGGCGGGCCACGTGCAACTGGGCGGAGCAGGGCTGGCCGTCGCGCGGCTGATCAATGCGCGACTCGGCTACAAGTTCCATTGGGCGATCCCCGATTACCTGCAGCGTGCGGCGGCGCACTGGGTGTCGGCGACGGACCATGCACAGGCGTTGGCGCTGGGGCGGGCAGCGGTGGATTACGTCCTAGCTGGATACGACGGCATGATGCCGGCTGTCCGGCGCGTGGCCGATGAGCCCTATGCCTGGGACGTGGTGCCGGTTCAGGCGGCGACGGTTGCCAACCTCGAGCGCAGCCTGCCTGCCGGGTTCATTGCCGGCGACGGGCTGCACGTCACCGCGGATGCACGCAGCTACATCCGACCGTTGATCCAGGGAGAATTGCCGGTGACGACGTTGGGCGGTCTCCCCGACCTCCGCCCCTTCCGCCTGCCGCTGGTCGACAAGCACCTGCTGCCATGGAACGAGACCTGAGCCGTCGGCGCGGCACCAGGGGGCTCGCGGACCGGTACATTGCAACGCGCTTGAGCTCGCCGTGGTGAGCCGCATCGGGCGGTGCCGCGCATTGGGCGTCCTTGCCGTCGCATGGCTGGCTGCGGCGCCGCTGCGTGCGCAGGCACCCGATGAACCCGAGCGCGCAACCGGGTTCGCTGACAGCCGGGCGGCACATGCTCCGCAGGCCATGGCCGTGACTGCCAATCCTCACGCCACGCAGGCGGCGCTGGCCGTCCTGCGTGAAGGCGGTTCGGCCGTGGATGCTGCGATCGCTGCGGCGCTGGTCCTCGGTGTGGTGGAGCCGCAGTCCTCCGGTCTGGGCGGTGGCGGATTCGCGTTGCACTACGAGGAGGCAGACGGAATGGTGGAGGCATGGGACGGCCGCGAGACAGCGCCGCGGGCCGTCGATGCGGCGCTGTTCCTCGGCCACGGCGGGGCGCCCATGCCGTTCTATGAGGCGGCGCTCGGTGGGCGTGCGGTGGGGGTGCCGGGCTTGCCGCGTCTGCTCGCCGAACTGCACGCGCGCCATGGCCGTCTGCCGTGGGCAAGCCTGTTCGCCCCGGCGATCCGCCTCGCGGAAGAAGGCTTTCCGGTGTCGCCACGGTTGCACGCACTCGTCGCCGCGGACCCCCATCTGTTCCGCGATCCGGGTGCGCGCGCGCTGTTTTTCGACCCTGCAGGCCAGCCGCTGGCGGTCGGGGCGCATCTCGTCAATCCCGCCCTGGCGGCGACGCTGCGGGTCTTGGCGCGCGATGGTGTCGCACCCTTCTACGAGGGAAGCATGGCGGTGGAACTGGCCGCCGCCGCGCAGGCCGAGCCGAACGCCGGAAAGCTGAGCCTCGACGACCTGCGGGCGTATCGTGCGGTACCGCGTCAGCCGCTGTGCGCGCCCTATCGCGCCTGGCGGGTCTGCGGCATGCCACCGCCCAGCGCGGGCGGCGGGACGCTGCTGGCGATGCTCGGGATCCTCGAGCGCTTCCCCTTGCCTCATCTTGCCCCCGGTTCCGCCTTTCCATTGCACCTTTTCGCGGAGGCGGGCCGGCTCGCATATGCGGATCGCGACGCCTGGTATGGGGACCCGGCGACGATGGTGATGCCATTGCCAGCACTGATCGACCGCCGCTATCTTGCCCGGCGTGCAGCGCAGATTCGACTCGACGCCAGCCTGGGCCAGGCCGCCGCGGGCGAGCCGGTTCCACGCCGGAAGGCGGTTGCGGCCATCGAGACCGAGCAGCCTTCGACCACCCACGTTTCCATCGTGGATGCGCAAGGCAATGCGGTGGCCCTCACGGCGTCCATCGAGGATGCCTTCGGTAGCCGCCGCATGGTCGGCGGTTTCCTGCTGAACAACCAGTTGACCGACTTCAGCTTCCAGCCGCGCAACGCGCGTGGAGCCCACCCCAACCGGGCGGGCGGAGGAAGGCGCCCCCGCAGTTCGATGACCCCCACGCTGATCTTCTCCAGTGGCGGTGAACTGCACGCGGTGCTGGGCTCCGCGGGCGGGAGCCCCATCATCAACTACGTCGCCGAAGCCGTCGTCGGCCTGACCGACTGGCAATTGCTACCGGATGAGATACTCGCACGCCCGCACGTCGGCAGCCGCAACGGGCTCACCGAGGTCGAGAATCGGCCGGACGGCGTTCTGCTGGCCGAACGCCTGCAACTGTTTGGGCAAGGCGTCGTGTTGCGCAGCCTGACCAGTGGCACCGGCATCGTCGTTCGCGCTGCAGACGGCGGCTGGTTGGGGGCCGTCGATCCGCGGCGGGAAGGCAGCGCGGCGGGGTTCTGATCCGGCATCCACTGACGTCGGGCTGTTCTGCCAGGACGCAGGGACGGAAAAGAAAAAACGCCATACCGCAGGGTGTGCGGGCATGGCGCTTCAGGTGGCCTGCAGGATGCGGCGTAGTGGCGGCTGCGCTCAGGCCGGCGCAGCGTGCGGCGTGCCGTGCTGCTGCGCCTTGTCCGGCATGTAGGCAGCTACCTGGCAGGCGATGGCAGCGAGGTAGGGGATGCACTGCAGGCACAGGATGCCCACCCAGAGCTGGGTTTCGATGTTGTTGGCGCCGCGCATCAAGATCAGCGCCACCGCTCCGAGCAACAGCGCCAGCAGCATGCCGATTTCCTCGCGGATGGGCCCGAAGAAGGCGAGGGCTCCCTGCGCTCGCCAGCCCTTGGGCGTGCGCACGAAGACGCCCTTCTTCTTCACGATGCCGGTGAACACGCCGCGCGCGATGGCGTGGGCGAGTCCGACGGAAAGGATCGAGGCACCGAGGATGTCCTTCCAGGGGCAATCCATCGTGCGCCGATAGAGGATGGGGCCGAGCGCAGCCTTGAATGCCATGAACCCCAGGATGGGCAACGCCAGCGCCACGACCGGCAGGCCGAAGGCCTTCGGGAACAGCAGGATGCCGAGTGTCCAGAACAGGCTGCCGAATGCGAACACCAGTTGCAGCGCATCGCCCAGCCAGGCGAACCAGCCGGTCAGGAAGTGGTAGCGCTGTGCCAGGTTCAGGTTGCTCTTGCCCAGCATCTGCGGCAGGTGCGCCTTGAGGATCTGCATCGCACCGAAGGCCCAGCGGAAGCGCTGGGTCTTGATCGAGGCGAAGTCAGACGGCGTGAGGCCGCGCCCCAGGATGTGGTCAACATAGCGCGTGTCGTAGCCGCGCTCGATGAGGCGCAGGCCCAGTTCGGTGTCTTCGCAGATGCACCATTCGGACCAGCCGCCGACCTCTTCCAGCGCGAGGCGGCGCACCAGCGTCATCGTGCCGTGCTGGATCAGCGCGTTGCGCTCGTTGCGGTGGTGCATCCCGATGCGGAAGAAGCCGTCGAACTCCCAGTTGCACATGCGGCGGAAGGGCTGCGTCTCCCAGTCGCGGTGCGCCTGCGGCGCCTGCACGACGGCGACGTCGGGCTTGTCGAAGTGCGGGATGAGGCTGGATAGCCATTCCGGATCGACGACGTAGTCCGCATCGACCACGCCAATGACCTCGGCGCGTGGGTCGGTCACCTTGAGGCCGTAGTTCAGCGCGCCGGCCTTGAACCCGGGCCAGTTTTCCAGGTGGAAGAAGCGGAAGCGCGGCCCCAGTTCAGCACAGCGCTTCTCGAGCGGTTTCCAAAGCTCATCTTCCTTGGTGTTGTTGTCCAGCACCAGGACTTCGAAGTTCTTGTAGTTCATTGCCGCCAGGCTGTCGATGGTGGCGATCACCATCTCCGGCGGTTCGCTGTAGCAAGCCAGGTGGATCGACACGAAGGGCTGGTCTTCCTCGAGGTGAGGTCGCATCGGCATGAAGCGGCGCTGCCATTTCTGCTTGAACAGCATCTCGCCGAATTCGAAGCCGTGCGACAGCAGCACTGCGGCAGTCAGGCAGGTGGCGGCAATCAGCATCGCCAGGCCGATTAGGTCGCGCTGGGTCAGGTAATAGTCGAGCGGCACGTTGAGGCCGATGATCAGCGTCGATACGCAGGCCTGGATCAGGCCGGCGAGGAAGATGCGGCCGAAGATGCTCCAGTCGGTCAGGAAGAAGGCGATCAGGAACATCGGCAGCAGCGCGAACACCGCGGCGTTGCTGGCCTTCTTGGCCCAGTGCGGATCGCGTTCGACCAAGCCTTCGAGGGCGAACTTCTGTTCGCGATCGGCGTTGTACATGCCCCAGTAGGCGCCGGCCCAACCCTCGACCTCAACCTTCCATGGCTGATCGATGGCTTCCATCAGGAAGTAGTCGAGGCGTGGCGTGCGCGGGCTGGCGAGGAACTCGCGGATGAAGCGCGCCTCGTTGTCGAGCGAAGGCACGGCTGCGCCGATGACCGGCCCCTTGCTCGGCCAGCCGATCTCGCCAATGACGATCTTCTTCTTGGGGAAGGTCTTGGCCAGCTCGTCATAGCGCTGGAACGCGTAATTGACCGCAGCCTCGACCGGAACGCCCTCGTGGTAGGGCAGCAGGTGCACGGTGATGTAATCGACGTGCTTCACCAGTTCCGGATACTTCAGCCACACGTGCCAGGGTTCTGCGGTCGACACCGGCTTGCGTTGCGCCTTGCGCACGCGGTCGAGATAGACGATCAACTGGTCGGGCGTGAGGTCTCCGCGCAGGATGGATTCGTTGCCCACCATAAGCCGTTCGACGTGGCGCATGCCGCGCGTCTTGGTGATCAGCGCAGCGATTTCCTTGTCGTTCTTGTCCGCATCGCGGTCCAGCCAGGCGCCGGCGGTGACCAGCATGTCGCGCTCGCCGGCGACCGTCAGCAGGTCGGGCATGTCGTTGACGCCATAGGTGCGCAGCGAGTCCGAATTGCGCGCGAGCAGATCGAGGTCGGAGGCGAGCTCGGCGCGCGTCGGGTAGCTACCCTTCAGAGGGCTCTGGTCGCGCTGGAAACCGTTATAGGCGAAACCCTTGATGCTCTGGTTGGTGCCGATGAATTCGGCGCCCCGGTTGAAATGCTCCCACAGCCAGTACTGGGCGATCGCGACCAGACTGGCGATGGCGGCGGCGACTGCCACGCGGTAAGCGAACGAAGCGGCTTGTTTCATCTGGAATGTTGTCCGATGGAAGTGGGAGTCACCCTTGGAAAGGATCGGCGCGGCACTCCATGGGACGCGTCGCGACGGCAGTCGTGTGGGGTGGTTGCAGGCGAGTGGCGAAATTCACTTCGATTCGGCGCTGTGACACAATCCTCGCCTTCATTCGATCCTGACGGCGGGCATTTTAGGCGCTATCTCAGGCTGTTACGAGTCCGCCGGAATCCGATTTTGCAACAGTCCTTGTTGCACTGCAGAAACGGCGCTTTCAGAAGGATATCCAGATTGGAACAGAAGGTTCTTGCGCAGGGCGATGTGCTGGGCGTGCCGATGCGCGCGCTGATGTGGGGGGGCATCGTGCTGGCCGCTGCAATGGGAGTGCGCTACGGCCTGCTCGAGAACGGCCTGCTGCCGCGCGATTGCCTCGCACCCGGCAGCCCGGTCGCGGCTTGCATGTTCAAGACGGCGCTGGTGCAGTCCTTCCTGCACGAGCGCCTCGGCTGGGCAAGCCTGGCTCTCGGCGCAACTGCGTTCGTGCTCGGCTGCCGCAAGGCGGCATGGGCGGGCTGGCTCGCCGGGCTGCTCGGACTTGTCCTTTACAGCTACGAGCCGGCCGCGGTGGGCGCGATGCTATCCCTGCTGGTGCTTGCGCGCCCGCGTCAGTAGCGGCAATGACAGCGCGAGGCCGGTGATCAGCCAGCCGATTGCCTGGGGGTTGGCCGGCTCTGGCAGCCAGCGTCCGAGGACGCACATTGCCATCACCCAGGCAAAGAGTCGCTCAGCGCGGCCGCTGCAGCCCTGCCTCCAGCCAATGACGCCGAATGCGAGCGCTGGCGTCAAGTAGAGCAGGGTGGGGAAATCGCGATAGCGCGCGTCGACGAACAGCAGCAAGGCCGCGATCGACGCGGAGAACATCAGCAGGGCACGCATCAGACCCAAGGCCGTTGCACACGACGGTGGTCGGCGTGCGCGAAGCGCCGCCCATGCAGCTTCGCCAGAAGGAAGTTCCTCACCTCGCCAGCGTCCGAGCACGACGGCCAACATGGCGGCCAGGAGAGCGAGACCGCCAAGCACGCCCCATTCCAGCGCATCGCGATAGGCCACCAGCGCATGCTCCCAATGCAGCACGGCAATCAACCCGGCGTTCGCTGCAACGGCAGTCAGGGCTGCGGTTCGCAGCGCTGTCGTGCCTGCCGTGGTTGCTGCCAGCAGCAGGCCGATGAGTGCGCCCGCCACAGCCCCGGCGAGGGGAGGCACGGCGCTGGCACGCTCCGACACCGCGCCGGCAAGCGGAAATTTCGGTCTCAGGGTCTGCGCCTCGAGCATGCCCCAGTAGCCACCGACGGTACCTTCGAGCCGGCGCTTCCATGGCTGGTCGATCGCCTCGATCAGGTTGTAGTTCCAGCCCCGGGCATGCGCCTGATGCACGAACTCCCTGATGTAGCGTGCCTGATTGACGCGCGACGGCTTCGACTCCTCGCGCTGGCGGCCTTCGCTGGGCCAGCCCGTCTCGCCGATCAGGAGGGGCGTGCCGGCGAAATGTGCACTCATGCGCCGGTGGATGTCGGCGACGTGGGCGAGCGCATGCTCGATGTCGACCGGGTCGTCTTCCCAGAACGGCAGGATGTGCACGGTGACGAAATCGACCTCGCTCGCCAGGCTGTCATGCTTGACCCAGAACTCCCACACGTCCGCATAGGTGACCGGCACCGTTGTCCTGGCCTTGGCTTCGCGGATCAGCGCTCGCATTTCATCTTCGCTGCGCTCGCGCCGCAGGAGCACTTCATTGCCGACGATCAGCGCGCGAACGACGTCGCGATTGGCGTTTGCAAGTGTGATCGCCCGCTCGAGTTCGACGGCGTTCTTCTTGCGGTCGAAGCCGATCCAGGCGCCGAGCAGCACCTTCAGCCCGACGCCGCGGGCGACGTCGACGACCTGGTCCAGGCCGTGATCGATCGAATACAGCCGCACGCACTCGGTGATCCTGGCCAGCGCTGCCAGATCCGTTTCGATCTGCGCGCGCGCTACGCGCGCGTCCTTGTCGAAGGGCGTCTGGCCCGGGAAGTGGTAGGGCGCATAGGAAACGCACTTCAGCTTTTCGCCGCCCGACAGGTGCAGGTCGTACATCGGAACCGGGCGCGTCCCGGCCCACACCCAGGCGAGCAGGGCGGCGAGGGCGAGGAGGTGGGCGACGAGCAGGGCGACCCACAGGGGGCGATGGGCGTTTCGGGAGGCTTGCATGTCCGGGGCAGACGATCGGATTCGGTCGATGTCGGGGCGGTTGGGCCGCGACGGAAGCTGCATAAAAAAGCCACGCCCGCAGGGGCGTGGCTTCGCGACGAAGCGCAGCGGATTCTACCGCAGGCGCGTGTCTGCCTCAGGCATAGTCGCTCATCGGTACGCAGGCGCAAAACAGGTTGCGGTCGCCGTACACGTCGTCGATGCGGTTCACGCTCGGCCAGAACTTGTTCTCCGCCACCCAGGGCAGCGGGAAAACCGCCTGCTCCCGCGAGTAAGGCCGGTTCCAGTCGCCGGTGAAATCGGCCTGGGTGTGCGGCGCGTTCTTCAGCGGGTTGTCCTCGGCCGGCCAGGTGCCGGTCTCGACCTGGCGGATTTCCTCGCGGATCGCGATCATCGCGGCGACGAAGCGTTCGAGCTCGCCCAGATCCTCCGACTCGGTCGGCTCGATCATGATCGTGCCGGCCACCGGGAAGGACATCGTCGGCGCGTGGAATCCGTAGTCCATCAGGCGCTTGGCGATGTCGACCTCGCTGATGCCGGTTGCCGCCTTGATCGGGCGGATGTCGATGATGCACTCGTGCGCCACGCGCCCCTGGCTTCCGGTGTAGAGCACCGGATAGTGCGGTCCCAGGCGTGCGGCCAGGTAGTTGGCATTGAGGATGGCGATCTCGGTCGCCTGCCTGAGTCCCTGGCCGCCCATCATGGTGATGTACATCCACGAGATCGGCAGGATGCTGGCCGAGCCGAACGGCGCCGCGGCGACGGCGCCCTGGCCCTTGTTCGGGCGGTCTTGAGGGCCGGTCGGTGCAACGATGTGGTCGGCCATGAAGGGTGCCAGATGTGCCGCCAGGCCGATCGGCCCCATGCCCGGTCCGCCGCCGCCGTGCGGAATGCAGAAGGTCTTGTGCAGGTTCATGTGCGACACGTCGGCGCCGATACTGGCGGGCGAGGTGAGCCCGACCTGCGCGTTGAGATTGGCGCCGTCCATGTACACCTGGCCGCCGTGCTGGTGGACGATCACGCAGATCTCGCGCACTGCCTCTTCGAACACGCCGTGTGTCGACGGGTAGGTGATCATCAGCGCCGCCAGGCGGTCGGCGTGCTGGGCGGCCTTCGCGCGCAGATCGGCGACATCGACGTTGCCCTTGTCGTCGCAATCCACCACCACCACCTGCATGCCGCACATCTGCGCCGTCGCGGGGTTCGTGCCGTGCGCCGATTTCGGGATCAGGCAGATGTTGCGGTGTGCTTCGCCGCGGCTGGCGTGGTAGCGCGAGATCGTCACCAGGCCGGCGTATTCACCTTGTGCGCCCGAGTTCGGTTGCATGCAGATCGCCGGGAAGCCGGTGACTGCGCGCAGGTAGGCGGCGAGGCCCTCGATCATTTCCATATAGCCCGTCGCCTGTTCTCGCGGCGCGAACGGGTGCAGGTTGGCGAATTCGGGCCAGGTGACGGGAATCATCTCGCTGGTGGCATTGAGCTTCATCGTGCACGAGCCGAGCGAGATCATCGAGTGGTCGAGCGCGAGGTCCCGGTTCTGCAGCTTCTTGAGGTAGCGCAGCATCTGGTGCTCGGTGTGGTGCGAATTGAACACCGGATGCGTCAGGATGGCGTCGGTGCGCAGCAGCGAGGACGGAATGGCACCGCCCGCGGAGGAGACTCGAGCATCGAGCGCCGCAAGGTCGGCCTCGACACCGAAGCAACGCAGTACGGCGGCAATGTCGTCTGCCGTGGTGGTCTCATCCACCGCGATCCCGACGCGGCCATTCGCGGCGTGGCGGAAGTTGTAGCCGGCTGCATTGGCTTTGACGTGGATCTCGGCGGCCCGGGCGCCGACTTCGACTTCAACGGTATCGAAGAATGCCGTGCTCGCAAGTTGGAAACCGGCGCCGCGCAGGGCTTCTGCGACGATGGCAGCCAGCCGGTGCACACGTGCGGCGATGGTGCGCAAGCCCTCCGGTCCATGGTAGACGGCGTAGAACCCGGCCATGTTGGCGAGCAGAACCTGCGAGGTGCAGATGTTGGAGTTCGCCTTCTCGCGGCGGATGTGCTGTTCGCGTGTCTGCAGCGTCATCCGTAGCGCCGTCTTGCCGCGGGCGTCCTTCGATACGCCGATGATGCGACCGGGCATGGAGCGGACGTGAGCTTCGCGCGTGGCGAAGAAGGCGGCGTGCGGGCCGCCGAAGCCCATCGGCACGCCAAAGCGCTGCGCCGAGCCGAGCGCGATGTCGGCCCCCATCGCACCTGGGCTCTTGAGCAGCACGAGTGCCAGCAGATCGGTCGCGACTGCGGCCACCGCACCCTTCGCCTTGAGTGCAGTGATGATGTCGCCCAGGTCCGCGATCTCGCCGTGCAGGTTCGGGTACTGCAGCAGGGCGCCGAATACATCGTGGTTCTCGGCCTCGACAGGGGTGCCGAGGATCAGGTCGAAGCCGAAGTAGTGTGCACGCGTTCGGATGACGTCGATCGTCTGCGGGTAGCAAGCCGCATCGACAAAGAATGCGTTGGATTTCGATTTCGACACACGGCGCGCCATGGCCATCGCTTCGGCGGCGGCCGTCGCCTCATCGAGCAACGAGGCATTGGCCAGTTCCAGACCGGTCAGATCGATGACCATCTGTTGGTAATTGAGCAGCGCTTCGAGACGCCCCTGGGAGATCTCGGCCTGATAGGGCGTATAAGCCGTGTACCAACCCGGATTCTCCATCACATTGCGCAGGATGACGGCTGGCGTGAGCGTGCCGAAATAGCCCATGCCGATCATGGATGTGCGGAGCGCGTTCTTCGACGCGATCGCGCGGAGACCGGCGAGCGCCTCATGCTCGGGGCGTGGTCCGGGCAGCGGCAGATCGTGTGGCAGGCGGATCGATGCCGGCACGGTCTGCGCGATCAGATCGGCCACGTCTGCCACGCCGAGCGTGGCGCACATGCGGGCGATCTCCCCGGCGTCGGGGCCGAGATGACGATGAATGAAGGCATCCCGCTGTTCGAGCTGGGCAAGCGGCGCAGAATGGGGGCTAGGCGTCATGGTGGATATTTGCGCGTCAGAGAAGTGCGCACAGCAGGGCGAATTGACCGTTGTGCGCTCTGGTGGGGCCGGTCAGGCGGCAAACTGCCGATGCAGCGGCAGCATGGTAAGAAGTGGCTGCGTCAATCGATCTCGGCCGCGTAGGCAGTCGCATCGAGAAGCCCGGCCACTTCGTCTGCGCTGTCCGGCTTCAGCTTGAAAAGCCAGGCAGCATACGCATCGCCATTGACGCTTTCCGGTGCGGTCACCACGTCTTCATTGGCGGCGATGACTTCGCCGGCGAGCGGCGCGTAGATGTCGGACGCGGCTTTGACCGACTCGACTACCGCGCAAGCTTCGCCGGCGGCCAGTTTGCGTCCGGCCTCGGGCAATTCAAGGAACACGACGTCGCCGAGCGCTTCCTGTGCATGGTCAGTGATCCCGATCGTCAGGGTGCCGTCGGCTTCGACGCGGATCCATTCGTGGGACTTCGTA
This sequence comes from Pseudomonadota bacterium, assembly GCA_018240585.1. Classification (GTDB taxonomy): domain Bacteria; phylum Pseudomonadota; class Gammaproteobacteria; order Burkholderiales; family Rhodocyclaceae; genus Thauera. The sequence continues at coordinate 61,438 of JAFEFM010000514.1, forward strand.
TACTTGAGGTCAGCGGGAATGTTGCTCATGGTGTTCTCCGATCAGGAAGGATGAAACCGATGCCCGTCAGGACGGGTCGGCGCTGCAGAAGAGGAAAAGGCCAGCATGCCGCGTGCCCTGCAGTGGGCGCACTGGCGGCAAGAAGTGAGCGAATGCTTCGGATTTGTGGCTGCGGGAGACGGAAGCAGGGGGGGCAGTTCATAGGGGCTCCAGTTGATCACCAGATATGACGGGAACGCAAAGCACGTTGCTCAGGTGCCCCCATCTGTCCCTTGTACCTGAGAGATTACGTCCTGCGCGCCGCAGAACGACTGCCCCTTCGGTGGATACCTAGGCTTGAAGCCTGTATCGCTCTCCAGATTTTCTTCGGCGCGCGGTCCCTTGTGCCTGAGCGATTCCGGGGATTACGCCTTCGGCGACTCTCGTCGAGTTCTCTCCCGCGCGACGCGCGGACAATAGCACTCCCTTCACATGGGCGGCAACCTGAGCGAGGCCCCTTGATCGGCACGAGCTTCAGCAGGGTCGCGGGCGCCGCCTCGTTACTCGTGCAATGAAGGAATGGAAATCAGCTCGAACAGGCGCGTCCGTTCGTTGCTTGACAACAGACGCTCACGGTCGTGCAAACGTCCGTTTCAACGCGGGAGGATTTTCCAATGCGAAATCCCCGACTAGTCGCTTGACGGGCTGTTTTCTCTGTTTATAATGCGCCCCTCTTTCAGCGCTGCGGTGTTTTGGTGGTTTGCGGAGCTGGAGGGTTGAGGGGCGGGAAGCCTGTGTTGCGGGTCTGGTGGAGGTTGGGCCGGATTGAGGGATTGCGGCGCGGGGGGTTGACGAGTTGTTCTGAGTTGATCATAATTTCGTTTCTCTGCTGCAGCGATGCAGCGGTTCTTTAAAAAGTTGAACAACCGATAAGTGTGGGTG
>JAFEFM010000515.1 GCA_018240585.1 Pseudomonadota bacterium
TCCGGCTCGCCGAACAGGTCGTAGCGGCCGGAGAAGGCGCGCAGGCGGTGCGGCCCGAGATGGGTGATGGGCGTGAAGCGCGAATGCTCGCGGCCGCGGAAGGTGACGAGCGCGATCATGTCGCGCCGGAAGCCCAGCCCGATCGCGCGCGTGATGGCGCGCCGCGTGGCGTCCATCAGGCCTTGCTCGCCTTCGCCTTGCCAGACGATCACTTCCGGCGCACTGCCGGCGACCGGGCTGCCGGCGCGCACCGGCGCAGGCAGCGGCAGGCAGCGGTTGAGCAGGTCCAGAATGTCGGCGGGCGTGCGGTAATTGGTGTCGGCGCTGATGCGCACCCAGCCGGGCAGCAGTACGCGGGGACGGCCGTAGAGGTTCTGCAGCGGGTCCTCCAGCCACCATGCGCGGCCGTCCGCGGCGAGCAGCGCCAGCAGGGCGTCGCGCCATCCTTCGGCGAAGTCCTGGCCTTCGTCCACGATCAGCTCGTCGAAGCGCCAGGCCGGGTCCGGCGTGGCGGTGACGAGCGCGGCGAAGTCGGCTTCCATGCGGCGGAAGGCGCCTGGTGCGGCGAAGTTGGGCGGCCGGCCGGCGGCGCGCAGGCGGCGGTCGCACAACTGGTGGAAGGTCGCCACTTCGCCGCCCGGTGGCGCGATGCGCGCGAAATGGTCGGCCAGCGGCCGGTTGTAGCAGACATAGAGCGGCCGCCGGCCGGCACGCAGCGCATCCTCGTAGGCGGCGAGCGCAAGCTGCGTCTTGCCGCTGCCGGCGGTGGCGGTGACGTGCAGGCGGAACGGGCTGAACTCCAGCCGGCGCGCCCATTCCGCCAGACCGCCCGACAGTCGCGTGGTGAGCGCCTCGGCGCGCCCGGCAAGCGCCTGCACGTCGGGGACGAGCTCGAGCAGGTCGGCGAAGAAGCGGTGCAGGGCGGCGCGGTACTCGGGGTCGGTCGCCGCGGCCGGCCGGGCAGCGTCCGCTGCGCCGGGCTGCGCATGTCCGCCGGCGAGGGCCTTGACGATGGCGACGAGCTCGCCGCGCCGGCCCGCATCGACGATGCGCGCCGGATCCAGGCCGGCCGTGCCAGGGTGCCGCACCCGGTAATCCGGGCAGTAGAAGAGGATCTCGAGCTGCGGCTCCGCCCCCTGCAGCAGCGGGCGCAGGCGGGTGCGCAGCGCGTCGGCGCAGCGCGCCAGCTCGACGCTGATGCGGCGCGCCCGGCGCGAGGGCGGGCGCAGCAGGCCCTCGTCGCTTTCGTCGAGGAAGCCCGATTGCTGCTCGATCAGCACGACGCGTCCGGCAGGGCCGACGACGGCGAAGCCGATCTCGCCGAACACCGTGTGTTCGCCTTCGGCGCGCGTCCAGTGCAGGCCGTGATAGACGGCGAAATCGTCGGGCAAGGCGTCGGCGAACAGCGCCAGCGTCGCCAGTTCGCGCGCGCGTGCGCCGCTGGCGGGGAGTTGCCGCCAGCCTTCGGGGTGGATGCGGGCCATGGAGCGAAGAGATGTCGGGTCGGGTTCCGGAGAGGGCACGAGGCATTCGTGCGGCGCAGCGGGGGCAACTGTGGCGAGTGGCACCGCGGCGAGTGCGAGTGCAGGAAGTCGATCAGTTGATGCCGATCAGCATAGTCTAGCCTGCGCATGCGCTATGCTCGCATGCCCCGACCGGAACCGCGCCGGGCTCACGAGGTCCGCGGCGCGAGGAAAAACACATGGATACGCTGAAGGCCTTCATCACCCTGCTTGCGCTGATCAACCCCTTCGGCGCCATCCCGATGTTCCTGAGCCTGACCGCGCATCAGTCGCGGCCGCAACTGCACCGCACCATCAACACCGCCGCGATCGCCACCGCGGTGGTGATCGGCGTGTCGGCGCTGTTCGGACAGACGCTGCTCGGCATCTTCGGCATTTCGATCGCATCGCTGCAAGTGGGCGGCGGTGTGCTGCTGTTCCTGATCGCGCTCAACATGTTCAATGCCGAGCCGGGGCGCGCCCGGTCCACGCCCGAGGAGGCGCACGAGGCGACGGAGCGCGCCAGCATCGCGGTGGTGCCGCTGACCATTCCGCTGCTTGCCGGGCCGGGCACCATGAGTTCGGTCATCATTCTGTCGGAGAATGCCCGCCACTGGTGGCAACTGGCCCTGCTGGTGCTGATCGGTGTGGCGATCGGCGGCGTGGTGTGGATCACCCTGCGCCTCGCCAGGCCCATCAGCCGGCTCGCGGGCCAGACCGGGCTCAACATCATGACCCGGGTGATGGGCCTGGTGCTGGCCGCGCTGGCGGTGGAGTTCATCGCCAATGGCGTGCGCACCCTTGTCCGTGCCTGAACGCGGATAAGGGTGCGCAGCGCGAGGCCGGTTTCGCGAGCGTGTCAGGTGCCGCAGCGCGATCCACTTCTCGGTGGACCACGTCGTCGGGCGTGTGCGACTCTCGCAAGGGCAGAATTTTCAAGAGTTTGAACGAGGTTTGGTGGAAATGAAGTGGTTTGTCCGGCAATCGGTGCTGTGCGTGCATGTCGCGGGCGCAGCCCTCTTACCGTCCTTCGCGGCCAGTGCCGGAGATTTCTTCTTCGACGACATCCCCATCGTGCTGACGGCCTCGCGGCTGGAGCAGTCGCCGCTCGACGCGCCCGCGGCGGTGACCGTCATCGATCGCGAGATGATCGCCGCTTCCGGCTTCACCGAGATCCACGACCTGTTGCGCCTGGTGCCGGGCTTCCTGGTGGCGCAGTGGGCTGCAGGTTCGCCGACGATCGCGAACCACGGCCTGGGTGACGCCTACAACGGCCGCATCAAGGTCATGATCGACGGCCGCACGGTCAACAGCCCGCTGCGCGGCAACACCAACTGGCGCGAGTTGCCCGTCCGCGTCGACGACGTCGAGCGCATCGAGGTGGTGCGCGGCCCCAACGGTGCGGCCTACGGCGTGAATGCCTTTCAGGGCGTGGTGAACATCATCACCCGCGCGCCCTCCACCGAGGATGGCGCGACGCTGATTTCGCGCCTTGGCCAGGACGGCTTCTACGACCATGGCTTTCGCGTCAATGGCCCGTCCGGCGGCGCGGTCGACTGGCGGCTGTCGGGCTCGCGGCGGGCGGCAACGACGTTCCGCTCCTTCATCAGGCCGGACGGCGCGGCGACCCCGTACGAGCACCTGCTGGTCGATACGGTGAATTTCAGCGCTTCGACCCAATTGACCCCGTATGACGAGCTGCGGCTGCAACTGGGGACGAGCGACGGCACCTACGAGCGGGGCACGCCGGGCATCCTCGCCGATCTGGACAACGACGTGCGAACTCGCGCCGACTATGTGCATCTGGCATGGATGCACAGTTTCGGCGCCGAATCCAACTTCGCGTTGCAGTATTACCGTCAGACCGAACACATGCAATCGGGCAAGCTGGCGGTGGCCGATCTCGGCGGGCGACAGTCGAGGCTGGCGGCGGTCGACGGCGCCGTCGACACCACGCGCGACGACCTCGAAATGCAGTATTCGACACGGCTGGGCGCGGCCTGGCAGATGATGATCGGCGCCGGCGTGCGGCAGGAGAGCGCGCGCTCGCCCGATTTCTTCAACACCTCGCGTGCGCTGTATTGGCGGCATGCGCAGGTCTTCGGCAGCCTGGCCTGGCAGCCGCTGGAGTGGCTCAAGATCGATGCCGGCGGCACGCTCGAGCGGCACGACTACAGCGGCGAGCTGTTTTCGCCGCGGCTGGCGGTCAATATCGCGTTGTCGCCGCAATCGTCGCTGCGCCTGTCCGGCGGCATGGCCTACCATGCGCCCACGTTGCTGCAGTCCGACGCCGAACAGGCGTACCGCGAGGGCGGCGCGATCAAGGCCCTCGGCCTGCGCGCCACGCAAACGCTGCAACCGGAGCGGGTGCGCTTTGCCGAGATCGGCTATGTCGCGCTGCTGAAGGACCTGGGGCTCAATCTGGACGTGCGCGTGTTCCACGAACGCTACGATCGCTATTTCGACGAGCGAACCTGCTGGAACCCCATCATCGCGCCCGACGGCAGTGTCGTGGCGCTGCGCCGCGGTGCTACGCCCCGGACTCCGCCGTGCAATGCCCCGCCGCCGGCCGGGTATGTTCCCTACCTGCAGAACGGGCAGCAGCGTGCGTCGGAGTTCCTCAACTCGGGTTCCTTCGTCATGGACGGGGCCGAGTTCAGCATCGACTGGCAGCGCCCCGGCTGGGGCCGCATCGTGCTGTCGCAGGCCTTCATCGAGATCGATGCCGGCAAGGGCGTGCTCGACCCGGACATCGTCGTCAGCGCGCCGCAGGCGGTAAGCTCGCTGCTGCTGATCAAGGACCTTCCCGATCGCTGGCGCGCGAGCATCGGCTACTACCACAACGAACAGATGATGTGGCTCAACCAGGGCGACCTCGTGCCGTCGCGAGACCGGGTGGATATCAAGCTCGCGCGCAGTTTCGGTCCGGCCCGCTCGGACAATGAATTCGCGATCACCGCGCAGAGCGTGGGCGGGCGCTATCCGGACTTCCACGAGGGCCGCTACCGCGCCGAGCCGCAACTGTTCGCCAGCCTGCGCGTTTCCTGGTAGGGACGATGTCGCCAAGCCTGTCGCCGTTCCACATCTGCAGCAGGTTCGCGGCCTGTTGGCGGGCCGTCGGCGCGTTTCGTCGTGCCATCGCGCTGCGCCTCGTCGTCGCCTGTCTGCTGGCACCGGGCCTGGCAGCGCCGGCACTGGCCATGCAGGTGGCGCTGGCGCTGCCGCAGGCAGGCGGTGTGCATCAGGTCTTTGCCGAGGCGCTGCAGCGCGCGCTCGCCGGCAGTGGCCACACGCTGCTGGCAGCGGGCAATCTGGCCGACGGCCTGGATCAGGCGGTGCTGGAGCGGGCCGATGTGATCATCGCTGCCGGGTCGCACACGGCAGCCACCGTACTCGACCGCTTTCGCCGCCCCACGCTGGCGGTGATGCTCAGCCGCGGCCAATGGGAGGCGCTGCGTACGCGCCACCCGCAAGCGGCGGTGTCGGCGATCTTTCTCGATCAGCCCGCCGAGAGGCAGATGCGGCTGATCGCCGCGGTGCTGCCGCGCGGCAGTCGTCTCGGCCTGCTGTACAGCAGCGAGAGCGGAGAGCCCGATCCCGAACTCGCGCGGGCGGCTGCCGGTGCCGGGCTCAAGCTCGTGTCCGAGGGGGTTGCGCAGGCGGGGGAGGTCATCGGCGGGCTCGAGCGCCTGCTGCCCAACGTCGATGCCCTGCTGGTCCTGCCCGATCCGGTGCTGTCGGCGTCCAATCCGGCGCGCTCCATCCTGCTCACCAGTTACCGGTTCCGGCGGCCGATCTTCGCGTTCTCGCGGGCCTATGTCGAAGCCGGCGCGCTCGCCGCCGTGTTCAGTACGCCGGAAGGGGTGGCGCTCGACGTTGCCGACTGGTTGCGCAAGTCCGGCACCGGCGCAAGTGCCGGCAGACTGCCGCCGGCGCGATCTGCCGCGTCCTGCGAGGTGGCGGTGAACCGCCAGGTGGCGCGCTCGCTCAACATCGGCGTTCCGCCCGACGCGCAATTGCAGGCTCTGGTGCAGGGAGGCGCATCATGAAGGGGCTGCGTGCCATGACGCTCACCCAGCGCGTGCTCCTCACCGTGCTGGCGCCGGTGTTCGTGCTGGCGTTGCTGATCAGCGCACTCTATCTGGATCGCGACGCCGAGCTCGCCGAGCAGGCGACGCGCGAGCGCGGCCTGGCCATCGTCAGTTTTCTCGCGCCTGCCGCCGAGTACGGCGTGATCTCGGGCAACGCGGCGAGCCTGCGCACCTTGCTGGACGCGGCGCTGGCGCAGCAGGATGTGGCCGCGGCAGCCATCTATGGCCGGGATCGGGGACAGGCGGCGCTCGCCGGAACGCCGCTCATCGCCGATGTGGACAGCCTGCCCGCCGCCAGCGCGCCCCAACTGGTCGCCCATCGCGCGGGGCGCTACGGCTTCGCGGCGGCAGTGACCTCGCAGCCGATCACGGTGGACGAACTCGGTGGCGGCACGCCGGCCGCCCGGGCGGACGCCGTGGCGGAAGTGATCGGCTGGGTCTATGTGGAACTGGACACGAGATCCTACGCGGCGCGCCGGCGCTCGACGGTGCTGACGGTGCTCGCCGTCGTGCTGGCGACCATGATCGGCACCGGCGTGCTGGCGGTGCGCCTGGCGCGCTCGGTGGGCCAGCCGGTGAGCCGCCTGGTCGAGGCGGTGCGGCGCATTGCGGCGGGCGATCTCGACGTGCGCGTGATGGTCGGAGGCGGCGGCCAGGAGATCAGCGAGTTGCAGCAGGGTTTCAACAACATGGCGCGCTCCATCGCCGACGCCACCCACAACCTGCAGGCACGCATCGAGGAGGCCACCGGCCAGCTCGCCCACCAGGCGCTGCACGACGCGCTCACCGGCCTGCCCAACCGGCGCGCCTTCGAGCAGGCGCTGGAGGAGGCAGTCAAGGCATCGCGGCGGGCGGCCGACCATGGCGCGCTGTGCTTCATCGATCTCGATCGCTTCAAGCAGGTCAACGACACCTGCGGCCATGCGGCCGGCGACGCGCTGCTGCACGAAATCGGCGAACTGCTGCGGCATCGGGTGCGCGTCCAGGACCTGATCTGCCGCATCGGCGGCGACGAGTTCGCCCTCATCCTGCGCGGCTGCAGCCCCGACGATGCGCGGCGCATCGCCCGCGAACTGGTCGAGGCAGTGGAAACCCACGTCTTCGAATGGGAGGGGCAAGACTTCCACGTGGGCGCGAGCATCGGTCTGACCTACATCGACGATCACGCGCAGAGTCCTTCGACGCTGCTCAAGGCGGCGGACAGCGCCTGCTACGAGGCCAAGCGCGGAGGGCGCGGCCGCGTGGTGGAGCGGGAGGCCGGCGGACCGGCGGGGCAGCCCGCCTGAGCGGCGGATGGCACAATGGCGCCCTCCAGCAAGCGCCGCACCGATGTTCCACCTCGCCTTCTCCAACCGCTTCGAGATCCTGCTCGACATGCTGCTCGATCGCCTTGGCGACGAGCAGCCCGGCCCCTTCGGCCTGCGCCACGTGGTGGTGCCCAGCAGCGCCCTGCGACGCCGCATCGAACTGGCCCTTGCCGCGCGCGAGGGAGTGTGCGCCAACCTCGATTTTTCCTACCTGGCGCAATGGCTGTGGGCGCAGATGGGCCGCGTGGTGGAGGTGCCGGAGCGCTCGCCCTTTGCGCCGGCGCTGCTCGCCTGGCGCATCCATGGCCTGCTGCAAGGCGCGGCCGCGGACGGCTGGCTGGCGGCCCATCCGCGGCTGGCGGCCTACCTCGAAGGGGCGGATGCGGCGATGCGCTTCGAACTGGCCGGCCGCATCGCGCGCGTCTTTGACCATTACCTGACCTACCGGCCGCGCTGGCTGGCGCTGTGGGCCGACGGCGGGACGGCCCTTCAGGGCGGAGCGACTGCCGTCGAGCGCGCCGACGAAGCCTGGCAGGCCGAGCTCTGGCGGCGCATCCGCGCCGGCCTGCATCTGGGCGAGGAGCATCCGGCCGCGCTCTTCCTGCGCCGCGTCGGCGCCATGAGCGAGGCCGGGCTGGCGGCTGCGGGCCTGCCGCGCACGGTCCATGTGTTCGGCCTGCCGGCCTTGCCGCCGCTGTACCTGGAGATGCTGCGCGAGCTGGCGCGGGTGGTGGAGGTGCGTCTGTACGCGCTCAACCCCTGTCGCGAGTACTGGTTCGAGATCGTCGATGCGCGCCGCCTGTCGTGGCTCGCCAGCCGCCAGCAGGACATGTTCCACGAAACCGGCAACCGCCTGCTTGCCGTCTGGGGACAGCAGACGCAGGCGCACCTCGGGCTGCTGTTCGAGGGCGAGCACGCAGCGGCGGAACAAGCCGAGTTCGCGCCGCATCCCGGCCGCCACCTGCTGGCGCACCTGCACAACGCCATCCTCGACCTCAAGGAGCTCGAACCCGGCAGTGTGGCGCTGTCCGAGCGCGATCGCAGCATCGAGGTGCACGTCTGCCATTCGCGCACGCGCGAGCTGGAAGTGCTGCACGATCGCCTGCTGGGTCTGTTCGCGGGACGTAACCCGCCGCGTCCGGACGACATCGTGGTGCTCACGCCCGACCTCGACGGTGCGGCGCCGCTGATCGAGGCGGTGTTCGGTACGGCGCCCGCCGGGCGCCGCATCCCCTGGCGCATCACCGGACTCGGCGGCACGCGCGAGAATCCGGTGGCGCAGATGCTCGACCGGCTGCTGACGCTGGTGGCGGGCCGTTTTCCTGCGAGCCGGGTGTTCGACCTGCTGCAGCAGCCGCCGGTGGCGGCATACTTCGGGCTGGACGAGCCGGCGCTTGAGGCAGTGCATGACTGGATGCGAGCTGCCGGCATCCGCTGGGGCCTCGCGCATGACACGTCGGTCGACGAGGGTGCCGGTGCCGCCCGCCATACGCTGGACGACGGCCTGCATCGCCTGTACCTGGCGTGGGCCGCCGGCGAGGCCGCGCAGGCGGCGCCGCTGGCCGGGCGCATCGGCGCCGCATCGCCCGAGGGCAACGCCGCGCTTGCCCTCGGGCGCTTCTGGCGCTTTGCGCAGACCTTGCGCACGCTGCGCGACGGGCTGCTGCGCCCGCATGACGCCGCGGGCTGGCGGCGCGCGCTGGGCGAGGCGCTCGACGCACTGGTAGGCGACAGCGTGGATTGGGCGGACGACCTGCGTGAGGTCCGTGCGGCGATCGCCGCGCTCGCCGACGCGATGGCCGGCGGCGACCTGTCCGCGCCGGTGTCGCTGGATGTCGTGCATCCCGCGCTGTCGGCCCTGCTCGACGATCCGGCGCGCGGCGGTGTGCCGGGCGGCACGGTCACCTTCTCGGCGCTGTCTGCCCTGCGTGGCCTGCCCTATCGGATGGTGTGCGTGATCGGGATGGACCATGGCGCCTTTCCGGGCAGCGATCGTCCGGCCGAATTCGACCTCATGGCCGCACGGCCCCAGCGCGGCGACCGACAGCGCCGGCTCGACGACCGCAACCTCTTCCTCGACGTGGTGCTCTCGGCGCGCGATGTGCTGCACCTGTCCTGCGTCGGGCGCAGCGTGCGCGATGGCAGCGCGTTGCCGCCGTCGGTGCTGGTGGATGAGCTGCTCGACACGCTGGCCGCAGCCTGCGCGGAAGATCCCTCCGACCCCGGATCGATTGCCGCCGCGCGTCGTCGGCTGACCGTGGAGCATCCGCTGCAGGCCTTCGCCGCCGATTACTTCCTGCCTTCCGCGCAGCGTGATCCACGTCTGGTCAGCTACCACGAGGAGTACGCCCTGGCGCTGGCCGCCCGCCTGGCTGCGCCGCAGCATGGGCATGAGGACGCTTGCGGAATGGAAGAGGGTGAGATGGAAGCGGGTGAGATGGAAGCGGACAATGGCGAAGCGGACGAGGCCGGGGGCCACGCGGCGGCAGACGCGCAGCAGTCCGTCTTCTTCACCGCGCCGCTGCCGCCGCCCGGCGAGGAATGGCGCGAGGTCGCGCTGGAGCAGTTGATCCGCTTCTTCCGCAATCCCTGCCGCTACCTGCTGCGCGAACGGGTCGGACTCGACTTGCCCGAGGCGGACGAGGAGCTCGAGGATGTCGAGGGCTTCATCCCGGACTGGCCGGCGCAGCAGGCGCTGGCGCAGCGCCTGCTGCCGGTCCTGCTCGCCGGGGGCGGTGCGGCGGCGGGCGAGGAGGCTGACTCGCCGACAACACTGCTCGAACTTGCGCGCGCCGGCGGCGAATATCCGGCTGGCGTGCTGGGCGACGGCGCGCTGCAGGCCGAACTCGGCCGCCTGTGCGGCTTTGCCGCGGCGGTGTCGGCGGCGAGCGCGGCGCCTGCGCTGGCCCCGCAACTGTCCCGCATCAGCTTTGCGCTGGGTGCGGAACGGTGGACGGTCATTGCCCCCTTTCCCAGCCTGAGCCGCGACGGCCTGCTGCGCCATCGCTACGACGACACCCGTCCCGCAGACTACCTGGCCGCATGGTTGATGCACCTGGCGCTCTGTGCAGCGCCGGTCGCCGGCGTCGCGTGCGCGACGCGCGGCCTGTCGCGCGACGGCGAATTCCGTTTCCGTGCCGTCGAAGCGGGCGAGGCGCACCACCTGCTGGGCGACGCGCTGGCGCTGTACCGCGAAGGCCTGATGCAGCCGCTGCATTTCTTCCCCAAGTCGGCATGGGCGTACGTGGCCAACGCCGGCAGCCTCGCCAAGGCGCAGGCGCGCTGGACGGGCGGCGGCCGGCCGGAACATGGCGAGGCCCGCGATCCGGCCTACCGCCTGGCGCTGCGCGGCGTGCCTGCACCGCTGGACGACAGCTTCGCCGCATTGGCCTCGCGCGTGCTCGGCCCGCTGTTGCAAAACCTCGACGACGAGCGTCTGTAGGGGCCAGCCCCTGCCGCGTCGCGGACAGGAAGTCGACAGCGCCCCGGGCACGCACTACGGTTAGATCGACGGGCCGGCCCGAGCTGGCCAGGCTTTCGCCGCCGTGGCGCGGCACGGAGGTAGGCATGTCATCCCCCAGCGAACAGGCGGTCCAGACGGTCGTGGCAGTGCGCCCCGAGCGCGAGATCCTCACCCAGCAGCGCCTGCCGTATTTTGTCGGCATTTCGGGCGAGACGGCAGGCAGCCGCGGCCTGTCGATGCACATGGTCGTGATCCCGCCCGGCGGCATGGCTGCGCCGCACCTGCACCGCGGCTACGAGACGGCGATCTACGTGCTCGAAGGCCGCGTCGAAACCCGCTACGGCCCGGGCCTGGCGCAGCGCGTCGTCAGTGCCGCCGGCGACTTCCTCTTCATCCCCGCGGACATGCCGCACCAGGCCTTCAACCTGAGCGACAGCGAAGCGGCGCGCGCCATCGTCGCGCGCAACGATCCGGCCGAGCAGGAGAACGTCGTACCTTACGATGTGTCTGCGGACGGATAGGGGCAGGAGATCCGCCCGCTGGACAAGTGCTCAGGGCGGCGGGCGGAGTCGATGCGGGTCTTGCCGGCGGGGCCGCGTAGAATCCTGCCCGAGCCCATGAATCTGCAAAGAACCGCCCGATGGCCATCCAGCCTGGTGACAAACCGTCCGAGTTGCGCGCGGCGATCGACGCCCGGAAGAACCTGATCAGGCAGGTCGTCTTCTTCAGCTTGTTCACCAACCTGCTGGTGATGACGCCGACCGTCTACATGCTGCAGGTGTATGACCGGGTGGTGAACAGCCGCAGCGGCATGACGCTGGCGATGCTCACGCTGCTGATCGTGTCTGCCTATGCGGTGATGGAACTGCTCGAGTGGGTGCGCAGCCGGCTCTTGCACGAGGCGGCGGTTAACTTCGACGCGCGCATCGGTGGCCGCGTCTTCGATGCGCTGTTCGAGGCCCGCCTGCGGCGCATGCCGGGCATCAGCACGCAACTGCTCGACGATCTGCGCACGGTGCGCGAGTTCTTCCACGGCCCGACGGCGACGGCGCTGATCGACACGCCGCTGGCCCTGCTCTACATCGTCGCGATCTTCCTCATCGATGCGGCGCTCGGATGGCTTTCCATCGCGGGTGCGCTGCTGCAGGTGGGGCTGGCCTGGCTCGCCGCGCGCGACACCCGAGCGACGCTGGAGCGGGCCAACCAGGCCGCGATCGCGGCGCAGAACCATGCCGCCAACAGCCTGCGCAATGTGCAGGCGATCGAGGCCATGGGCATGCAGGGCGGAGTCCTGCGGCGCTGGCTGACGCGGCAGAACGAATTCCTCTCGCTGCAGGCGGATGCGTCCGACAAGGCGGGGTCCTACGCGTCGCTGGCAAAGTTCGTGCAGCTCACCCAGTCGTCCTTGCTGCTGGGTGGCGCGTGCTGGCTCATCATCGCCGGCGATTTCCCCGGGGGCGGCGGCATGATGATCGTGGCCTCCACGCTGGGTGGGAGGGCGCTGGCGCCCCTCGTGCAGGTGATCGGCGCCTGGCGGCAGGTGGTCAATGCGCGCAATGCCTGGGCGCGGCTCGACCGGCTGCTCACCGCCGTGCCGGCACGCGAGCCGGGCATGCCGCTGCCCGCGCCGCGCGGCCTGCTGTCGGTGGAAGGCGTGGTGGCGGCGGCGCCCGGATCGCAGCTTCCCATCCTGCGCGGCATCAGCTTGTCGGTGCCGCCCGGCAAGGTGCTGGCGATGATCGGCCCGGCTGCCTCGGGCAAGTCGACGCTGGCACGGCTGATGGTCGGGGTGTGGCCGGCGGCGAGCGGCAAGCTGCGGCTCGACGGGGCCGACCTCTTCGCGTGGAACAAGGCCGAGCTCGGCCCCCAGGTCGGTTACCTGCCGCAGGACGTGGAGCTCTTCGCCGGCACGGTGGCGGAGAACATCGCCCGCTTCGGCGAGCCCGATGGCGACGCGGTGGAAGCCGCGGCGCGTCTCGCGGGCGCGCACGAGCTGATCGAGGCGCTGCCCGACGGCTACGACACCGACATCGGTGACGACGGCGCCATCCTGTCGGGCGGCATGCGCCAGCGCATCGGGCTGGCGCGGGCGGTCTACCGCAGACCGCGGCTGGTGGTGCTCGACGAACCGAATTCCAACCTCGACGAGGCGGGCGAGCAGGCGCTGCTGCAGATGCTGCTCGCGTTGAAGGCGCAGGGCACGACGGTGGTCATCGTCACCCACCGCACCTCGGTGCTGCCGGCGGTCGACCTCATGCTGCTGCTGCAGGACGGCCAGGCCAGGGCCTTCGGCCCGCGCGACGAGGTTCTCGCCAGCCTGCAGCGCGGTGCGCAGCCGGCCGCCGCAATGCCGCGACCGGTCGCCGCATGAACCGGTCCGCCAAACCATCGATGATGAACATGCCCGCCGCCGTCCTGCGCAGCCCCCTTGCCACGACCCTGTGGGGATTCCGGCGCGAGTTCGCCGCATGCATGGCCTTCTCCGTGCTCGTCAATCTGCTGATGCTGACGCCGACGATCTACATGTTGCAGGTCTATGACCGGGTGATGGTCAGTCGCAGCAGCCTGACCCTCGCCGCGGTGACGCTGGTCACGCTGTTCCTTTTTGCGTTGATGGCCTTCGCCGAGTGGGTGCGATCGCGCCTGCTGGTGCGCATGGGGGTGCGCTTCGACGCGCAGTTGGGCTCCCGGGTGTTCCGGGCGAGCTTCCAGTCCAGCCTCGGCGAGCGCAGCCGCAACCCGGCGCGCACCTTTGCCGACCTCACCAACCTGCGCCAGTTCATGACCGGCAACGGCCTGTTCGCCTTCATGGATGCGCCCTGGACGCCGATCTACATCGCCGTGCTGTTCATGCTGCATCCTGCGCTCGGGATGCTGGGCGTGGGCTTCGTGCTGCTTCTGGCGGCGCTGGCCTGGCTGTCGCACCGCATCACGCAGCAGCCGGTCGAGGCAGCCGTCGAGGCCGGCTCGCAGGTCGGTGCCTATGTGCATGGCAAGCTGCGCAATGCCGAGGTGATCGAGGCGATGGGCATGCTGGGCAGCCTCAGGCGGCGCTGGCAGGTGCGCCACCAGCGGCACCTGGCGCTCAACGGGCGCGCGGCCGATGCCAGCGCGCGCGTGCTCGCCCTGACCAAGTTCGTGCGCTACACCCTGCAGTCGCTCACGCTGGCGGCCGGCGCGTTGCTGGTGATCGAGGGCGAATTGACCGCCGGCGCGATGATCGCCGCCAATGTGCTGATGGGGCGCGCAACACAGCCGCTGGACCAGATCGTCGCGAGCTGGAAGCCCTTCCTCGCGGCGCGGCAGGCCTTCCGCAACCTCGACGCGCTGCTCACCGCGCATCCGGTGCCTGAAGACGCGCCGCGTCGCGGCCTGCCGCGCGGGGAAGTGCGCATCGAAGCTCTGGTGGCGACGGCGCCCGGGCGTGCCCAGGCCATCCTGAAAGGTCTGACGGCGGCTTTCGAGCCGGCGCAGGTGACCGCGATCCTTGGCCCGTCGGGCTCGGGCAAGTCGACCCTGGCGCGCGCACTCGTCGGCATCTGGCCGCAGCGCGAGGGCCGCGTGCGGGTGGACGGCGCGCCCATCGAGGAATGGGACCGCGAGGAGCTCGGCCCCGCCCTCGGCTACCTGCCGCAGGATATCGAACTGTTCGAGGGCAGCATCGCCGAGAACATCGCGCGCTTCGGCGAGGTGGACGCGGACAAGGTCATCCGCGCCTGCCAGCGCGCCGGCGTCCATGACATGATCCTGCGTTTTCCCAGGGGCTACGACACCCAGATCGGCGAGGCGGGCAGCATGCTGTCCGGCGGCCAGCGCCAGCGCATCGGGCTGGCGCGGGCGATGTACGGCGAGCCGCGCATCGTCGTCCTCGACGAGCCCAACTCCAACCTCGACGACGCCGGCGAGGCTGCCCTGGTGCGTGCGGTGCAGGACCTCAGGGAGCAAGGCAGCACGGTGTTCCTGATCACGCACCGGCGCGGCATCGTCGGCATCGCCGATCGCGTGCTCGTCCTCGATGACGGCATGATCGTCCATGACGGTCCGCCGGCTCTGGTGCTGCCTGGCGGGGTGGCGGCCACCGCGTCCGGTTTCCCGGCCACGGGTGGCAGGGCGCCGCAACCGGCTTGAGCATGGCGGGCGGCAAGGCGCCGGATTTCTCAATCGCATTCTCGGAAAGTCCTCATGGCAATTCGCGACATCAACCCCGGCAGGCCCGCGGGCGCCGATCGACCGTCCCCGGCGCAGGAGGTCGACGCCGCCCCGGGCTTGCCCACCGACACCGGGCGGCCGGCGCGGCTGGGCATGTGGGTGCTGGGCCTGGGTTTCGGCGGCTTCCTGCTGTGGGCCGGGCTGGCGCCGCTCGACGAAGGCGTGCCGACGGCCGGCATGGTCGCCATCGACACCAAGCGCAAGGCGGTACAGCACCTGTCCGGCGGCATCGTCAGCGAGGTGTATGTGAAGGAAGGCCAGTACGTGCGCAATGGCGATCCGCTGCTGCGCATCGACGATGCGATGGCGGTGGCCAACTACCAATCGGTGCGCCAGCACTATCTGACCCTGCGCGCGATGGAAGGCCGCCTGATGGCCGAGCAGGCCGATCGCGCGAGTGTCGTTTTCCACCCCGACCTGCAGGACGCGCCGGCCGATCCGCTGATCCGGCAGGCGATGGACAACCAGCAAAGCTTTTTCGCCGCGCGCCGCAGCGCGCTGAAGGCGGAGCTGGACGCCATGCGCGAGAACATCCAGGGCGAGGAGGCGACGATCCGCGGCTACGAGGGCATGCTGTCGGCGCGCCGTACCCAGCTCGAGCTGCTGCAGGACGAGCTGAAGGGCCTGCGCGAACTGGTGCAGGAAGGCTATGCGCCGCGCAACAAGCAGCTCGAGATCCAGCGCCTGGCGGCCGAGGCGGCCGGGTCGATCGCCGACCTGCAGGGCAACATCCAGCGCGCGCGCCGCTCGATCGCCGAGATGAAGCTGCGCGCGGTGCAGCGCACGCAGGAATACCGCAAGGAGGTGGATGCGCAGCTTGCCGAGATCCGCGGCGAGGTGCAGGCCGATGCCGAAAAGCTGAAGGCCGCGGGCAACGAGCTGGCGCGCACGACGATACGTTCGCCCGCCGAAGGCCAGGTCGTCGGCTTGGTGTCGCAGACCGTGGGCGGCGTCATCGCGCCGGGGCAGAAGCTGATGGACGTGGTGCCGCGCGACGAAGCCCTGCTGCTGGAGACGAGGGTGCCGCCGCACATGATCGACCGCGTGCAGTCGGGCATGGAGACGGACGTGCGCTTCTCGTCCTTCGCCCATTCGCCGGCGCTGGTCTTGCACGGCAAGGTCGACTCGGTGTCGACCGACCTCATCACCGAGCCGGAAACCAGGCAGTCCTACTACCTCGCCCGCATCTCGCTGACGCCCAGGGGCAGGAAGGAACTCGGCGACCGCCAACTGCAGGCGGGCATGCCGGCCG
>JAFEFM010000516.1 GCA_018240585.1 Pseudomonadota bacterium
CTGTTCTTCGCGGCGTTGAAGGTCTCGGCGGTGACGAAGTAGATCTTGTCCTGGCCTTCCTTCATGCGGCCGATGTAGTCGGCGAGCGACACCACCTCTTCCTGGGTGTCCAGCTTGGTCGAGGCGAAGCGCAGCAGGCCGGCGATCTTGTCCTTGTTGGCGAAGTCCTCGCCAACCCCTTCCTTCAGCACCTTGCCGAAGGCCTGCCAGAAGTCGGCATATTTTTCCTTGTCGGCAGCCTCGTCGCCGTTGGCCAGGCTCTCGAGCAAGGTCAGCACCTTCTTCGTGCAGCCGGCGCGGATGGTGTCGATGTCCTTGGATTCCTGCAGGATCTCGCGCGACACGTTGAGCGGCAGGTCGGCCGAATCCACCACCCCGCGCACGAAACGCAGGTAGGTGGGCATCAGCTTCTCGGCGTCGTCCATGATGAAGACGCGCTTCACGTACAGCTTGATGCCGTGCCTGGCGTTGCGGTCCCACAGGTCGAAGGGCGCGTTCTTCGGGATGTACAGCAGATTGGTGTATTCGTGGCGGCCCTCGACGCGCGAGTGCGTCCATGCCAGCGGATCCTCGAAGTCGTGCGCGACGTGCTTGTAGAAGGCGGTGTACTCGTCGTCGGTGACGTCGTTCTTCGAGCGCGTCCACAGCGCGTTGGCCTGGTTGACCGTCTCGTCCTCGTCGGTCAGCACCTGCTTCTTCTGCTCTTCGTTCCATTCCTCCTTCTTCATCACGATCGGCTGCACGATGTGATCGGAGTACTTGCGGATCAGGCTCTTGAGCTTCCACGACGACAGCAGGTCTTCCTGGCCTTCGCGCAGGTGCAGGGTGATCTCGGTGCCGCGGCCGGCCAGCTCCACCGGCTCCACCGTGTAGGCGCCGGCCTCGTCGCCGGTCATCGAGCACTCCCACTTCACGCCCTGGTCTGCCGGCAGGCCGGCGCGGCGCGATACCACGGTGACCTTGTCGGCAACGATGAAGGCAGAGTAGAAACCGACACCAAACTGGCCGATCAGGTGCGCGTCCTTCTTCTGGTCGCCGGTGAGCTTGCCGAAGAATTCCCGGGTGCCCGACTTGGCGATGGTCCCCAGGTGGGCGATGGCCTCGTCACGACTCATGCCGATGCCGTTGTCGGCGATGGTCAGCGTCTTGGCCTCGGCGTCGAAGCCGATGCGGATCTTCAGCTCGCTGTCGCTCTCATACAGGCTGCCGTTGTCGAGCGCCTCGAAGCGCAGCTTGTCGCAGGCGTCGGAAGCGTTGGAGACGAGCTCGCGCAGGAAAATCTCGCGGTTGGAATACAGCGAGTGGATCATCAGGTGAAGAAGCTGCTTCACCTCGGCCTGGAAGGCCAGCGTCTGGGAGTTCTTGTCGGTCGGGGTGGCGGTTTCGGACATGGATACGACTCCAGCTCGGTTGCGGATGAATCAATGCAGTCCGATGTGGGGTCGTTCTCCCGGCTTTCAAGAGTGCTCGCACGCAAGCTCGCGGCGGAATGGCGGACTTGCGCCGTCAGAGGTAGCGGATCGCCACGATCTCCACCTCGCGCAGCCCCGCCGGGCTCTGGAAGCGCACCGCGTCGCCCTCCTTCGCCTTGAGCAGCGCACGCGCCAGCGGCGAGATCCAGCTTATGCGGCCGTCCGAGGCGTTGGCCTCGTCCACGCCGACGATCTGCCAGGTCTGCTGCTCGGCCGTCGCCACATCCTCGATGGTGACGGTGGCGCCGAAGAAGACCTGGTCGAGTTCCTGCTGGCGCTCGGGGTCGACCACGTCGGCGCTCTCGATGCGCTTGATCAGGAAGCGGATGCGGCGGTCGATCTCGCGCAGGCGCTTCTTGCCGTAGATGTAGTCGCCGTTTTCGGAACGGTCGCCGTTGCCGGCCGCCCAGGCCACCGTTTCGACCAGCCGGGGCCGCTCGCTGCGCACCAATTGCTCGAGTTCGGCGCGCAGCGCGTCATAGCCGCGGCGCGTCATGTAGTTCTTGCTGCCGGGAGGCAGCCGCAGCGAAGGCGAGAGTTCCTCGTCGTCGTCCTCGCCATCGCCTTCGCGGGTGAATGCCTTGCTCACAGATCGGACCGTCGGTGCTGTCGTCGAGCGCCGAATGGTAAGCGATGCTCCTCGCCGCTGCCATCCCGGGCCGGGTGCGCGCCGGCGATGGCCGGGCAGGCGTCCGGCATCGCGCTGCGTCGTGGTTGTCATTCTCCCGACGCCCGCATACCATCCTGCCGAACCCTCCCCCGGCGCACGAGCGCCCCCGCCTCATGCAGGTGAATCGATGAACGATGCGTCCTTCGATGACGTGACGAGCCTGCGAGCCCGTCTGGAAGACCTGCGGGTGGAACACCGCGACCTCGACGAAGCCATCGCGCGCCTCACCCTTGCACCGGTCGACGACGAATTGATGCTGCGCCGGCTCAAGAAGCGCAAGCTCGCCTTGAAGGACCGTATCGCCGCGATCGAGCGCATCGTCGAACCCGACGAATTCGCCTGAGCGCACGCCCATGCCCCTGTTCCACCTCGACGTCGACGGTCATGGCGTGTGTGTCGCAGACAGTGCCGCACGCGGCACAAGCGGTGCACTGGAGGCGCCGGCCATCGTGCTGATCCATGGCGCCGGCCACGACCACGGCGTGTGGGACGAGGTGGCCGCCACGCTCGCCGCTGCCGGCCACCGGACGATTGCGCCGGACCTCCCCGGCCACGGCGCGTCCGAAGGCGCGGCCCTCGCCGATATCGACACCCAGGCCGCGTGGCTCGTGCGCCTGCTCGACGCATTGGATTGTGGCCGCATGTGCCTCGTAGGCCACAGCATGGGCTCGCTGACTGCCCTGGCCGCGGCGGCACGCGCAGCCGAGCGCTGCGCGAAACTGGTGCTCGTCGGCAGCGTCGCGCCGATGCCGGTGGCGCCCTTCCTGCTGGACGCGGCACGCGACGATCCGCCTGCCGCCTGGGCGATGGTGAACAAGTGGTCGTTCGGGCCGGTCGAAGAGCTTGGCGAGGCGCGCCTGGCCGCCCTGCAGGCCCACAACCTGCAGCGCATGCAGCGACAGCCTGGCGGCTCGCTGGCGATCGATCTCGGCGCCTGCAACGCCTGGCAGGACGGGTTGACCGCCGCGTCGCGGGTATGCTGCCCCGCGCTGCTGATCTGCGGCGAGCGCGATCGCATGACGCCGCCCGAGACGGCACAACCCCTTTTCGACGCGCTGCGCGCCACGGCGGGCGGCGCGAGCATGATCCGGATCCCCGGTGCAGGCCATTCGATGATGGACGAGGCGCCGCAGATCCTGAGTGATGCGATCCGGACGTTCGTCGCTGCGGCACCCTGACAAGAACCGCGACACGCCGCTCCGCTGCAAGCAAGGCCCCAACCTGGAGAAGACAATGTCGCAGCAGAACGATGCCCCGCTGGACGAGCGCCAGCAGCCCCCCTTTCCCACCGTGAGGGACATTCCCGCCACCGCGCCCCTGCGCTGGGTGGCGCGCGCCCTCGCGGATTTCAAGTCCTGCCCCATTCCCAGCCTGTTCTACGGCTTCTGCTTCACCGGCATGGGCCTGCTGATCACCTTCGTGTTCGAGCATGCCTACGAATACACCTCAGCGCTCACGTCCGGCTTCCTGCTGCTGGGCCCGTTCCTGGCGATGGGCCTGTACGAGATCAGCCGCCGCCGCGAGCTCGGCCAGGGCTGCGCGCTGGCACCGACGCTCACCGTATGGCGGCGCAATGCCGGCAACATCGGCATCTTCGCGGTGGTGCTGGGCATCGTGTTCCTCGTCTGGGCGCGCGCCTCGCTGGTGATCTTCGCCCTGTTCTACACCAACGAGATGCCCAACCTGTCGGGCTTTCTCGAGCAGGTGCTGAGCATGCAGAACGCGGAGTTCCTCGGCGTGTACTTCGGCGTCGGCCTGATCTTCGCGACCATCGTGTTCGCCGCCAGCGTGGTGTCCATCCCGTTGATGCTGGACCGCAACCAGGATGCGATCAGCTCCATGCTGGCGAGCTTCGGTGCGCTGGCGCGCAATCCGGCAGCGATGTTCGTGTGGGCGCTGCTGATCGCCGGCCTGACCCTCCTCGGCTTCCTAAGCTTCCACATCGGCCTGGTGGTGACCATGCCCATCGTCGGCCATGCGACCTGGCATGCCTACCGCGACCTCATCGAGCCGCTACCCGGAAGCTGAACACCGCCCGCATCGATGCCACCATGCGTCGATCCTTTCGGCCCCTCGCGGGACGGCGGTCATTCAGCCAGCCGCGCAGTCGTCGAGCTCGAGCACGATGGGCTGGTGATCGGACGCTGGCGTGTCGGCCAGTACCTGCAGTGACCGCACACGGCCGGCAAGATCCTCGGAGATGAAGGCGAAGTCGCAGCAATACGCCCGGTCGGGCCACTCCGCGCCATGCAGGCCGACGGTGGGCGCGTGCGCCGAGTGGGGATGCAGCACCGTCCACGCGTCGCGCCACGGCGGCGCGCCGTCCGCCAGCGGCTGCACCATCTGCCGGTATTCGGCCGAACCCGGCTCGCAATTGAAGTCGCCGCACACCACCGCCGCTGCCGGCCGCGCCGGCAGCGTGAACGCGGGGTTGGACTCCTTCGCCGCCGACGGCAGGGCGGCCTGTGCTGCCGCCTCGACCTGCAGCCCGCGCAGCGCCGCCACCTGAGCACCGCGCTGGCGGGCCGAGTAGTACTCCAGATGGGTGGTCAGGACACGCAGCGGACCGCTCGCACTGCTGAGCACCGCCTCCACGCACACGCGCTGCATCGACGGCCAGCCCGGATCGGCAGGCGCCGGCAGCATGTGGCGGAACACCTGCCCCACCGGCAGGCGGGACAGCAGCAGGTTACCGAACAGCGCGCGCCTGCCGCGCCCGTCCGCAATGTCCAGCCCGGCGCCGAACACCGGCGTGTGCCCGGGAAACGCCGCAGCAAGGAACGCCACCTCGTCACCGACCGAACCCCCCGGCAGGCCGTCGAAATTGCACGCGACCTCCTGCAGGCAGATCACGTCGAATTCGCCAGCGGCCCTGATCGCCGCCACGGTGCGCGACGGGTCAACCTTGCCATCGGCCCCGCGCCCCCACTGGATGTTCCAGCTCAACAGTCTCATGGATGCAACCTCATGCGTGAACGCCCCGGCGCCAGCGTACTCTCGCGAATGCCGGCGTACGCTGCGGCGCACGCTTTACCGGGCCAGCGCCTTGACGGGCGCCACTCAAAAGGCGATTTTGCACCCATGAAGCTCGTCCGCAAGCCACACCTCGGCATCGCCCTCGCGCTGGCCACGCTGCTGATGTGGACCTGCCTGCCAGCCGGTGCACGCCAGAACGACGAGATCCGCATCGGCGTGCTCGATTTCCTTGGTTCCGAGGCCACCGTCAGCGAATGGTCGCCGATGGTGCGTCGCCTCGAAGCCAGCCTGCCCGGCCACACCGTGCGCCTCGCGCGCCTCGACCACTCAGGCATGCGCGCCGCGGTGGCGGCCGGCGAACTCGACTTCATCGTCACCAATCCGGGGCACTATGTCGAGCTGGAGGCCGAATTCGGCGCGAGCCGCATCCTGACCCTGGTGGCCGGTCACGGCCGCTCCCCGGCGCGCGCGCTGGGGTCGACGGTGCTCGTGCGTGCCGACCGCAGCGATCTGCGAGCGTTGGCGGATTTGCGCGGCAAGCGCGTCGCCATCGTCGGGCGCGAAGGCTTCGGCGGTTTCCAGTTGATGTGGGGCGCGCTGGCCGCCATCGGCCTGTCGCCGGACGAGGACTTCGCCGCGTTGCAGACGGTGGGCTTCCCGATGAGCCGGGTGCTCGAGGAGGTGGCCAACGGCCGCGCCGACGCGGGCATCGTGCGCACCTGCATGCTCGAAAGCCTGGGCGAGGCGGCGCGGTCGTTCCGGGTGCTGGCGCCGCGCGCCGAGCCTGACTTCCCGTGCGCCACGACCACCCCCCTTTACCCCGACTGGCCGCTGGCCAGCCTGCGCCACACCCCGCCCGCGCTGGGCAAGCAGGTCGCGATCGCATTGCTGTCGATGGATGCCGCCCGCGACGGACTGGCCTGGGCAGTCCCGGCCGACTACCAGTCGGTCCACGAACTGTTCCGGCAACTGCAGATCGGCCCCTACGCCTATCTTCGCGAACCCACGCTGATGGTGCTGGCACAGCGTTACTGGCCGTGGGTCGCCGGCTTCGCCGTCGTCCTGTTGGGCTGGATCCTCTACACGGTGCGCGTCGAATACCTCGTGCAGAAGCGCACCGCTGCGCTCAGCGCGGCGCTGGCCGAGCGCGACCGGCTCGAGGCTTCCGCGCGGGATGCGCAGGAGCAGGCCGGCCACCTCGCACGCCTGTCGGTCCTTGGCGAACTGTCGGGCACGCTCGCCCACGAGCTGAACCAGCCGCTCGCGACCATTGCCAACTACGCCAACAGCCTGATCCTCCGCGCCGACAACGGCCGCCTGACCGACGCCGCGCTGCGCGAGGCGACCGGCGAGATCGCCGCCCAGGCCGAACGCGCTTCCGGCATCCTGTCGCGCATCCGCGCCTTCGCCCGCAAGCGCACCGCGGCACGCGAGGCGGTCGCCCCTGCCGAACTTGCCGGCGAGGCGATCGCGCTGTCCCGCGGCATGATGGCGCGCGCCCCCGACATCACGCTCCTCGACACGCTCGCCCCGGGCGGCGTGATCGAGGTCGATCGCCTGCAGATCCAGCAGGTGCTGCTGAACCTGCTGAAGAATGGCTACGACGCCGCCCGCGACCTGCCGCCCGAACGGCAGAAGCTGGAACTGACGCTCGCCGCCGCCGGAAGCAGGCTCGAGATCATGGTGCGCGACCACGGCAGCGGCATGGACGCCACTACCCACAGCCACCTCTTCGAGCCCTTCTTCACCACCAAACCCGATGGCCTGGGGCTCGGCCTGTCGATCTGCCGCAGCATCGCCGAAGCACATGGCGGGAGGCTGGCTGCCGACGCGCCCGCGGACGGCATCGGCACCCGCTTCATCCTGACCTTGCCCGGACTCCAGCTCCCAAGCCCATGACCAAACTCGAAGATCTCTCGATCCACGTCGTCGATGACGATGCCGCCTTTCGCCGCTCGCTGGTGTTCCTGTTCGAATCGGTCGGCTGGCAGGTGGCGACCCACGCCTCGGCGGAGGAATTCCTCGATCCTCTGCCCGACCCCGGCACCGTCGGCTGCCTGGTGCTCGACATCCGCATGCCGATGATGAGCGGGCTGGAACTGCAGCAGGTGCTGCACAGCCGCGGCTGGAGCGTGCCCATCGTGTTCATCACCGGGCATGGCGACGTCGACCTCGCCGTGCAGGCGATGAAGCACGGGGCCTGCGACTTCCTCGAGAAACCCTTCAAGGATCAGGCCCTGCTCGACGCCGTGGGCCGTGCGGTGAAGCTCGGCTGCGAAACGCGCGACCGCAGCGCGCGCTGCGAGGTGGCCAAGGCGCTGCTCTCCCGCCTGTCGCCGCGCGAGCTCGAGGTGGCCCGGCTGGTGGCGCAGGGTCTGCCCAACAAGCTGGTCGGCCGTGCGCTCGACATCAGTGAAAAGACGGTGCATGTGCACCGCCATCACGTCATGGAAAAGACCGGCGTCGGCAGTGCCGCCGAGCTCGCGCGCCTGATGCTGCGCGCGGACCCGGCGTGGCTGGACTGAACGCCGGCGCAGGCCTCATGCGCGCAGCAGGCGCGCCGGAATGCCCTGGCGCACCGACGTCCCGGACACCGCATCCACCCACACCGCCTCCTTGCCGCGGGTCGGATCGCTCAGGCCGAGGTCGTTGAGGTTGATGCCCGCGCGCAGGTCGGGGCGCTCGGGCTGGGCGCGCTCGCCGATGCGATGGGCACGCGCACCGAGTTCGCGATGGCCGTAGCCATGCTCGATCGCCATCACGCCGCGCATCACGCCTTCATGCACGATCACGGTGCACCCCGCCGCGCCGCCGGGAGTCTGGATGCGGGCGGGATCGCCGGTGCGCAGGCCCAGCGTCGCCGCATCCGCGGGATGCACCAGGACCGGGTTGTCGGGATGCAGGCCGGTGATGCGGGTGGCGATGCTGTACGAGTTCTGCAGCGGCGACTTGAAACTGACGATCTGCAGCGGCCAGTCGGCCTCGCCATGCACCTCGCGCATCGGCGTGCCGTCGAAGAAGGCCGGTGGCTGCCAGGTCGCGCAACCCGAAAAGCGTTTGCCGGTCAGCGTGTTGCGGGTGCCGCCGACGTTGTCGTTCCACAGCCACAACGGCTTGCTGAAGCGCTGCGCCTGCCAGTCGGGGTGTTCGGCATCCTGCGCCTCCCCAGCCGGCTGGTAGCGCCCGCCGCGGGTGTAGAGGAAGGCCACCTTGCGCCACTCCTCGGGTTTCAGCACCGATTCCAGTGCCGGACGGATGCGCGCCACACCCGACAGCGCCAGATCGTCGTCGGTCGCATCCCCCACCGGCGCCTTGCCGGCGAAGGCGACGTTCGCGCCGCCGCGCAGGTACCAGTCCTCCGGGCGCAGCAGCGGATAGCGGTTGCCCTCCATGTCGGCGATCGCGTCAGCGCCGAAGCCGGGCAGCTTCATCGCCGCAGCGAGCGCGATGTAGAAGGTCTCCATGCCCACCGGCTGGCCATCGGCCGTTTTCGTCGCCCTGGGTTCCACCACCGGCCAGCGCGCCGTGCTCGCCTTGGTCGGGACCCCGCCCCAGGGCGCCGTCCAGCCCCAGCTTTCATACATGATCGAGTCCGGCACGATGTAATCGGCGAAGGCATTGCTCTCGTTGATCAGCGGATCGACCGAGACGATGAGCGGCAGCCGCTTCGGATCGGCCAGATCCTTCTCGACCAGCGCGCGGATGCCCGGGATGCCGTACATCGGGTTGCTGCTCCACAGGATCAGCGCCTTGAGCCCGTAGGGATAGCCGCGCAGCGCCGCGGTCAGCCACTCCGTGCCCAATCCCGGCGCGTTCGGGAACCAGGCATCGCGCGCCGGATAGGCCTTGCCCTCGGCCTTGCGCCGGGCGAATTCGGCCGAGCGCTCGTAGGGCGCATTGCGTCCCAGGGGCGTGCCCGAAGGCTTGACCTCGCCGGAAAAGGTCTCGAGGTCGTAGCGCGGGCCGGCACCGGCATCCTTGAAGCCGCCGCCGTTCATGACGAACCCGCCCTTCCAGTTGAGGTTGCCGATGAGCGCGTTCAAGGTCACGACCGAGTAGGCGTTGTAGAAGCCGTTGCCGGCCATCATGCCGCCATGGGCCACCGCACTCGCCTTGCGGCCATGGCGGGTGAATTCCTCGGCGAGACCGACGATGATCTCCTGCGGGATGCCGCAGATCGCCGAATACTCGGCGATCTCATGCTTGCGCGCCGATTCGCGCAGCAGTTCGAAGGCCGTCTTCAGCCGTACCGGCGCATCGCCCAGCGTCACCGTGGCTCCGCCGGCCTCCAGCGGCGTGGGCCCGGAGGCGGTGTGGGCCGGCACCGGCTGGCCGTCGGCGCCCAGCACCAGATATGGGTCCGCGTCCTTGTAGCGATCGGCCTCGGCCACAGCCATGCCGATGTCCGAGCCGCGCAGGAAACGGCCCTGGCGCGGATGCCCGTCCTGCGCGATGACCAGCCAGGTGGCGTTGGTGAAGGACGGTTCGCCGCCGGCCTCGGCCGCCGCCTGGTTGGGCCAGGCAAGGTAGGCCGTATTGACGCGGTCGTTGTCGAACATCCAGCGCATGATGGCCATCACCAGCGCGCCATCGGTGCCGGGGCGGATCGGCACCCAGCGTCCGCGCTCGCCCGCGGCGAGGTTGTTCGAATTGTTCAGCACCGGATCGATGACCACATACTCCAGCCGGCCTTCGGTGCGCCCCTTGGCAAGCTTGGTGCCGGTGATCTTGAACGGGTTGCCGGCATTGCCCGGCGCGGTGCCGATGAACAGCACGAACTCGGCGTTCGCGAGGTCGGGCTTGCCATGCGGCATGCCCTTGAGGTCGCCGAACAGCGCGCCGGAGCCGGACCGGTAGGCGCCACCGCAGTAGGCGCCGTGGCCGACGTGGTTCAGCGTGCCGTAGGCCTTGTTCCAGAAGCGGCGGCTGAAGGCCTCGCGGCCGTCGTTGACGCTGGTCAGCACCCCGACCTGGTTCACCCGCGGCCCCAGTTCGGGAGCGTCGGGGTCGATGGGCGTCGCCAGATCGCGCAACGCCGCCAGGCCCTCGACATGGCCCTCGCCGAACAGATCACCGCCTTCGACGACTTCCTTCACCAGTTGCTCGAAGGAGATCGGCTCCCATTTCCCCGAATTGCGCGGACCGACGCGCTTGAGCGGCGTCAGCACGCGGAACGGCGAGTTCATCTGATCCATGGCCGCGTTGCCACGACCGCAGGCGGTCGAGCGCCCGGCGAGCCCCTTGTCCTGGAAGCGCGACAGCGCGACGAAGCTCTCCTTCACCGAGGCCTTCATCGGCAGGTGCGGATCGGTCGACATCGGGCTGTAGGGGTTACCGCTCACGCGGATGATGCGGCCACTGCGCGTATCCACCCGGACACGCACGCCGCACATCGTGGTGCAGCCCAGGCACGCGGTGTAGCTCACCTGCTGGTCGGGGTTCGGGATGAATTCGCCGCTCACCGGGTCGACCCTGTATTCCGGTTCCGCCGAGCGGCCATGGATGTGCCGGCCTTCGGCGATCTTCTTCTCCTCCGCGGCGGTGAAGTTCGACACCATGCGCCCCAGGGTCTGCGAGAAGCCGGCGACGAAAGCGGCGAGGCCTCCGGCGGCGATGATTTCACGACGTTCGATTTTCATGACAATGCTCCTTGATCGCTGGCCGTGGGGTTCAGACGCCCGCCTTGTCGGCGGCGCCGGCCGCGATGCGGTCGAGCGGCAGCAAGCTGGTGATGAGAACGAAAAGGAAGATCCATAGCCCCGCGGTGCCGACGATGCCCATCAGGCCTTCGGGCCCCAGCGGCAGCGAGTAGCTGTAGTAGCCGGCACCGGTCTTGGGCACCTCCTGGCCGCCGATGAAGATGGACCAGCGCATCATCCAGGCCGAATGCAGGGCCAGCAGGCCGACGAGGAGGCCCGAGCCGGGACGCTTCCACGCCAGCAGCAGGGTCAGCGCGGTGGCCGCAGCAGCCCACACCGCCGAAATCTGCCAGTTGGCCGAAGGGCCGACTTCGGCGAGCGCCTTCGCATGCACCGGCGACAGCCCGCTCACGCCCAGCGCCAGCCACAGGGCGCCGATCGCCAGCGCCAGGGCCTGGGTCGCGGCCAGCACGCGCGAAAGGGTCAGCGTGTGCGCCGCATCGCGGCTGCTGAAGCGGTTGAACACCAGCGCCAGGCCGGTCGCGCCAGCGAGTGCGGTGATGAAGAACTGCACCGGCAGCAGCGGCGTGTTCCACAGCGGACGCGCCCTGACCACGGCGACTTCGACACCGGTGTACAGCGCCACCAGCGCCGCGCCGACGAAGGCCAGCAGGGCAGCGGCCTTCAACGCGCCGCGGCTTTCATGCCCGCCGTAAGCCAGCGTTCCCGCCACGCCAGCGAGTCTGCCGCCGCTCGCCGCATGCCGCGCCAGATCGGGACGAAATGCCAGCCACCCATAGACGATCAGCCCGCCGAGATAGATGGGGATGAAGAATGCCCCCCACGACATCCACGAAGTCGGCGTGAAGTACGCGTAGAAGTGCCAGAAGCGCCCCGGTTGATGCAGGTCGGCGAGCAGCGCCACCGGCGCCGACAGACCGCACACCAGCGCGCCGAGCAGCGCCAGGCGGGACACCCCGCCCCAGGTCGGGCGACGGAAGACGATGCCCGGCAGCGACAGCAGGAAGGCACCGTAGGACAGGCCGATGAGGAAGAAATACTGCACGGCCCAGGGCAGCCACGCGACTTCGCGTGCCACGTTGATGGTTTCGACGATGTTCGGGTTCATGATCGCGTCTCCTGTGCTCAGCCGTGCGCGGTGGATTGCAGGTTGCGGGGCTTCCACAACGTGCCCTCGCCCTCGACCTTGCCGCTGAAGCGCTCGTCCAGCCCGATGTAGAACACGCGCGGCGACGTCTCCAGTTCCGGCTTGAGCGCCTTGAGCTGCGGCTGCGCTTCCTTGAGGCGGCGCGCCAGTTCGCCGTTCGGGTCGTTGATGTCGCCGAAGATGCGGGCGCCGCCCACACAGGTTTCGACGCAGGCGGGCAGCAGGCCGGCATCCACGCGATGCGCGCAGAAGGTGCATTTGTCGGCCTTGTTGGTTTCGTGGTTGATGAAGCGCGCGTCGTACGGACACGCCTGCACGCAGTAGGCGCAGCCCACACAGCGATCGCCGTCGACGGCGACGATGCCGTCGTCGCGCTTGTAGGTGGCGCCCACCGGGCACACCGGGATGCAGGGCGGGTTGTCGCAGTGGTTGCACAGCCGCGGCAGCACATACGTCCCGGCAGGCTGGGCGCTGTCGGTGAGCTTGACGCTGTAGGTCGACACCACGGTGCGGAAGCTGCCCTCGGGCACCCCGTTCTCCTGGATGCAGGACACCGTGCAGGCCTGGCAACCGATGCACTTGCGCACATCGACCAGCATCGCCCATTGGTGCCTGCCGGTGGCGGCGATGGCCGGCGTCGGTGCCACCGCGGCAGCGGCGGTCACCACCGGCACGCCGCGCAGGAATGCGCGCCGGGACGGCGACGCAAGGAGCGAGGAAGAATCGGAACAGGACTTCATGACGGGACTCCGCGAGCCATTGGCGTGCTTGCCACTCTAGGCTCGTGATGCCCCTGCAGAAATTGGGTGAATGAGTCAGCGGGCTAGACGCTTTTCCCTATTGCCTGATCGCAGGTCGAACGGTGTCGCTGCACCTCGGGCCGGCGCGAGGCCGCATAATCGGACCATCGACCACGACCACCGACCGGCATGACGGACGCCCATCAACCCCACCACCCGCACCACTCGCATGGCCACGAGACCCATGACCGGGGCGGGCACCCGCATGGACATGGACACGCCCCCCATTCCGTACACGGCCATCATCATCACGATCACGCCGCCAGCCGCCATCTGCCACTGGCACTCGTGCTGACGCTCGGCTTTGCCGTCATCGAGGCGCTGGCCGGCTGGTGGTCCGGATCGCTGGCATTGCTGGGCGATGCCGGCCACATGGTCACCGACGCGCTTTCGCTGGGACTCGCGGCGCTGGCAACACGCATCGCCCAGCGCCCCGCCAGCCCGCGCCACTCCTACGGCCTGCGCCGGGTGGAGGCGCTCGCGGCGCTGGCCAACAGCCTCTTCATGCTCGCCGTGGTGGCGCTGCTGTCGTGGCAGGCGGTGCTGCGCCTGATGGCGCCGCGGGAAATCGCCGGCGAGGCGGTCACCCTGGTGGCGCTGGGCGGACTCGTGCTCAATCTCGTCGTCGCGTGGCTGCTGACGCGCGGCGAAGGCGACCTCAACACCCGCGGCGCGCTGCTGCACGTGATGGGCGACCTGCTCGGCTCGGTCGCGGCACTCGCCGCCGGCCTCGTGATCCAATTCACTGGCTGGACGCCGATCGACCCCCTGCTGACCATGCTGATCTGCGGCCTCATCCTGGCCTCGACGCTGAACCTGCTGAGAAACGTGGTACACACCCTGCTCGAAGGCGTGCCCGATGGCATTTCGCTGCCCGACGTGGGGCAGGCGATGGCGGCGGTGGAGGGCGTGCGTTCGGTGCACGACCTCCACATCTGGAGCCTGGACTCGCGGCAGCCGGCGCTGTCGGCACACCTCGTGCTGACCGACGCGCGCCGCTGGCCGGCCATCCTCGCCGCGCAGCGCGCCATGCTCGCGGATCGCTTCGGCATCGAGCATGTGACCCTGCAGCCGGAACTGCCCGCCGCCGCACCATTGCTCTTCATGCCAGGCGGTTCAAGACACGAACACGATCACCGATAATCCAAGCCTCCCTTCCGGACAAGCACACATGTATTCCGCACAGGAACTGGTCAGCCAGATCGACGCCCTCACCTCGCTGCCCACTGTCTATCTGCGCATCCGCGAGCAGTTGGACGCGCCCGAGGGCGGGGTCCACGAGGTCTCGCGCCTGGTCGCGGCGGACCCCGCATTGACGGCCCGCCTGCTGCGGGTGGTCAACAGCGCGATGTATGGCTTCGACGGCGCGGTCGACAACGTCAGCCGCGCGGTGACCATCCTCGGCCTGCAGCAGGTACACGACCTCGTGCTGGCGATGTCGCTGGAGTCGGTGTTCCGCGGCATTCGTCCCGAGTTCATGGACATGAACCGCTTCTGGCGCGCCAGCGTGATGCGCGGCCTGACCGCTCGCGCCATCGCGCGCGCCTGCCGGCAGGCTGCCCCGGAGCGGATCTTCGTCATCGGCCTGCTGGCCGACATCGGCCACCTGGTGATGTATCACGAGCTGCCCGCACTCGCGGCAGAAGCGGCCTCGCAGGCGAAGGCGTCAGGCGCGCTGCTGCACCAGGTCGAGCGACGCGTCGTCGGCTGTGATTTCGCCGAAGTCGGCGCCACGCTGATGGACCACTGGAAGCTTCCCGCCTGCTTCGCCGGCGTCATCGGCGCCCAGACGGTACCCCGGCTCGGCGGCGAATACGCGGCGGATGCGAGCGTGGTGCATCTTGCCAATCACATCGTCCGTGCCGACGAACTCGCCCTGTCGAGCAACGAGGCGGCAGCCGCAGTCGATCCGCTGGTGTGGCCGACATTGAGCCTGCAGCCGGACATGATCAGCGGCATCCGCGAGGAGGCGGAACTGCATCTCGCCGCCTATGTGTCGCTGTTCTTTCCGGGTGGCCGCAGCCTGTAGGGCGGCAGTCGTCGAGCCTGCGGCGCGACCTCCGGAAATGGACGGAAACCCGCGAAAACAAAGGATTTTCTCCGTTCGCGCGCCAGTTTCGTGCTACTAGATCTAGTGGATCGAAAGAAAGCAGTACACAACATATTATTTTAAGTCACTGTTTTTAAAGGTTTTTATTTTTTTGCGAAATCGGCCTTTCCGCGCTATTCTTCAGCCCGTCCCACACAATAACGAGGGTGAAGAAAAGCACCATGAGCGCCACGATCCAGCACACCGACAAGCTCGACGCCAGCACGCTGGCTGCCCAGGAGATTTCCGGCGAAGTCCTCATCGAGAAATATGCCAAAGGCAACGAACGATCCGTTGCCGAGGTGCGCCAGCGCGTTGCGCGCGCGCTCGCCGCCGTCGAGGCCGAGGACAAGCGCGCGCACTGGGAGGCGAAGTTCCTCGAAGCGCAGGAGAAAGGTTTCGTTCCGGCCGGCCGCATCAACAGCGCCGCCGGCACCACGCTCGCTGCCACGCTGATCAACTGCTTCGTGCAGCCGGTGGGCGACTCGGTCACCGAGGCCGTTGACGGCCGCCCCGGCATCTACACCGCGCTCGCCCAGGCCGCCGAGACCATGCGTCGCGGCGGTGGCGTAGGCTACGACTTCTCCTCCATCCGCCCCAAGGGCGCGCTGGTCAAGGGCACGGCATCCAACGCCTCCGGCCCGGTGTCCTACATGCGCGTGTTCGACCGCTCGTGCGAGACGGTGGAATCCGCCGGTGCGCGCCGCGGCGCGCAGATGGGCGTGCTGCGCTGCGATCACCCGGACATCGAGGAATTCATCCACGCCAAGGACGAAGGCGACCTGACCAACTTCAACATCTCGGTCGGCGTCACCGACCCCTTCATGCAGGCAGTCGAGGCCGACGGTGACGTCGAACTCGTGCACAAGGCGGAGCCCACCGAAGAGTTCAAGCAGGCCGGCGCCTACCAGCGCGACGACGGCATGTGGGTGTACCGCAAGGTGCGCGCGCGCGATCTGTGGGACCAGGTCATGCGCTCGACCTACGACCACGCCGAGCCGGGCATCCTGTTCCTGGACCGCATGAACCAGGACAACAACCTCTATTACTGCGAGACCATCGAGGCGACCAATCCCTGCGCCGAACAGCCGCTGCCGCCGTATGGCTGCTGCTGCCTGGGTTCGATCAACCTCACGCCGTTCGTCAGGAACCCCTTCAGCGACAAGGCCGAGTTCGATTACGCCGGCTTCGGCAAGGTGGTGGATGTCTCCATCCGCATGCTCGACAACGTGCTCGAAGCCACCCACTGGCCGCTCGAGCAGCAGCACGCCGAAGCGCAGTCCAAGCGCCGCGTGGGCCTCGGCTTCACCGGCCTGGGCGATGCGCTGATCATGCTCGGCAAGCGCTACGACACACCGGAAGCGCGAGAGGAAGCGCGCAAGATCTCCGAATACATGCGCAACCGCGCCTATCTGGCTTCGTCGGACCTGGCCAGGGAGCGCGGCGCCTTCCCGCTGTTCAATGCCGACCTGTACCTGTCGGGCGGCAACTTCGCCTCGCGCCTGCCGGCCGACGTGAAGGACAAGATCCGCAAGCACGGCATCCGCAACTCGCACCTGCTGTCGATCGCGCCCACCGGCACCATCTCGCTCGCCTTCGCCGACAACGCCTCCAACGGCATCGAGCCGCCGTTCTCCTACACCTACACTCGCCGCAAGCGCATGGCCGACGGCACCTTCAAGGAGTACGCGGTCGAGGATTACGCCTGGCGCCTGTACCGCCACCTCGGCGGCAACGTCGACGCGCTGCCCGACTCCTTCGTGACCGCGCTCGAGATCTCCGCGCAGGCGCACAAGGACATGGTCGCTGCGGTCGCGCCCTACATCGACACTTCCATCTCCAAGACGGTGAACGTGCCGGAGGACTACCCCTACGCCGAGTTCGAGGACCTCTACCTCACCGCGTGGAAGGCCGGCCTCAAAGGCCTGGCCACCTATCGCCCGAACAACGTGCTGGGTTCGGTGCTGTCCGTCACCCCGTCCTCCGATCAGAAGCAGCCGCACGACGTCGAGATCGCCGATGCCAACAAGCGCCTGTCGATCAAGAGCCTGCCGGCGCCGGTGCTGGCGAGCCTGCGCTGGCCGGGCCGTCCCGAGATGCCGGACGGCAACATGGCCTGGACCTACATGCTCGGCACCCCGACGGGCGACTTCGCGCTGTTCGTCGGCCAGTTCGGCACCAACGGCGGCACCTTCCCGTTCGAAGTCTGGGTGAATGGCGCCGACCAGCCGCGCGGCCTCGGTGCCGTGGCCAAGACGCTGTCGATGGACATGCGCGCCAACGATCGCGGCTGGCTCAAGCTCAAGCTCGAGACCCTGGCCCGCACCGTGGGCGAGAAGTCCTTCGACATGCCCTTCCCGCCGCATGGCGAGAAGAAGCTCTTCCCCGGCACGGTATCCGCCTTCGCCCAGGTGGTGCGCTACCGCTGCGAGAAGCTCGGTGCCTTCGACAAGGAAGACGAGCACAACCCGGTGCTCGACACCCTGTTCAGTCTGGAAGAGCCCAAGACCGGCACTGACGGCACGCTGTCGTGGACGGTGGACATCTACAACCCGGCCACCGGCGAGGACTTCGTGCTCGGCCTGAAGGAAATCACGCTGCCGGACGGCGTCACGCGGCCGTACTCGGTGTGGCTGTCGGGCAACTATCCGCGCGCGCTGGACGGCCTGACCCGCATCCTGTCGCTCGACATGCGCGTCATGGACCCGGCGTGGATCGGCATGAAGCTGCGCAAGCTGCTCGACTACCCCGAGCCGCTGGGCGACTTCATGGCTTTCGTGCCGGGCACCAAGCGCCAGCAGAACTACCCAAGCACCGTGGCCTACCTGGCGCAACTGATCATCCACCGCTACGCGATGCTCGGCGTGCTCGACGAAAAAGGCTATCCGACGCGGGAAATGGGCATCCTCGAGTCGCCGCGCGACGACAACGAGCCCAAGCTGATGCAGGGCGCGCTGTGCTCCGAGTGCGGCAACCACACCGTGATCCGCAAGGATGGCTGCGACTTCTGCACCGCCTGCGGCGCAGTGGGCACTTGCGGATGAGGGTGATACTCTAACGGCCGATCGAAACCCGTCCGAGAGTCCCAGCCAATTGAAATGCCCTAATTGCGGTGGCACGACGTGCCGCGAATCGAAATGGCGCTCTCACCGGGAGAAGTCCGAGCATCCAGGCAGCCATCCCTATCGCTGCCTGGACTGTTCCCACCGTTTCATCGGCCCGGCAAGCCCCCTGGCCGAGGGCCGCGGCAGACTGTTCGGCCTGGCGGCCGGGCTGCTGGCCGTCGTGCTGGCCGGCGTCGGCCTGGGAATCAATCACATCCTCGACAGCCGGACGGAGGCGCATCCGACGCACGCTGCGGCGCCGGCACCCTACGCCAGCGAACCCGACGCCCTGCGCCAGGCTGCACAGGCAGGCGACGCCGACGCTCAGTATCGCCTCGCGAAGTCGATGCTCTATGACACGAGCCGAGGGCGCGAAGGCGCGTCGGAGGCGGTCGGCTGGTTGCAGCGCGCGGCAGACAGTGGCCATACCGCCGCCATGGTGCAGCTCGGCAAGCTGTACCGCACCGGCCTTGGCGTGCTGCAGAACTTCGACCTGACGTTGACCTGGCTGCGCAAGGCCGCCGAAGGCGGCGATGCGGAAGGCATGCTGGAACTGGGGCGGATGTACCGCTCGGGCACGGGCGTCAAGCAGGACCTGGTCGAAGCCTATGTCTGGTTCAACCGCGCCGCTGCGTCCCTTCACACCGAAGCCCTGGGCGAACGCGAGAACGTCGCGCTCAAGCTCAGGCCGGAACAGTTACGCGATGCGCAGGCCCGATCGGCGCAGGATCACGCG
Source organism: Pseudomonadota bacterium (assembly GCA_018240585.1). Classification (GTDB taxonomy): domain Bacteria; phylum Pseudomonadota; class Gammaproteobacteria; order Burkholderiales; family Rhodocyclaceae; genus Thauera. The sequence goes on from JAFEFM010000516.1 coordinate 18,655, forward strand.
CAGACGACACAGCTTGCTGGCGGCGCCGACGGGGGCGCGGACGCGACCGGACGCTGACGCGCTCACTGCCCGAGGCCCTGCTCGGAGTAAAAAAAACGCTGCCCGGCAATGCCGGTCAGCGTTCTTCCTGATTGCCCGAAGGCAGTTCAGAGCTTTTGCTCCCCCATGCGCCCGGCAAACTTCCAGCCTTGCTCGGCCACATAGCGGTAGACGAAGCCGCTCGGACCATCGATGAATAGCGTCATGGCGCCACTTTCGGCCTTCGCCGCGGCGCCGAACTCGCTGTGGCCGAGGTATTGCCATCCCGCCTCCGGCAGGTAGGCGAAGGTGCTGCCGGTGGGGCGGTCGATGAACACGGCGAGCGGTTGCACGGTCGCATCGGCAGGCGTATCGGTGAGATCGAGCCTGACCGCCCGCATGCCACCCTCCTTCACCAGGCGCCAGCCTTCGGCGCCGCGGAATTCGAGGCGCTGAGCCCCACCCGACGGGGCGGCCACCGAGAGCTCGAAGGCCACCGCATCAGACGCGGCACGAGCCGGCGCAGCCGTCGTCGCCGCAGCGACCAGGGCCATCGCGGCCGAAATCATGAGTTTGCTGATGGTCGACATCAGGGGCTCCTTCAGGATGATTGAATTCAGTCGTGCCGCAACGCAGCATCAATGGTTGAATTATATCACCAATATTGCATCGCACAAATTTGGCCCGCCCGCAGGGAGGCCTGGACTTGCCACCCTGTTGTTCCATGCCGACAAATTCCACCTGGTGGAACAAATCACCCGCCTTGTTCCGAAAAATCTCGAGGATCGATAAATTTCATCGGCACATCAAAACCCTGCATAACCGCCCGGATCCCGAGGAGACAGCCATGAAACCGATCACCCGACGCCTTGCGACGCTGTGCACGCCGGTCGTTGCCACGGCGATGTTCCTGCCTGCAGTGCAGGCGGCATCGCCCGCGAGCGCCCCTGGCAAGCGCCCCAACATCCTGCTGATCGTCGCCGACGACCTCGGCTACACCGACCTAGGCGCCTATGGCGGCGAGATCGCCACGCCGACGCTCGACAGGCTCGCCAATACCGGCGTGAAAATGACGAGCTTCTATGCGTCGCCGTTCTGCTCGCCGACACGCGCGATGCTGATGTCGGGCAGCGACAACCATCTCGTCGGCCTCGGTGACATGGCCGAGCTCATCACCGGGGAGCAGAAGGGCAAGCCCGGCTACGAGGGCTACCTCAACGAGCGCGTGGTACCCATGCCCCAGGTGCTGAAGGACGCCGGCTACCGCACGGCGATGGTCGGCAAGTGGCACCTCGGCCTGACCGAAGAGCAGAGCCCGGCCGCACGCGGTTTCGACTACTCCTACGCCATGGTGCAGGGCGGCGCGAGCCACTGGGGCGACCAGTCCGGCATCGTCGCGTTCGACCCGGAAAAGCCGCCGAAGGCGATCTACCGCGAGAACGGCAAGTCGATCCAGATCCCGCGCGACGGCTTCTATTCGTCCGAAGCCTTCACCGACAAACTGATCGAATACCTCAAGAAAGACGAGCGGTCGGGCAAGCCCTTCTTCGGCTACCTCGCCTTCACCGCGCCGCACTGGCCGCTGCAGGCACCCGAAGTCGACATCGCCAAGTACGAGGGGCGCTACAAGGAGGGCTACGACAAACTGCGCAAGGAGCGCCTTGAGCGCATGATCAAGCTCGGCCTGCTGCCCGCCGACACCAAGGTCTACGAGGGTCACCCCAACTGGCCGAAGTGGGACAGCCTGACCCCAGCGCAGAAGGAATCCGAAGCCCGCCGCATGACGGTCTATGCTGCGATGGTGGAGAACATGGATCGCCAGATCGGCCGCGTGCTCGAGTACGTGAAGTCCACCGGCCAGCTCGACAACACCTTCGTGTTCTTCATGTCCGACAACGGCGCCGACGGCAACTCGGTGTACGACGTCGCCCGCACGCGCGAGTGGATCCACAAGGACATGGACAACAGCACGCCGAACATCGGCAAGGAAGGCTCGTTCGCCGAATACGGCCCGGGCTGGGCTCAGGTCGGCATGACGCCATTCAAGCTCTACAAGTCCTTCCTGTACGAGGGCGGCATCTCGGTGCCGGCGATCGCCTGGGGGCCGGGCATCGATGGCGGCAAGGTGAAGCGCGCCTTCGCCCACGTCAGCGACGTCGCGCCCACGATCTACGAGCTGGCCGGCGCCCGCCATCCGGGGACGAGCTACAACGGCAAGGTCGCGCTGCCGGTGCGCGGCAAGTCCATGCTGCCCTACCTGCAAGGCAAGGCGGACAAGGTTCGCGGCGACACCGAAGGGGTGGGCTGGGAACTCGGCGGCCGCAAGGCGCTGCGCAAGGGCGACTGGAAGATCGTGTATTCGAACCAGCCCTGGGGTACCGGCGAGTGGGAACTCTACAATGTCGCCCAGGATCGCAGCGAAAGCCGCAATCTGGCCGCGCAGAACCCGCAGAAGCTGGGTGAGCTGATCGTGGCGTGGAAGGACTACGTGGCAGAGACCGGTACGCTCGAGCTCGAAGGCCTGGCCAATCGCCCGGGCTACAGCAACGCCGCCCGCTACTACGAGGACCTCGCGATCGAGGCGGCGATGCCGCCGCGCCGCGCGAAGTAAGGCGCCCCAGCCCCCGGAAGCCGCCGTGCGATTGACGCTGCGCCTGCTGCTGCCGCTCCTTGCGTCGCTGTCGGTTCATGCCGCTGCGCCGCAAGGGGAGGAGCGCGCCGGCTATGTGAGCGACAGTCAATGCGTCGCCTGCCATCAGCCGCAGGCGGCGCTATGGACAGGTTCCAAGCACGAGCGTGCGATGCAGGTGGCGACGTCCACCACCGTGCGCGCCGATTTCAACGACTCCCTCTTCTCGGGCGCAGATCATCGCGCCCGTTTTTTTCGTCGCGGAGAGGCGTTCGTCGTCCGCACCACCGGCCCCGACGGCAAGGAGGCCGACTTCCCGGTCACCCATACCTTCGGCGTCGATCCCCTGCAGCAATACCTGCTTCCGCTGCCCGGCGGCCGCCTGCAGGCTTTGACCATCGCCTGGGATACGCGCCAGCGCCGGTGGTTCTCGCTGCAGACCGAAGGCAGCATCGCCCCCGGCAGCAGCCTGCACTGGAGCGGCCGCTACCAGAACTGGAACCTGATGTGCGGCGAATGCCACACCACCGCATTCAACAAGGGATACGACGCGGCGCGGGACAGCTATCGCACCACCTGGGCCGAGCCTGACGTCGGCTGCCAGGCCTGCCACGGCCCCGGTCGCGAACATGCCGCCAGCGCCCGACAGCTCGCGCAGGCGCCCGTTCCGGCTACCGCGCCGCCCAAGCAATCCGCAGCCCTTCCCCGCCCGACGATGACGCCAAACCAGGCGCTGGGTGAAGCCCACGCCCAGGTCGATCAGTGCGCCGCCTGTCATTCACGCCGCACCCGCCTGCTGGAGACGACCCTCCCGGGGGCGCCCTTGCTCGACAACTACGTTCCCGACAACCTGCGCTCCGAGCTCTACCATGCCGACGGCCAGCAACTGGCGGAAGTGTTCGAATACGGCTCCTTCCGCCAGAGCCGCATGTACCAAGCCGGCGTGGCGTGCACCAATTGCCACGAGCCGCACAGCGGCAGGATGCGCGCCGACGGCAACGCGCTATGTGTGGCGTGCCACAACGAAGCGCCCGACAAGGCCCGCTTCCCCGGCCTGCAGGCGAAGAACTACGATTCGCCGCAGCACCACTTCCACACGGCTGGAAAGCCCGGCAGCGAATGCGTCTCCTGCCACATGCCGAGCCGCAACTAC
>JAFEFM010000517.1 GCA_018240585.1 Pseudomonadota bacterium
GCCGGCGAGGCGAAGGTGAAGGCGTCGGCGAAGAACTGATCTTCCGGCAGGCCACGCGTGGCGGCGAAGCTGCTGCGCGCGGCGTCGATCATCCCGGGCGCGCCGCAGGCATATACTTCGTGGCCCGAAAGGTCGGCGAAGTCGTCCAGTACCGCCTGATGCACCAGCCCGGCACGGCCCGTCCAGGCGTCGTCCGGCTGTGCTTCGGACAGCACCGGGACGTAGGTGAAGCCGGGGATCGTGGCCTGCCATGCGCGGGCGAGCTCGTCCAGGTACAGCCCGGCGCGGTCACGCGATCCCCAGTACAGGGTCATCGGCCGTGTGGTGCCGGTGTGCGCCGCATGCTCGACGATGGCCTTGATCGGCGCGAAGCCGGTGCCGCCCGCCACCAGCACCACCGGCCGTGTCGAATCCTCGCGCAGCCAGAAGCCGCCGAGCGGCCCTTCGAAGCGCAGGATGTCCTTTTCCTTCATGGTCTCGAACACCTGGGCGGTGAAGCGGCCGCCGTCGATGCGGCGCACGTGCAGCTCGACGTGGCCGGCGTCGTGCGGCGCGTTGGCGATCGAGAAGCTGCGGCGCTGGCCGTCGGCCAGCAGGATGTCGATGTACTGGCCGGCGCGGAACTGGAAGGCTTCGCTGGCCGGCAGCCTGAGGTCGAGCAGCATGACGTCCGGCGCGAGCCGCTGCAGCTTCTGCACCCGGCACGGGAGCTTCTTCACCGGGATGTCGCCGGCGCGGGTCACCGTGCGCGCCTGCAGCGCCAGGTCGGAACGGGGTTGTGCGCAGCAGAACAGCGCATAGCCCGCCGCGCGCTCTTCCGGCGTCAGCGTGCCGTCGGTGATCTTGCCGTGATCGATCTCGCCCGCCAGCACCTTGCCCTTGCACGCGCCGCAGGCGCCGTCGCGGCAACTGTGGGGCAGGAGCAGGCCGGCGTTCAGCGCTGCCTCGAGGATGGTTTCGTCCGCATTGGCGCGGAAGTGGTGATTGCCGGGCTGGAGTGAAATCTCGTACGACATGGGGCGTGAGATAATTTGCAAATGAAACGGATTCTGATCATTGGCAGCGGCGATGTCGCTGCTCGCGCGCTGCCCTGGCTGACGCGGCGCTTCAAGGTGTTCGCCCTGGTGCGCCGTGCCGAGAATGCCGACGCGCTGCGCGCAGCAGGTGCGGTGCCGATCGCCGGCGACCTCGATGACAGGCGCAGCCTCGCTCGCCTCGCCGGGCTTGCCGACGCCGTGCTGCACTTCGCGCCGCCTCCTTCCCAGGGGGAAGGCGATCCGCGCACCCGGGCCCTGCTGGCCACGCTCGGAACCGCTCGAAGTCTACCACAGGCCCTCGTATACATAAGTACGACAGGGGTTTACGGCGACTGCGGCGGGGCGCTGGCGGACGAGACGTGGCCCTGCCGTCCGCAGAGTGCGCGCGCGCGGCGGCGCGTGGCGGCAGAAGGTCTGGTGCGCGCGTTCGGGCGGCGTACCGGCGTGCGGGTGGGCCTGTTGCGCGCGCCCGGCATCTACGCCGCCGAGCGCCTGCCGCTGGAGCGGCTGCAGCGTGGCGATCCGGTGCTTGCGGCGGAGGACGACGTCCACACCAACCACATCCACGCCGACGACCTCGCACGCCTGGCGTGCGCAGCACTGTTCCGCGCGCATGGCGGGCGGGCGTGGAACGCCGTCGATGACACGCGGCTGAGGATGGGCGACTACTTCGACCTCGTCGCCGACGCCTTCGCCCTGCCGCGGCCGCCTCGCCTTGCCCGCGCACAGATCGCCGACCGTCTCTCGCCCATGACCTTGTCCTTCATGGCGGAATCGCGCCGCCTCGACAACCGGCGCATGAAGCGGGAACTTCGTGTTGCATTGCAATATCCGACGGTGGCCGACGGCGTCCGCGCGGCGCTGCAGCGGCGCGTCACCGCCTAGGCGGCGCGCTCGATCTGCGGTTTTTCATCTGACAGGAGCTTCAAGCCCATGCTGGTCCTCAAGTCGCTGCACATCATCTTCGTCGTGAGCTGGTTCGCCGGACTGTTCTACCTGCCGCGCATCTTCGTCAACCACGCGATGGTGACCGATGCCGCGACCGTCGAGCGTCTCGGGATGATGGAGCGCAAGCTCTACCGCTTCGTCACGCCGATCGGCATTCTTGCCGTGGTGCTCGGCCTGTGGCTGTGGTTCGGCTACGGCTTTGCCGGCGGCTGGCTGCACGCCAAGACGGCGCTCGTCGTGCTGTTGATCGCCTATCACCTCTACTGTGGCAAGCTGATGCGCGATTTCGCCGCCGGCCGCAACACGAAGAGCCATGTCTGGTTCCGCGTGTTCAACGAGATTCCGGTGCTCGTTCTGTTCGTCGTGGTGTTCCTGGTGGTGCTCAAGCCTTTCTGAGCCTCTGCCCGTTCGGGCCGCCGCGCGCCAGTTGCGATGGCGTGCCTTGCATCCAGCGGCGCATCTCGGCCGCGGGCATTGGTTCTGCGAAGTAGAAACCCTGCGCGACGTCGCAGTGGTAGCCGGCGAGGAATTCGAGCTGGGCGGCCGTTTCGACGCCTTCGGCGACCACCGTCATCTCCAGTCCGTGAGCCAGCGCGATGGTGCCGCGCACGATGGCGGCGTCGTCACCGCCGCTGGCGATCTCGCTGACGAAGCTGCGGTCGATCTTGAGTTCCGAGATCGGAAAGCGCTTCAGGCAGGACAGCGATGAATACCCGGTGCCGAAGTCGTCCACCGCGACGCCGACGCCGATGCGGTTCACGCTGTCGAGCAAGGTGGCGACGAAGTCCACGTTGTGCATCGCGGTGGATTCGGTCAGTTCGACCTTCAGCAGCGCCGGGTCGATTGCGCTCTCGGCCAGCGCGCTGCGTATGACGTCGACCACGCTCATGTCCGAGCACTGGCGCGCCGACACGTTCACCGCCACCGGTACGGGGCGTAGGCCCTCCACCGACCAGCGGGCGATCTGCGCCGTCGCCTCGTGCAGCGCCCATTCGCCGATGGCGCGGATCACGCCGCATTCCTCGGCAGCGGGGATGAAGGTGCCGGGGCCGATGAGGCCGGTGCCTGGCTTGCGCCAGCGGATGAGCGATTCCATGCCGATCAGGCGATTGGCCAGCACGTCAACCTGCGGCTGGTAGAACAGCTCGAATTCGCGATTGGCCAGCGCGTGGCGCAGCGCGCCTTCCATCTTCAGGCGGTCGCGCGACCAGGTGTTCATGTCCGCGGCGTAGAAGGTGAAGCTGCCGCCGCCCTCGAGCTTGCCGCGGTACATGGCCTTGTCGGCCATGGACAGCAGCGTCTCGGCGTCGTCGCTGTCCAGCGGGCCGATGGCGATGCCGATGCTGCAGGATGGAACCAGACTGGTGCCGTCGTCGGTGTCGACCTCGCGATCCAGCAGTTCGACGACCTTGCCGGCGACGGTGGCCACCGCATTGCGGTCGGTGACGTTGTCCAGCAGCACGATGAACTCGTCGCCGCCCCAGCGCGAGACCGTATCCCCGCTGCGTATCGCCGCGCCCAGGCGCTGGGCGACGATCTTCAGCACGTGGTCGCCCCAGTGGTGGCCCAGGCTGTCGTTGATGCGCTTGAAGCGGTCGAGGTCGACGAACAGCAAGGCGACCAGGCTGCCTTTGCGTTTGGCCTGCGTCAGCGCCTGGCGCACTCGGTCGAGCAGCAGGCTGCGGTTGGGGAGGCCGGTCAGCGGGTCGTGGGTCGCCTCGTGCAGCAGGCGCGCGGTGAAGGCGATCGATTCGGTGACGTCGTTGAAGGCCAGCACGGCCCCGACCTTGCCGCTCCCGATCGGGGCGAGGGTGACGCGTAGCGCGCAGGGATCGCCATCGGGCGGGCGCCAGGTGACCGGTTCGGGCAGGCGGACCGCCTGCTGGCCCAGCAGACAGCGTTGCAGGAGCTGGCCGATTTCGCTCGCATCGCAGCAGAATCGCGCGAGGAGAGGGACGACGTCCTGCCCCTTGAGGTCGGCGAGTGTCGTGCCGGTCAGCTTTTCTGCCACCTCATTGACCAACACGATGCTGCCGGCGGCATCCACCGTGATCACGGCGTCGGTGATCGAGCGCAGCGTGGCGTCGGCGCCCAGGCGGGAACGCTGCAACGAACCCCGTGTGTCGCGCAGGAACAGCATGAACCAGAGCACGTAGCCCAGGACGAAGCCCGCCAGCGCGGCGGTGGGGCCGATCCACACATGGGCGAAGTGCAGCACGAGGCTGCTGGCGAGCAGCGGCAGCAGCAGGAATGCACCGCCGGCGATGGTGCCGGCCACCCCGAGCAGCGCATAGGCCAGCAGCGGCAGGGCGAGCATCACCAACGCGAAGGCCGCGGCGGTGGCGGGCGATGCGCTGCGGTAAACCTGCCCGTTGCGTGCAGCATCGAAGGCGCGGGCGTGGAATTCCACCGCGGGCATCGGCGATGCGTTCTGCGAGCCGGGCGTGGCAAGCCCCGCCTCGAGCCCGGCCGCAGTTGCGCCGATGAACACCGCCTTGCCCCGCAGGCTTTCGGCAAGCTGTACATCGCGGAGGATGGCGACAGCCGAGTACGTTGGCGGCCGAAGGCCGCGATCGGGGAAGGGCAGCAGCATTTCCCCTTTTCGCACCCATGAGCCTGCCGCCTCCGCGCCCGGGCTCACCGTCGCAGCGCGCGTCTCGCCGGCACCTGGCCGCGCCAGCTGCAACACGGCGAGCGACAGCGCGGGCCAGGTCGGCGTAGCGGTGCCGGCATGTTCGAAAGTGCGTCGCGCGAGGGAATCGAGGTCGAGTTCGACGTCGACATGACCGATCGCAGCGGTTTTCTCGCTCAGCGAGCCGGTCGGCAACAGGTCGCGCAAGCCGCGTCCCCCGGGCAGCGCGGCGGGTGCCGTGGCCAGCACGACATTTCCGGCCTTTGCCAAGGCCGCTCCCAGCTCAGCGTCGCCCTCGGCGTGTTCAGGGAATAGGAGGGCCATGCCGACTGCGGCGACGCCGGCGTCGGTCAGCCGGGTGAGCACAGCCGCATGCAGGTCGCGGCTCCAGGGCCAGCGCCCCAGCTCTGCGAGGCTGGCGTCGTCGATCGCGATGATGGCCGACTCCGGCGGCGATCCGACGCGTCGTGCCAGCGGTTCGATTGCGTCGTAGACGAGCAGATCCAGCCGCCGCACCGCCGCAGGCTGAAGCAGTGCGGCGAGGCTGGCGAACAGCGCGGCGATGATCCAACTGCCGCGCCTCGCCAGCACGCGAGCGAACCGCCTTCTGTTCATAGGGCGAGGAAGAGTGCAGGAAGCAGCAACAGCAGTGCGCCCCATCGATCGTTCGGGATCTCGACCTGCTGCGCCTTGCCCCAAGGGCCGGGGGGCGTGTCGGGCGACAAGGTACGCACTCGCAGATGCAGGGTTCCAGGCGCAGGGCGGGGCAGCACGAGCCGCGGCTCGACCGTCATCTGGTCGATCTCGGGTGCGGTGAAGCCGGCGTCGCGGCTTGCCTGCACCTGGAAGCGCTCACCCGGCGCGCCCGCGCGCCAGCGCAATTCCAGCGTGCTGTTGTCGATCTCGGGTGCTTGAAGCTGAGGCCCTGGCGGCGGCACCGTGAAGCGCTGCGGGTCGGAGTAGGGGCCGCGGCCTTCGGCGCTGGTTTCGAGCGCCACCCGCCAGAAATAGATGCCGGGCGTCAGCGGCCCGGCGGCGATCCATTCGGGCTTGTTCAGATCCGGCTCGTTGACCAGCGGCTCGCCGAAATCGGCCGCTCCCGCAAGCTGGAAATGGTAGCGCACCGCTTCGTCGCTGCGTGCCCAGCGGAAGGTCGGCAACTCGTCAACCATCCAGCCGTCGGGGGCCGGCGCGGTGGGGAAGGGCGGCTCGGGCCGCGCGTCGACCAGGATCTCGCGTTCGGCGTCGCGGCCTTCCAGGCCGTTTTCGCCCACTGCGCGCACGCGGATGCGGTGGATTCCATCGGGGAGATCGTCCGCGCTGAGCACATGCGGCGTGGAGCTGCTGCGATCGGACTCGATGGCGCCTGCCCCGGTGGCGGCCGCGAACTGGCTGCGGTAGGCACGAGCGCCTGCTACAGCCGGGATCTCGATGCGCAGCGGAAGGCGTTCGATGCGCTCCGGCAAAGTGTCCAACACCGGCGCGGGCATGAGTGGACGCGCGGTGCCTGGCGCGGCGCCCGCTTGGGCGTGGGCGCCGCGGCCTGCGCCGAGCAGGGTCGTACCCCGGCGGTTCTGCAGCGCGACCGTGCCCTGCAGGGTTTCATTGCGCGTGCGACCGGCCGAGCTTGCGACGCGGAAGCGGGTGCCGCGCACCGCAGCCGTCGCTGCGGGGGTCTGGATGATGAAGCGTCCGCCACTGGTTGCGCCAGGTTTGACTTCGCTGTCGATCTCGCCCTGCTCGAGTTCGAAGCGCACCTGTTGGCCCGACGAAACGGAGAGCCGGTTCAGCTCGACCAGGCGCACCACTGAGCCGGAGCCGAGCACGGCACGGCTGCCGTCCGGAAACTGCAGTACGGCGCTGCCGTCGCTGCCGGTGCGCAGCAGGCTTCCCGGCGTCAGTGCCATGCCTGCCGCTGCTGCCCGGGGCGCGCCATCGCGCGCGTGCAGCAGCAGCACTTCGCCGTGTACGTCGGCAATCGTCGCAGCCTGCGGGATGGTGCGCATCCAAGCTATCGGGATGCGCAACGTTGTGCCTGGTTGCAGCGTCGTGGCGGTGTCAACGATGCCGTTATATTCCTGAATGCGGGGCCAGTAGGCCATATCCTTGAGAAACCGCGCGGTGATATTCCACGGGTTGTCTCCCGGGCGGAGCCGGTAGCGGAATTCCTCCGCGGCGGCAGGGTTCGGGCCTGCGGCCCACAAGGCGAGGCCTGCCGCGACCCAGGTCGAAAACCGCCGCATGGTGCCACGTCCGTCGTTTTGCGCTCCCGTGCCGCCTCGCATCGTTCTGCTCCTGACGTCCGTTTCCCGATGGGTGATTTGCCGGATCGAATCCTGTTGCCTGTCGCTCGCGCAGACCGCAGGCGATTATTGCCCGCGCCGCATGTGCTGACTACCCGTTGTGGATAGCTGTCATGCGCGATTCATCGTCGTTCGTTTGAACCTGGTTGCGGATGTCCGGGCGGCTGCCCTGGCTGCGGCTGCGCGCGGGCGAGCTCCTCGCGGGTGTTCAGGTTGAGGAAGGCCGCTGCGTCGTCGTCGAAGGCGACTTCCACCGCCCGCAAGCCCTCGTACCAGCCGGTGACGCGGCGTCCGCCTGCCGCAATGTAGGCATCCAGGTGCGCGAGATGCTCGCGCCGACACAGGCAGAAGACCGGATGCAACTGGTCCAGGGCTTTTGCGAGCGCAACGTCGGCGTCGGCCTGCTGCAGCGCGCGGGCGAGCCGCGACACGAGGTCATGTGGGAGGAAGGGCGCGTCGCACGGAACGGTGACGACCAGCGCATGCGCGGCGCGGCTCAGGGCGGCATGCAGCCCGGCGAGCGGCCCGGGATGGCCGGGAATGTCGTCGCCGAAGACCGGGTAGCCGAAAGCCTGCCAGGCGGGGCGGTTGCGGTTGGCGTTGATCAGCACTTCATCGACTTGTTGGGCCAGCCGATCGAGCACGTGGGCCGCCAGCGGCCGGCCGTCGAAAACCACCAGCCCCTTGTCCACGCCGCCCATGCGGCGCCCCTCGCCGCCGGCCAGCAAGACTCCGGTGATGCCGCCGCCGGCGCTGGGGCGGTCCAGGTCGCGGACGTGGCGTTGCGTCGGGTCGGTCACGGCTGGTGGGCTCCGGGCGGCAGGCGAGTGTGGCAGGCGAATGTGACAGGTTGTGCGCAGCATCATGCCAGAAGCGCACGGCCCCGGTCAGTGCTGCGGCTGTCCGTTCGGGGCCGATTGCGGCTGCAGGCTACAATGCGCCGATTCCAGACTGGAGCCCGCCATGGCCGAAACTTTCTTCTCCCCCTGCCCGCGCGGCCTCGAGGCGCTGCTGGCAGACGAACTGCGCGCCGTTGGCGCCGACGGCGCGGAGGTGGTGCATGGCGGCGTGCTGTGGCGTGGCGACTGGACGGCCTGCTACCGCGCCAACCTCGAAAGCCGCATCGCCACCCGTGTGCTGTGGCAGGTGGCGCGCGGCCGCTACCGCGCCGAAGTGGACATCTACAAGCTCGCCTACAGCGTGACCTGGGCGAAATGGTTCACTGCCGACGACACCATCCGTATTCACGTCACCGCGCAGAAGTCGCCGCTGAAGAGCCTGGAGTTCATCACGCTGCGCATCAAGGACGCGGTATGCGACCACTTCCGCACCATCGTCGGCCGGCGGCCGAGCGTGGATACGGCAGATCCGGCGGTGCGCATCCACGCCTTCCTGACGGCCGACACTGCAACGCTGTACATCGACACCTCGGGCGAGGCGCTGTACAAGCGCGGCTTCAAGGCGGCGGCGGTGGAGGCGCCGCTGAAGGAGAACCTTGCCGCCGGCATCCTGCGGCTGACCGGCTGGCAGCCGGGTGAAGCCTTGCTCGATCCGATGTGCGGCAGCGGCACTTTCCTGCTCGAGGCGGCGCAGATCGCGCTCGACACCGCGCCGGGTCTCGGTCGGCGTTTCGGCTTCGAGCGCTTTCGCCACCTCGACCGGCCGGCCTGGGCCGGCGTGCGCAAGGCGGCCGAGGCGCGGCGCCAGGCGCCGCGCGCCTTGCCCATCTTCGGTTCGGACATCGTCGGCGATCAGTTGCGCCGCACGCGCACCAATCTCGAAGCGGCGGGCCTGGCCGACTGCGTGAGCCTGGAGCGTGCGGACCTGCTCGAACGTGTGCCGCCTGCCGCCGGCGGCGTGATGGTGAGCAACCCGCCCTATGGCGTGCGCATCGGCGAGGCGGAGGCGCTGGCCGCCTTCTATCCGCGCCTCGGCGATGCGCTGAAGCAACGCTGGAGCGGCTGGCGCTGCTTCTTCTTCAGCGGCGATCCGGCCCTGCCGAAACTGATCGGGCTCAAGGCGAGTCGCCGTACCCCGCTGTTCAACGGCGCGCTCGAATGCCGGCTTCTGGAGTACCGCATGGTGGCGGGCAGCATGCGCGACCGACCGCGGAGCGCGGACGACGTGGAAACGGGGGCTGCGCCCTGAGCGGACGCTGGTTGCGGGGACCCCATGAAAGGGCGCGCGGATGGCGCAGTCAGACGATGTCCAGGTTCTGGATGCCCGCGCTCATGTCGCGCTCGCCCAGCTTGCTGTTGAGCTTGATCTGCAGCCGCAGGTCATTCACCGAATCGGCGTTGCGCAGCGCGTCCTCGTAGGTGATGAGTTCCGCCTCGTAGAGATCGAACAGCGCCTGGTCGAAAGTCTGCATGCCGAGCTCGCGCGAGCGCTTCATGATCTCCTTGATGCCCGGGATCTCGCCCTTGAAGATCAGGTCGGCGATCAGTGGTGAGTTCAGCATGACCTCGATGGCCGGCACCCGCCCCTTGCGTTCCTTCATCGGCAGCAGCCGTTGCGAGATTAGCGCGCGCAGGTTCAGCGACAGGTCCATCAGCAACTGCTGGCGGCGGTCTTCGGGGAAGAAGTTGATGACGCGGTCGATCGCCTGGTTGGCGCTGTTGGCGTGCAGGGTGGCCAGGCACAGGTGGCCGGTCTCGGCGAAGGCGATGGCGTAGTCCATCGTCTCGCGGTCGCGGATCTCGCCCATCAGGATCACGTCCGGCGCCTGGCGCAATGTGTTCTTCAGCGCGTTCTCCCACGAGTCGGTGTCGATGCCGAGCTCGCGCTGCGACACGATGCAGTTCTTGTGGGTATGCACGAACTCGATCGGATCCTCGACGGTGATGATGTGGCCGTAGGAATTCTCGTTGCGGTAATCGACCATCGCCGCGAGCGAAGTCGTCTTGCCCGTGCCGGTGCCGCCGACGAAGATCACCAGGCCGCGCTTGGTCATGGCGACATCGCGCAGCACCGGCGGCAGGCCGAGCTGGTCGAAGGTCGGGATTTTCTGCGGGATGGTGCGCAGCACCAGGGCGATGCGGCCCTGCTGCACGTAGGCGTTGGCGCGGAAGCGGCCAATGCTTGCCGGCGAGATGGCGAAGTTGCACTCCTTCGTGGCTTCGAATTCCGCCGCCTGACGGTCGTTCATGATCGCGCGCGCCAGTTCTGCCGTGTGCTGCGGCAGCAGCGGCTGGTTGGACTGCGGGATGATGCGGCCGTCGATCTTGATCGCGGGCGGAAAGCCGGCGTTGATGAAGAGGTCCGAGCCGTTCTTCTGCAGCATCAGCCGCAGCAGGTCGTGCATGAATTTGAGGGCCTGGTCGCGTTCCATTTCGAACTCCTGGCCGCCTGCGCGGCCGTGCGTATCCTGTGGTGCAGCGGCGCTTCACGCGGCCGTGCGGGCCGCGTTCATCGTGCCGCCATCAGCCGGCGAAGTTGTCCTTGTTCTGCGCGCGGACGCGCGCCTCGGCAGCCGATACCACGTTGCGCCGCACGAGATCGGCGAGGCACTGGTCCAGCGTCTGCATGCCCACGTTCTGTCCGGTCTGGATCGACGAATACATCTGCGCGATCTTGTTCTCGCGGATCAGGTTGCGGATGGCGGGGGTGCCGATCATGATCTCGTGCGCCGCGACCCGGCCCTGACCGTCCTTGGTCTTGAGCAGCGTCTGCGAGATGACCGCGCGCAGCGACTCGGAAAGCATGGAGCGCACCATGTCCTTCTCCGCCGCGGGGAAGACGTCGACGATGCGGTCGATGGTCTTGGCGGCCGACGAGGTGTGCAGCGTGCCGAACACCAGGTGGCCGGTCTCGGCTGCGGTGAGCGCCAGGCGGATGGTCTCGAGATCGCGCATCTCGCCCACCAGGATGACGTCGGGGTCCTCGCGCAGCGCGGCGCGCAGCGCGTTGTTGAACGACATCGTGTCGCGGTGCACCTCGCGCTGGTTGATCAAGCAGCGCTTGGATTCGTGCACGAACTCGATTGGATCCTCGACGGTGAGGATGTGGCCATACTCGTTCTCGTTGACGTAGTCGATCATCGCCGCCAGCGTCGTCGACTTGCCCGAGCCGGTCGGGCCGGTGACCAGCACGATGCCGCGGGGCTGCTCGGCGATCTCCTTGAAGATCTTCGGGCAGTTCAGCTCTTCGAGCGTCAGCACCTTGGACGGAATGGTGCGGAACACCGCGCCTGCGCCGCGGTTCTGATTGAAGGCGTTGACGCGGAAGCGGGCGAGGTTGGGCACCGCGAAGGAGAAGTCGCACTCCCAGGTTTCCTCGTACTGCTTGCGCTGCGAGTCGTTCATGATGTCGTACACCATGGCGTGCACGTCCTTGTGCTCCATGGGCGGCAAGTTGATGCGGCGCACGTCGCCATGGACGCGGATCATCGGCGGCAGGCCGGCCGAAAGGTGGAGGTCGGAGGCCTTGTTCTTGACCGCGAAGGCAAGCAGTTCGGTGATGTCCATGTCGGGAGCGGGCGGCTGTCGTGCGAGGGAGAGGGGCAGGACGCCAATGCTATACTTCCGGCGCCCCGTCCAGCAGGAAAAAGGCCACGGTATATGACAGTAATCGCTGCCAACTTGCAAGCCGTGCGCGGCCGCATCGCCCGTGCGGCGCAGGCTGCCGGGCGCGATCCCGCGACGGTGGCGCTGCTTGCGGTGAGCAAGACCTGGCCCGCCGAAGCGGTGCGCGAGGCCGCCGCAGCGGCGCAGCACGCATTTGGTGAAAATTACGTGCAGGAAGGCGTGGACAAGGCCGCGGCGCTTGGCGATCTGCAACTCGAATGGCATTTCATCGGCCCACTGCAGAGCAACAAGACGCGGCCGGTTGCAAACGCCTTCCACTGGGTGCACAGCGTGGACCGGCTGAAGATCGCCGAGCGACTGTCGGCGCAGCGCGACGCGCATCTGCCGCCCCTGAACGTATGCATCCAGGTCAACGTCAGCGGCGAGGGCAGCAAGAGCGGCGTTGCGCCGCACGATGCGCGCGAACTCGCGCATGCGGTGGCGGCGCTGCCACGTTTGCGGCTGCGCGGCCTGATGTGCATTCCGGAGCCGACCGACGACGAGCCGCTGCTGCGCCGTCGCTTTGCCGCGTTGCGCGCGCTGAAGGATCAATTGGTGGCCGAGGGGCTGGCCCTCGACACGCTGTCGATGGGCATGTCGCATGACATCGAGGCGGCGGTCGCCGAAGGGGCGACGATCGTGCGGGTGGGCACCGCAATCTTCGGCGCACGTGCGGCAGCAGGCGCGCACGCCGGTCAGGCTGCGCCGCAGCCGAACGGGCGGATGCAGACATCGAACGAGAGACACGCATGAAAATTACCTTCCTTGGCGGCGGCAACATGGCCGCCGCGCTGATCGGCGGCATGCTCGAACGCGGCTTCGCAGCGGCCGGCATCCAGGTGGTCGAGCTCGGCGAGGAGGCGCGCCAGCGTCTCGGCGACCGTTTCGGCGTGCGCACGGTGGCCGCCTTCGACGATGTGGCGCTGTCCTGCGACGTGATCGTGCTCGCGGTCAAGCCGCAGCAGATGCGGGCTGCGCTTGCACCGATCGCCGGCCGCCTGGCGGGCCAGTTGGTGATCAGCATCGCCGCCGGCCTGCGCATCGGCGACCTCGCGCGCTGGCTCGGTGGCGACGGTGCGCCCTATGCACGCATCGTGCGTTGCATGCCCAACACCCCGGCGCTGATCGGCGCGGGTGTCACCGGCCTGTATGCAGACCCTGCGGTGGATGCGGCCGGACGCGAGGCGGCGGCGCACATCCTGTCGGCGGTCGGCAGCGTGGTGTGGGTCGGCGACGAAGCGGCGATCGACGGCGTCACCGCGGTGTCGGGCAGCGGCCCGGCCTACGTGTTCCACTTCATCGAGGCGCTCGAGGCTGCCGGGCGCAAACAGGGTTTCGACGAGCAGGCGGCGCGCCGCCTCGCGATCGACACGGTGATGGGGGCGGCGAAGCTGGCCGCTGCATCCGACGAGCCGCCCGGCGTGCTGCGCGAGCGCGTGACGTCCAAGGGCGGCACCACCGAGGCCGCGCTGGCGAGCCTGGCCGCGGCCGGCTGGCACGACGCGCTCGTCGCTGCGGTGCAGGCCGCAGCGACGCGCGGACGCGAGCTCGGCGAGCAACTGGGCCGGGACTGAGCGGCGATGTTGTCGAACATCCTGTTGCTGGTCCTCGACACCGCCGGCGGCTTCCTGACGCTGATGCTGCTGGCGCGCTTCTTCATGCAGTGGCAGCGCGTGTCCTTCCGCAACCAGATCGGCCAGTTCGTCGTCAGCGCCACCGACTGGATCGTGCGCCCGCTGCGGCGCTTCGTGCCCGGCCTGTTCGGGCTGGATCTGGCCAGCCTGCTGCCGGCCTGGGTGGTGCAGGTGCTGCTGGTGTTCGCCGAGCTCATGCTGAACGGCGCGGTGTTCGGCAGCAATCCAGTGTCGGTGATGCTGGGGCTGTGGGGCGTGGGTCTGGTCGAACTGCTGCGAATGGCAGTCTATCTGCTGTTCGGGGTGGTGTTGATGTCGGCGGTGCTGTCATGGGTGAGCCCGCACGCGCCGGCGGCGCCGGTGCTCGACGCGCTCGCGGCGCCGTTCCTGAAGCCTTTCCGGCGCGTGATCCCGAGCATCGCCAATGTCGACCTGTCGCCGCTGGTGCTGCTGCTGGTGCTGCAGATCCTGCTAATGGTGATCGCCGGCCTGCGCAACAACTTCGCCCTGCTGCTGTTCCGCAGCTGACGCGATGGCTGCGCCAGACGCCGCAGGCTGGCTGCGCCTTGCTGCCGACGGCAGCCTCGTGCTCACGCTGCATATCCAGCCTGGCGCAAAGCAGACCGGCTTCGCCGGCCTGCATGGCGAGGCGATGAAGATCCGCCTTGCCGCGCCACCGGTCGATGGCAAGGCCAACGCGGCGCTGTGCGCCTATCTGGCCCGGTTCTGCGGGGTGCCGAAGTCGGCGGTGACGCTGCTGAGCGGGGAGACGTCGCGTGCCAAGCGCGTCCGCGTGGCGGGCGCGATGCCGGCCGCCATCGACCGCCTGCGTGCGCAGGCCGGCTGAGACGACGCGCCCCAGGCGGCCTGCCGTGCGCCCGTGGGCGACCGCGCAGCAACTGCCTCGGCGGGCAAACCGGGCGCGGATGCGCTACCGCTGCACCGCTTCAGCCCTCGAACATCACCTGACCTTCGACCAGCGTGTGACGCACCTTGCCCGGCAGTTCCATGCCCAGGAAGGGCGTGTTCTTGCCCTGGCTGCGCAGGTTGTCGCGGGTGATGGTGACGTACGTGGCCGGGTCGAACACGCAGATGTCGGCACGGGCGCCGACCGACAGGTGGCCGGCCTTGGTGATGCCGACGATCTTCGCCGCGTCCGAGGTGATGCGCGCCAGGCCATCACTCAGCGACAGGCCCGCGCGCTCGGCCCACTTCAGCGTCAGCGGCAGCAGCAATTCGAGCCCGGTCGCACCCGGTTCCGATTCGGCGAACGGCGCCTGCTTGCCATCGTCGTCCACCGGCGTGTGGTCCGAGCACAGCGCGTTGATGCGCCCTTCGGCCAGGCCGCGGCACAGGGCCTCGCGATCGCGCTGGCTGCGCAGCGGAGGGATCAGGTGGCAGTTGGCGTCGAAGTAGCCGATGTCCATGTCGCACAGGTGCACGTGGTTGATCGACACGTCGCAGGTGACGTCCGTGCCTTCCGCGCGTGCCTGCTCGATCAGCGCAAGGCCGGCGGCGCTCGACAGCCGGGTGATGTGCAGGCGGGCGCCGGTGATCTTGGCCAGTTCCAGATAGGTGTATAGCGCCACCGTTTCGGCCGCGACCGGGATGCCGGCCAGGCCCAGGCGGGTGGCGACCTCGCCGTCGTGCGCATGGCCGCCGCGCGACAGGAAGGGGGCGATGGGCTGCAGCCAGACGCGGAAGCCGAAGGTCGCCGCGTACTGCAGGGCGCGCATCAGCACGGTGGTGTCGACCACCGGCACGTTCGCCTGGGAGAAGGCGACGCAGCCGGCCTCGACCAGCTCGGCCATCTCCGACAGGCGCTCGCCTTTCAGGCCGAGCGTCAGCGCGCCGACCGGATAGACGTGGGCGCGGTTCAGCTTCTTGGCGCGATAGCACAGCATCTCGACCAGGCCGGGCTCGTCCAGCGCCGGATCGGTGTCGGGCGGAATCGCCAGGCTGGTGACACCGCCCGCCATCGCCGCATCCATCTCGGACTCCAGCGTGGCGCGGTATTCGAAGCCGGGTTCGCGCAGGCGCGCGGCGAGGTCGATGAAGCCGGGCGCCACCACCAGGCCGGAGGCGTCGATGGTGCGTTCGGCGACGAAGCCGTCGGGTGCGTTGCCGAGGCCGACGACCTTGCCTTCGGCGACATAGACGTCCTGCACGCGATCGACGTTGTTGGACGGGTCGACCACGCGACCGTTGGAAATCAGGATCTTCTTCATGCGCCCTTCCTCAGTTGCTGCCCAGCATGCTCATCACCGCCATGCGCACCGCGATGCCGAAGGTGACCTGCGGCAGGATCACCGCCTGCGCGCCGTCGGCCACGGCGGAGTCGATCTCCACGCCGCGGTTCATGGGCCCGGGGTGCATCACGATCGCATCGGGCTTGGCCAGCGCCAGCTTGTCGGCCGTCAGGCCCCAGATCTTGTAGTACTCCTGCGGCGTGGGCAGCAGGGCGCCGTTCATGCGCTCGTTCTGCAGGCGCAGCATCATCACCACGTCCACGCCCTTCAGGCCTTCGCGCATGTCGTTGAACACGCGCACGCCGAGCTTCCCGACTTCGGTCGGCAGCAATGTCCGCGGGCCGATCACCCGCACCTCGGGCACGCCCAAGGTGGTCAGCGCGGCGATCTGGCTGCGCGCGACGCGCGAGTGCAGCACGTCGCCGACGATGGCCACGGTGAGGTTGGTGAAGTCGCGCTTGAAGTGGCGGATGGTGTACATGTCGAGCAGGCCCTGCGTCGGGTGCGCATGGCGCCCGTCGCCGGCGTTGACCACATGGATGTGGTCGCGCCCGGTGTTCTGCAGGTGCTGTGCGATCAGCATCGGCGCGCCGCTGGCGGCGTGGCGCACGACGAACATGTCGGCTTGCATCGCGCACAGGTTGTCGACGGTGTCGAGCAGGCTCTCGCCCTTGGCCGCCGAGCTGGTGTTGATGTTGAGGTTCACCACGTCGGCCGACAACCGCTTGGCGGCGATCTCGAAGGTGGTGCGGGTGCGCGTCGAGTTCTCGAAGAACAGGTTGAACACGCTCTTGCCACGCAGCAGAGGCAGCTTCTTGACCTCGCGCTCGGCCACTTCGGTGAACGGCGCGGCGGTGTCGAGGATGGTGTTGATGATGTCGCGCGGCAACCCGTCCAGCGTGAGCAGGTGCTGAAGTTCGCCGTGCTTGTTGAGTTGGGGATTGCGCATCGGTCAGCCTCGGGTGATCAACTGCAGGGAGAGCGCGCCGTCGGTGGCGCGCTGCAGCTCAAGGTTGTGTGCCGCCGGCAGCGGCTCGGCCAGGGTGTGGGCGCAATAGCGCGCCGCGATCGGCAGCTCGCGGCCGCCACGGTCGACCAGCACCGCCAGGTCCACGCGCGCAGGGCGGCCGAAGTCGAACAGTTCGTTGAGCGCGGCGCGGGTGGTGCGGCCGGTGTACAGCACGTCGTCGACCAGGATCACCGGGGCGCCATCGACGTCGAACGGAATCTCGGTGCGCTGCGGGCGCGCATGCAGGCCCTTGCTGCCGTAGTCGTCGCGGTAGAAGGACACGTCGATCGCGCCCAGCGGCGCCTGGATGCCGAGCACTTCATGCAGGCGCTCGGCCAGCCACAGGCCGCCGGTGCGGATGCCGACGAGCGCGGTGTCGGCGGTGACATGGGGGTGGATCTGCTCGGCCAACTGGCGGCAGAGCACTTCGGCGTCAGGGATTTGCATGTCGGTTGCTGTCCAGGAAGGTTTGCAGGATCAGGCGGGCGGCGGCGGCGTCGATCACCGTCTTGCGCTCGCGCCAGCCGCGCACGCCGGCGTCGGCGAGTTCGGCTTCGGCCGCGAAGGAGGACAGGCGTTCATCCACCGCGAACACCGGCAGCGCGAAGCGGCCGTGCAACTGGTTGGCGAAGCGGCGGCAGCGTGCGGTGAGTTCGTGCTCGCGACCGTCGAGGTGGGTCGGCAGGCCGACCACCAGCGCCACCGGCCGCCATTCGGCGATCAGCCTGCCGATGGCGGCGAAGCGGGCGTCGTTGGATTCATCGTGCAGCGTGGTCAGGGGGGCGGCGTGGCCAGTCTCGAGTTCGCCGCTGGCGATGCCGATGCGGGCGAGGCCGAAGTCGAAGCCGAGCAGCGTGCCGCGGGCGGGCAGGACGGCCTTCGCGGTCTGTGCGGCGCTGGCCGCATCAGGCATGCCCGGCGACCTCGCTGAGCCTGGCGAAATCGACGCCCAGCTTCTGCATTGCAGCGGCCAGGCGCTCTTCGGGCGGCAGCTCGAAGATGATGGCCAGGTCGGCCGCCACGGTGAGCCAAGCGTTGTCGGCAAGCTCCTGCTCGAGCTGGCCGGCGGCCCAGCCGGCGTAGCCGAGGGTGACGAGCACGTCGTGCGGCTCGCCGGTGGTGCCGATCGCCTGCAGGATGTCGCGGCTGCTGGTGAGGCCGACTTCCTCGGTGACGCGCAGCGTGGAGTGCCACTCGCTCATCGGCCGATGCAGCACGAAGCCGCGGTCGGTCTGCACCGGGCCGCCGAAATACACCGGCTGCGTGGCGAAGCCCTGGGCTTCGAGCGGCAGTTCGATGCGCTCGAACAGGGTTGCCAGCGTCATGTCGATCGGCCGGTTGACGATCACGCCCAGCGCGCCCTGTTCGTTGTGTTCTGCGATGTAGGTCAGGGTGCGCGAGAAATGAGGATCGATCATGCTGGGCATGGCGATCAGGAAGTGGTGCGTGAAATTGGCCGTGGGCGTGTCCATGCGCGGCATTTTACGCCCTGTCCGGCGCGAGGTGTCGGGCGGCGGGACATCGGCCATAATCCGCCCGATTCCCGCCTTATTTCAACCCCATTCGCCGCGCCTTCCGCCGCCGATGAACGATCCGCACCTGCCCTCCGCCCTCGTCTGGTTCCGCCGCGACCTGCGCTGCCACGACCACGCCGCGCTGTACCACGCCCTGCGCAGTGCCGGTCGCGTGTTCTGCGTCTTCGTCTTCGATACCGAAATCCTCGACGCGCTGCCCGACCGCCGCGACCGCAGGGTCGAGTTCATCCATGCCGCGGTCACCGAACTCGATCGCAGCCTCGACGTGCTGGCGCGCGAGGCCGGGGGCGTGGGTGGCGGCCTCACCGTGCGCCACGGGCGTGCGGACGAGCTGATCCCGCGACTCGCGCGTGAACTGGGGGTGGCCAAGGTCTTCACCAATCGCGACTACGAGCCGGCGGCGATCGAGCGCGATCGCCGTGTCGCCGAACGCCTGGCCGCCGACGGCATTGGCTACGCCGATTTCAAGGACCAGGTGATCTTCGAGCGCGACGAGGTGCTGACCCAGGCCGGCCAGGCCTTCAGCGTGTTCACGCCATACAAGAACGCCTGGCTGCGCAAGCTCGACAACTTCTACCTGCAGGCCTATCCGGTGGCGAAATACGCGGCGCACCTGGCGCCACCGCCTGCCGGGGCGGAGCTGCTGGCGCTGGCCACGTTGGGTTTCGAACCCACCAACCTGTCCGCGCTTCGCCTGCCGCTGGGAATGTCGGGCGGGCGCAGGCTGTTCGGCGAGTTCTGCGAGCGCATTGACCGCTACAAGGAGGCGCGCGACTTCCCCGCGGTGAAGGGCGTGTCCTACCTGTCGCCGCACCTGCGCTTCGGCACCGTGTCGGTCCGCGAGCTCGCAGCTTGTGCCTGGCATCGTGGCGGCGCGGGCGCCGAGACCTGGTTGTCGGAACTGGTGTGGCGCGACTTCTACCACATGATCCTGTGGCATCACCCGCGCGTGGTCGGGGCCTCGTTCCGGCCGGAATACGACCGCATCCGCTGGGACGATGCGCCGGAGCTCCTCGCCGCGTGGTGCGACGGACGCACCGGCTACCCGATTGTGGATGCGGCGATGCGTCAGCTCGAGCAGACCGGCTACATGCACAACCGGTTGCGCATGATCGTCGCCTCTTTCTTGACCAAGGATCTGGGCATCGACTGGCGGCTCGGCGAGCGCCATTTCGCCGCGAAGCTGCTCGACTACGATCTGGCGGCGAACAATGGCGGCTGGCAGTGGGCGGCGTCGACCGGCTGCGACGCGCAACCCTGGTTCCGCATCTTCAACCCGGTGACGCAGTCCGAAAAGTTCGATCCGCAGGGGCGCTTCATCCGCCGCTACGTGCCCGAGCTAGAGCGTGTGCCGGACAAGTTCATCCATGCGCCGTGGAAGATGGGCGGCATCGACCAGCAGGCGGCGCGCGTGCGCATCGGCGCCGACTATCCGGCGCCGGTCGTCAACCACGCCGCCGCGCGCGAGCGCACGCTGGTGCGCTTCGCCGTGGTGAAGGGCTGACGCGGCGTGGCGTTCAGTCGGGCGCGGATTCCGGCCGGTACTCGCGGCCGGTGTAGCCGGCCAGCAGCGTGAGCAGTTCCTCTTCCTGGTAAGGCTTGCCGAGGTAGTGGTTGGCGCCGACCTCGGCCGCGTAGCTGCGGTGCTTGTCGGCCAGACGCGAGGTGATCATGATCACGGGCAGGTCGCGGGTGCGCGCATCGCTGCGGATGTTGCGCACCAGGTCGAAGCCGTCCATGCGCGGCATCTCGATGTCCGACAGCACGACGTCGGGCAGTGTCTCGACCAGTTTCTCCAGCGCGTCGACGCCGTCCTTGGCGGTGATGACGCGGTAGCCCTCGCGCTCGAGCAGCCGGCCGGTGACCTTGCGCACGGTCAGCGAGTCGTCGACCACCAGCACGGTGGGCATGTGGGCGAGCTGGCCGCTCCTGCCGGATGCCGCCTCGATGCCTGCGTCCAGCCCCAGGCCGCGGCTCGCGAGGGCGACCGGATTGAGAATCAGCACGATCTCGCCGTCGCCCAGCACCGTGGCGCCCGACATGCCGACGATGCGGGTGAGCTGGGGGCCCGCGTTCTTGACCACGATCTCCTGGTTGCCGCGCAGGGCGTCGACATGCAGCGCCAGCGTCTGGGCGCCGGCGCGCAGCAGCAGCAGCCAGTTGTAGCGCTGCTCCTCGGGCTGCGTCTGGTTATCGCCCAGCAGGCGCGGCAGGTAGCGGTAAGCGTAGTGCTCGCCCAGCCATTCGGTGCCGTGCTCGGCCTGTACGCGGCGCAGCGCGTCGCTCTTCAGTTCCATCACTTGCGCCACCATGCTCGACGGGATGGCGTAGGTGCGGCCCGCCGCGCGTACCAGCAGCGCCTGGGTGACGGCCAGCGTCAGCGGCAGGTGGATGAGGAAGGTGGTGCCTTCGCCCTGCCGGCTCCTGACGTCGATGCGACCGCCCACCGCGGCCGTCTGCGCCTTCACCACGTCCATGCCGACGCCGCGACCCGATACCGCCGACACCGCCTGTGCGGTGGAGAAACCGGGCAGGAAGATCAGGTTGGTCAGCCGCCGCACGTCGACCTGCTCATGAGCTTCGATCAGCCCGCTGGCGCGCGCGCGCGCCTCGATGCGCGCGAAATCGAGCCCGGCGCCATCGTCGGTGAGCTCGATCGCGATCTCATTGCCTTCCTGGCGCACACTTAGGCTGAGCTGGCCGATCTCGGGTTTGCCTGCGGCACGGCGTCGCTCGGGTGTCTCGATGCCGTGCGCCACCGCGTTGCGCAGCAGGTGCTCGAGCGGTGCCGCCATCTGCTCGAGCACGCTGCGATCGACTTCGATGCGTCCGCCGCGCAGGTCGAGGTGGGCGCGCTTGCCCAGTTCCCTGGCGCTTTGCCGCACCACGCGATACAGGCGGTCGGCGAGGCTGTCGAACGGCAGCATGCGCACTCGCATCAGGGCCTGCTGCAGTTCGCGCGACTGGCGCGCCTGGCTGTTGAGCGCGAGGTCGGCGCCATCGAGGTTGTGCAGCAGGGCCTGCTGCACGGTGGTGACGTCGTTCACGCTTTCGGCCAGCATGCGGGTGAGTTCCTGCAGCCGGGTGTAGCGGTCCATCTCCAGCGGGTCGAACTCGCCGTGGTGCGCCTCGCTGCGCGCGATGCGCGACTGCATCTGCATGTCGGCCTGCAACTCGACTTCGCGCAACTGGTTGCGCAAGCGGATGACGTTGTCGGTGAGCTCGAGCAGGCCGCCGCGCAGCGTGCGAAGCTCGCCCTCGATGCGGGTGCGGGCGATGCCGATCTCGCCCGCCTGGTTGACGAAGCGGTCGATCAGGTCTGCCCGCACGCGTAGCGTCGCTGCCGGCCCAGCCTCCGCTTCGGCCGCCGCCGGGGCGGCGGTGAGCATCACGTCGGGCAGGGCTTCGGGCGCCGCCGGCGAGGCCTGCGCCGGCATCGGTTCGCCGGCTGCCAGCGCGTCGATCATCAGCTCGGCGGCATCGACGCCGGTGGCCAGTTCCTCGATCAGCGGCTGTCCTGAGCGGTCGCTCTCGAGCCGGGATTCGAGCTGATGCAAGTGCTCGCCCAGCGCCATGGCGCCGGCCATACGTGCGCTGCCCTTGAGCGAATGCAGGAGGCGCGCCACCGCCTGGCGGTGGCCGCCATCGTCCGGCGAGGCTTCCCAGGCGCGCAGGGTGCCGTGGAGTTCGCCCAGCAGGTCGGCCGCCTCTTCGAGGAAGAGCGGCAGCAACTGGGTGTCGATGTCGTCCTGCGGCGCGGTTTCGACTGGCGCGGCGAGCGGCACGAGGGGCGCGCGAGCGCCGGCTTCGGCCTCAGCCAGCGGCTCCTCGAGGGGCTCTTCGGCTGTGAGCCCGGCGGCCTCATCCGCCGCCGTCATGAGCGGCACGACCGCGACGCTGTCGCTCGCGGAGGCGGGTGGTTGGCTGGTCGGCCGTTCCCGCGCCGGGGCGCGGCCGCAGGCGTCGAGCGCGCGCTCCAGCGCAGGGTCGGACGACGGCATGTGCAGCGCCAGCACTTCGCCCAGCATCGCCTGCAGCGTGTCCGTGCCGGCCGAGAACAGGGCCAGGTCGTCATCGAGCGGCGGACGCCCGGTGTCGCGTACGCGTTCGATGGCATGCTCCAGCGCGCGTCCGAGCGTATGCAGGGGGGTGAGCCTCGCGGTGCCGGAGATGCCCGCCAGCGTGTGCGCCGCGCGCAGCGCATTGTCGGGCGGCAGCAGCGCACGGTTGGCGGCGAGGCGGGCGAATTCTTCGCGCAGCGTGGCGAGGTGGGTCGCCGCTTCGGTCCGGTAGAGTTCGTACAGGGCGGGCGACATGTCGGCGTCGCCGATCCGCACCGAATCGGGCGCGAGGGGCGCCGCAGTGGTGCCCGAAGTGGCGGTCCCCGTGGTTGCGGGGGTGGGCTCCCCGGCAAAACCGGGCGTGGCAGGCTCGAGCTCGAACTCCTCCAGGGCTTCGAGTGGCGCGAGCGCCGCACCGTCGTCGCTGGCGGGCAGAGGCAGGATCTCGCCGGTGGCGGACAGGTCCAGATCGGGGAAGCTGAGATCCGGCACGTCGGCCGTCGCAGCGGTTGTGCCCTCGTGGCGTTGCAGCGCCGCCTGTGCGGGCTCGCCGGGTACGCCCGGCTCGGACGCACCGGGCATTGCGGTTTCCGGCTCGCCGAACGTTGCAGGCTCGACGGGAGGGCTTTCGGCATTGCGCAGGCGCTCGGCTTCGGCGATGACGGCGCCGGCATCGCGTGCCTGCGGTCCGCCGGCCTCGAGCTGCGCCACCCAGGCATCGAAGAGCTGGCGCGCGGCGTCGATGAGGTGGTGCAGGGCCGGGGTCGGTTGCCACTCGATCTGCAGCCAGCGGTTGAGCGTCTGCTCCACGGCCCAGGCGGCTTCGCCGACCTCGCCGAGGCCGACCATGCGCCCGCTGCCCTTGAGTGTGTGGAAGCCCCGGCGGATCACCGTCAGGTGGTCAGGTTGCTGCGGCTCGCTGCGCGACAGTTCGAGGTGCTCGCCGATCGATGCCAGCACGTCATGGGCTTCCTCGATGAAGATGCCCAGCAGCTCGGCGTCGATCGCCGCGTCGCTGGCCGCGGGTTCCGCCACGGACCCTGCGGCTGGCATCGTCGCGACCGCCGGACCGCCGCTCGGCGCGGCCGACGCAGGCCGTTCAGGCGCCACGCCTGCGGGCAGTTCCGGCTGCGCTGCAATGACCTCGAACTCGCCCGGCACCAGTGTCGGCGTCGTGCGTGCGGGCTCGCCTGCCGGGGCGGGCAAGGGCGTGGCCCCGGCTGCCTGCGACCCGCCGGCGGCGGCGAATGCCGCGGCGGTTTCCGGCGCTGCAGGTGGGTGGGCGGCCGCGGCCTGTCGCGCGTGTGCTGCGTCTTCGGCGAGGGCAGTCCGCTCGGCGGCTGGGGCAGGGGGGGCAGGTCGCTCGGTCGCCAGCGATGCACCTGTGTCCGCCGCCTCGGAGGGCGCGGCGGCCTCGGTGGCGGGGGGCGCAGCGGCGGGCGCGAGCAGGGCGTGCAGATCGGCGCGCCTGTGCGGCAGCGATTCGATGAAGAAACCCAGCGCGGACAGCTTGTGCGCCAGTTCTTCGAAGGCCGCCTGGTCCGGTGCGGCATCGGGTGCGGCGAAATGCGCGACGTGGGCGCTGGCGGTGCGCAGCAGCTCGATCGCGTCGGTTTCGCCGAGCAGGCTCAGCGCGCCGAGGATCTGCTGCAGCGGCCGGTGAAGCTCGCCCAGCGCCGTGCGCTTCTGCGGATTGCGGAAGAAATCGTCCAGCGTCTGCTCGACCTGCGCCAGGCTGAACAGCATTTCCTTGGCGAGTTGTGCGAGGGCTTCGCGTTCGTGTGCGCGTGCGCTGCTGTCCGCGGCTGCGGCGGGTTGCGGTGCGAGTGCTTCGCCGCGGCGCAACGCGGCCAGGCGCGACAGGGTGGCGTCCGTTTCGGTGGCCAGGCTGCCATCGGTCGTGCCGGGCGCGATTGCTGATTCGAGCTGCAGCAGCACGCCGGCCACCTCGAGGGCGATGCTGTCGGAGAACTGCAGCGGGTCGTGGCGCAGCCAGCGGGTGAAGTCGACGAGGCCGCCGGTCAGGCGCTCGACGCGTGGGCGGGCAAGATTGGTCACCGTCCGCGCGAATTCGGCGAGTTCGTCCTCGAACTGGGCCAGGGCGATCGCGGTGCCGGCGCAGAAGGCGTCCCACTGCATGCGCATCGCGCCCAACCGGCTGCGCAGCCCCTGCAGCAACGGTGCGAGCGGCACTTCGCTGACGTTCGCGCCGGGTGCCGGCAGCAGCGCGTCGAGTCGCCAGCAGGCGCGGATGGCGCGCTGCTGTTCGGTTGTCGGCGGTGCGGTGGCGACGTGGTAGAGGATTTCTCGCAGCAGGCGCTCGGGCGTCGCGGCGTTGCCGCTCATCAGGCGCCGGAACTGCGCGTCGATCTGCGCGCACAGCTTCTTCACGCTGGCGTCGGGCGCAATGGTGCCGGCGATCAGCGCGTCGAAGAAGCCCAGGCTGGCCCACCACAGCGAGCGTGCCGCCGCCGTGGGTTGCAGCGCCTCGACCGCGGCGATCGCCTCGCGCATCTGGGCGGCGCCGGTGCCGGCGGCGCCCTTGCGCAGCCAGTCGAGCAGGCCGCGTTCGAAGCGGGTGCGGGCGCCGCGCAGCAGCGCCTGCGCCTCGTCGGCCGTGGGCGCGGGTTCATCGCGCCGCGGCGGGCGCAGGCTGAGGTCGGGGTGGAACAGTTCGAGCGCGCCGCCCGAGGGCTGGCCGCGCGCGGCCGCAATCGCATCGTAGAGGGGCGCCAGTCGCAACGGCTGGTCGGCGACGCCCTGCACGAGTTCCTCGAGGTAGTTGCCCAGCGCGGCCAGCGCGCGCAGCGCAACGCCGATGTGATGCTCATCGGCTGGCACTTCGCCCCGTGCCATGTCACCGAGCAGCAGGCCTGCCGCCTCGGCGAACTGGGTGAGGCCGTCGAGGCCGACGATGGAGACGGCGCCGCGCACCTGGTGCAGGTGGGTCTGCGCGAACTGCACGCGGGCCGCCGGTTCGCTGGCGTTGCCGGCCTGCTCGAGCGCTTCCCGCGCGCGCGCGAGCGCGGCGTCGATCTCGCCCTTGACCCAGTTCAGCGGCCCGAGATCCGTTTCGATCGCATGTGTCATGAGTGCTCCCGCAGATGGCGCGTCGCGCGGTGCGCGGTCAGACCTTGAAACCGGAAACCGAGCCCTTCAGCTCCACCGCGAGGTCGGCGAGCTGGCCGATGGACACCGCGGTCTGCTTGGTGCCCAGCGTGGTCTGTTCGGTGATCGTCAGGATGTCGCGCATCGTCGTCGCCACCCGGCTCGCGGTTGCGGCCTGCTGCTGCGTGTCGGACGAGATCTGCTCGATGAGGCGGGCGGTTTGCAGCGACACGTCGCCGATCTCGGCCAGCGCCTGGCCGGCGGCATCGGTCAGGCGTGCGCCGTCGACCACGTCGCGGGTGGCGTTTTCCATTGCGCCCACCGCATCCTGGGTGTCCGTCTGGATCGTCTTGACGATGGCGGCGATCTGCTTGGTGGCCTCGGCCGAACGTTCGGCCAGGCGCTGCACCTCTTCGGCCACCACGGTGAAGCCGCGCCCGGCTTCGCCCGCGGAGGCGGCCTGGATGGCCGCGTTGAGCGCCAGCACGTTGGTCTGCTCGGTGATGTCCGAAATCAGCTCGACGATCTCGCCGATCTCCTGCGACGATTCGCCGAGCCGCTTGATGCGCTTGGCCGTCTCCTGGATCTTGTCGCGGATGTCGTTCATGCCGCCGATGGTGTCTTCCACCGCGCCGGCGCCCTTGCGCGCCGCGTCGAGCGAGCGCCGCGCCACGCGTGCGGACTCCAGCGCGCGTTCGGACGAGGCGCTCATCGACTCGGCCATGTGCTGCACGGTGGTGCCGGCATCCTCGATCTCGCGCGATTGGCGCTCGGTGGCGTCGAGCAGTTCGGAGGACGTGCGCTGCGCCGATTCGGTGGCCGAGGTCACGCGGCTGGCGGCGTCGTTGATACGGCGCACCAGCACCGAGAGCTCCTCGACGGTGTAGTTGACCGAGTCGGCAATGGCACCGGTGATGTCCTCGGTGACGGTGGCGCGCACGGTGAGGTCGCCGTCGGCAAGATCGCCCATCTCGTTCATCAGGCGCAGGATCGCCTGCTGCGTCAGGTTGTGCTCGTTCTCCGCGATCTGGCGCTGCGCATCGGCCTCGGCGCGGCGCGCGGCGACGTCGGCGTTGTACACGCTCGCCATGCGCACCAGCACCGCCACCGCCAGCAGCGCGGCGAGCACGAGCGCCAGCGTGACCACGCTGGGCCCGCGATACGCGTCGGCGAGGCTGGAGGCCAGTTCCTTGCTGTGGGCAAGCAGCGGCGCCGAGTCGCGCGCAATGCGGCTGCCAGCCTGCTTGGCCTGCACCAGTTGGCGGATGTCGCCGAGGATGCCGGCGACCGCCCGCAGGCTGCCCTGCGCGGCGGTGTCGAGCTCGGCGATGCGCGACTGGAGCTCGGCGTCGCCCTTCATCTGTGCCATGCGCTCGAGTTGCTCGCGCAAGGTGTTCGCATCCTTGCCGAGGGCGACGGCCACGTCGGGGTCGATCGCGTCGGCCACCCGCAGCGCGTTGGCGTTCTTGGCGATGCGCTGGGTCAGCATCACCGTGCCGTTGCTGATGGCGATGTCGCGGGGGTTGGCGTTGGCGCGCAGCGCGAGCGCGGCGACCTGCTCCGACAGCTCGAGCAGCCGGCCGTTGTCGGCATTGATGGTGTCGACCGCCGCATTCAGCGTGACCAGGTTCTTCTGTTGCGACAGCAGTTGGGTGGTGTCGTGATCGGTCTGCCGCCACCCCTCGGACAGCGCATCGAGCTGCGGCCGCACCGCGTCGGGAATAGCCGGCATGCGGGCATCGTCGACCTCCCCGCCTTCGCGCAGGGCCTGCACCAGGCTGGCGAAACGGCTGCGGCCTGCCTGCAGCTCGGCGAAGGCGCCGGCATTGCCCAGCAGGGCCTGCTGCGCTGCCTTCGCCACCTGCTGCGACAGCATCTGCATCTCCGTTGCCGCGGCGACGTGCGAGGTCGCATCGGCTGAGCGCCGTCCCTGGTAGATGGCGAGCGCCGCCGTGAGCAGCGCGAGCACGGCAAACGTCATGCCGAGCCAGCGCATTTGCTGCGGGAACGTGCGTACTGGCCGGATGGCGCCGGTGGCGGGTGCGGTGCTGGGTGCGAAGGTGTCGAGAATGCGGGTGTCTTCAGCCGTGGAAGAGGTGTCGGACGTCTTCTTCCTGCCGAGGGAGAACTTCAGGGCCATGTTGCGTGCTCCGCCGAGAGGGCTTGATGCCTTGCTGCCGCGCGTGCGGCAGGCGATGAGTCGGAAATGGGGAAAGCGGTTCGTGTGGATGCGTTCCGGCAAGCTGCGTGCGCCATTGCCTTCACTCGCGACCGGCGTCGAGGAACTCCGCCTGGGCCAGCAGGCGACCGGCGTCGAGCTGCAGCCATGGCCGGCCCTGCACGTCGCGCAGCCGGCGCGTCACCCAGGGGCGCGCGTCCGGCGTCGGATCAGCCTCGAAATCCTCCTGGCTGCGCAGGCCGGCGATGCGCGTGACGAGCAGCGCGCAATGGACGCCATGGCGTGCGCCGACCAGCAGCAGGCGGGCCGCGCCGGCGGGTACGGTGGGCGGGCTGTGGTTGAACAGGGCGAAATCGATCACGCCGTACAGCGTGCCGCGCACGTTGGCCAGGCCGAGGTACCAGGGCTGCGTCAGCGGAACCGGCGACAGCGGCGGTGGCGGCAGGATCTCGCCCGATTCGGCAAGGTCGATCAGGCAGTTCATGTCGCCCGCCTGGAAGCCGAGCAGCCCGCGGCGTTCGCCCGTCTTCGCCTCCGCCAGGCGCTTGGCAAGGTTTTCCTGGAACTCTCGCAGGCTGATGCGTCTGGACATCGGCGCTCAGCCCAAGGCCTTGATGCGGGCCAGCAGCTCGGCGTGGTCGACCGGCTTCACCAGGTAGTCGTGGGCACCCTGCCGCATGCCCCAGATCTTGTCAGTCTCCAGCCCCTTGCTGGTGCACATGATGATGGGGATGCGTCGCGTCGCGTCGTTGCGCGAGATCGTGCGCGTGGCCTGGTAACCGTTCATGCCGGGCATGACGACGTCCATCAGGATGAGATCGGGCTTCTCGAGCTGGCTCTTGGCGATCGCGTCGTCGCCACTGTCCGCGGTGACGACACGGTAGCCGTGCTTGGCGAGCACCTCGGTGAGGGCCAGTCGTTCGGTGGGCGAATCGTCCACCACCAGGATTTTGCTGATCGTCATGGGCGTTGCGCTTGCTCGGGGTTCAGGCGCGCGGCGCGCGTGCGGCGTGGGTGGCCACGGTGCGCAGCAGGCTGTCCTTGGTGAAAGGTTTGGTGAGGTACTCGTCCGACCCGACCATGCGTCCGCGCGCGCGGTCGAACAGCCCGTCCTTCGACGACAGCATGATCACCGGCGTGGACGACAGTCGCGGGTTCTTCTTGATCAGCGCGCAGGTCTGGTAGCCATCCAGGCGCGGCATCATGATGTCCACGAAAATCACGTCGGGGTGGTTGTCGGCGATCTTCGCGAGTGCGTCGAATCCGTCCTCGGCGAGCAACACCTGGCAACCCGCCTGGCCGAGGAAGATTTCGGCGCTGCGGCGGATGGTGTTGCTGTCGTCGATGACCATCACCTTGAGTCCGGCAAGATCCATGCTTTCATTCCCTGGAAGTGCGATGCGGCGAGGGCGGGCGACGCCTGCCCGCGGCCGGGCGCTGATCGGCCGCAGCCGCGTTCAGATCTCGACGAGTTCGAAGTCTTCCTTGCGCGCTCCGCATTCGGGGCAGGTCCAGTTCGGCGGCACGTCCTCCCAGCGCGTGCCGGGCGGGATGCCCTCGGCGGGCAGGCCAGCGGCTTCGTCGTAGATGAAGCCGCAGATCAGACACATGTAAGTCTTGTACGACATATCGGCCATGGCGGCAGCAACTTGAGAAGATAAATGCGCGGAGCGCTAGAATCGCGCAGATCTTACCGCATAGGCGCAAGCGCCCGGCAACGGCGCCCGCTCCCGCCATGGCCATCGCCGTTCCCGAAACGCCTCCTGCCGTGCTCTGCTTCGCCCCGGGTGATCCTACCGGCGGGGGCGGCCTCGTCTCGGACATCCTCACGCTTGCCAGCATGGGCTGCCATCCGCTCGCGGTGCAGACGGCTGCCATCGTGCGCGATACCCGCAACGTCGACGAGGCCTGGCCGGCGGACGGCGAGGTGCTGGTCGACCAGGCGCGTGCGGTGCTCGAGGACATTCCGGTCGCGGCGTTGAAGATCGGCTTCTGCGGCAGCGTCGAGAACATCGCCCGCATCGCCGAACTGGTATCGGACTACCCCGAGGTGCCGCTGGTGCTCGAGCCGGCCCTTTACGCCGGCGGCGGCTGGGCGGACGAGGACGACGTCGTCGCCGCGCTCGCCGAACTGGTGGTGCCGCAGACGACTCTGCTGGTGGGTGGTCGCCATGAACTGTGCCGCCTGGCCGGCGTGGACGAGAGCCGCCGCGAGGATGAGCGCTTCGATGATGGCTTCGATCATGACGTCGGCGACGAAGACAGCGGCGGCACGGCTGGTGGCCTGGACGTGCAGGAAGCGATTGCGCGGCTGCTGCAGGCAGGCTCGGAATACGTGTTGCTGACCGGCGGCGGCGAGCATGGGCCGCAGGTGGTGAACCGGCTGTATGGCGATGGCGGCCTGATCCGCACCGACGCCTGGGATCGACTGCCCGGCCGCTATCTGGGCGCAGGTGCGACGCTGGCTGCTGCGGTGGCGGCCGCGCTGGCGCACGGCATGGCGATGCCCGAAGCGGTGCGCGAAGCGCAGGAGTTCGCCCAGCAGGCGCTGCGCCACGCCTACCGCCCCGGGATGGGGCGCGCCGTGCCGGACCGCTTCTTCTGGGCGCGAGGCAAGGAGGGGGCCGATGTCTGAGCGTTTCCCGCCCGGGCGCCTGTGCGGCCTGTACGCCGTCACTCCCGACGAGGCCGATACCTCACGCCTGCTGGCGCTGGCGGGGCGGGTGCTGCAGGGTCGCCCGGCGCTGCTGCAGTACCGCAACAAGTTCGCCGGCGCAGCGCTGAAGTACGAGCAGGCGTCGGGGCTGCTTGCGCTGTGCCGTGCGGCGGGCGTGCCGCTGGTGGTCAACGACGATCTCGCCCTGGCGCTGGCGATCGGCGCGGACGGCGCGCATCTCGGCCGTGAGGACGGCGACCCGGCGGCCGCACGCCGGGCGCTGGGTGCCAGCCGCATCCTGGGGGTGACCTGCTACAGCGAATTCGAGCGCGCCCGGCAGGGCGCGCAGGCCGGCGCTGACTACGTGGCCTTCGGCGCGATGTACCCGTCGCCGTCCAAACCGCAGGCACCTCGTGCGCCCTTCGCGCTGCTGACCCGGGCGCGGCGCGAGCTGCAGCTTCCGGTGGCGGCGATCGGCGGCATCACGCTCGACAACGCGGCACCGGTCATCGCCGCTGGCGCCGACCTGCTGGCGGTCATCAGCGACGTGTTCGCTGCGGAGGACCCGGCGGCTCGCACGGCCGCCTACGGGCCGCTGTTCGCACCACCCATGCCATCGTCTTGACGGTGGACCCCCGCCAAGGCGCGGGGTCACAATGCGGGCTTTCGCAGCCTCGCAAGTCAGGACGACACATGAACAGCCGCAACGAATCCCTCTTCCAGCGTGCCCAGCGCACCATCCCCGGTGGCGTCAACTCGCCCGTCCGCGCCTTCCGCTCGGTGGGCGGCACGCCGCGTTTCATCGAGCGCGCCGAAGGTGCGCGCGTGTGGGATGCCGATGGCAAGGCCTACATCGACTATGTCGGCTCGTGGGGGCCGGCGATCACCGGTCACGCCCATCCGGCCATCGTCGAGGCGGTGCGCGAGGCGGCGCTGAAGGGGCTGTCCTTCGGCGCGCCGACCGAGAGCGAGGTCGCCATGGCCGAGCTCATCTGCGAGCTGCTGCCGTCGGTCGAGATGGTGCGCCTGGTCAGTTCCGGCACCGAGGCGACGATGAGCGCCATCCGCCTGGCGCGCGGTTTCACCGGGCGTGATGCCATCGTGAAGTTCGAGGGCTGCTACCACGGCCATGCCGACAGCCTGCTGGTGAAGGCCGGTTCCGGCCTGCTGACCTTCGGCAACCCGTCCTCGGGCGGCGTGCCGGCCGATTTTGCCAAGCACACCATCGTGCTCGACTACAACGACCTCGACCAGGTCGAAGCGGTGTTCAAGGCGCGCGGCAACGAGATCGCCGCAATCATCGTCGAGCCGGTGGCCGGCAACATGAACCT
Organism: Pseudomonadota bacterium; assembly: GCA_018240585.1. Lineage (GTDB taxonomy): Bacteria > Pseudomonadota > Gammaproteobacteria > Burkholderiales > Rhodocyclaceae > Thauera. The sequence goes on from JAFEFM010000517.1 coordinate 31,248, forward strand.
GGTGAAGCCGCGTGCGGGCTTCCTCGAGGGCCTGCGCCGGGTGTGCACGCAGTACGGCGCGGTGCTGATCTTCGACGAGGTGATGACCGGTTTCCGTGTCGGCCCGCAGGGTGTGCAGGGCCTCTACGGCATCACCCCGGACCTGACCACGCTGGGCAAGGTGATCGGCGGTGGCATGCCGGTGGGCGCTTTCGGCGGGCGGCGCGACATCATGCAGAAGATTGCGCCGCTCGGCCCGGTCTACCAGGCCGGCACGCTGTCGGGCAGCCCGGTGGCGGTGGCCGCCGGCATGGCCTCGCTGCGGCTGACGCGCGAAGCGGGTTTCTACGACACCCTTGCGGCGGCGACCGCGCGCCTGGTCGCCGGTTTGTCGGCCGCCGCGCGCGAAGCCGGCGTGAGCTTCAGCGCCGATTCGATCGGCGGCATGTTCGGCGTGTATTTCAGTGACGCCATTCCGGCCTCCTTCGCCGACGTGATGGCTTCGGATCGCGAACGCTTCAACCGGTTCTTCCATGCCATGCTCGACGGCGGACACTACTTTGCACCGTCGGCCTTCGAGGCCGGCTTCGTGTCCGCAGCGCATGGCGAAGCCGAGATCGACGCCACCATTGCCCTGGCGCGCGAGGTGTTCGCCAGCCTGCGATAGCGCACGTCCGCGCCCCGGTCGCGCTGCGCCGTCCGTTTTGCTGGCACGGTGATTGCTAAGCGTGCGACGGTGTCTGATGACCGGGGTTGCCGACGATGGATCTGCGCTGGAGGCTTGCGACTCGCCTGTCCTTGCTCGCCATTGCCCTGCTGGCGACGGGCTGCCTGCTGGTTGCGATCGCGCTGACGCGCGACGTGTCCGAAGAGGTGGCGGCTTCGGGCCGGCTCACCGAACTGCTGCTGGGTATCGGCGCGGCCCGGCAAGGGCAGGCGCCCGGTCTGGCGCGACTGGTCGAGAGCGGCGAGCTGCGCCACATCAGCGTTTCGCTGGAGCGCTCCGGATTGGAGCAGTCGCGCCATTCCGGCGCATTCGACCCGCTCGGCTGGCTGGCGGCGCGCCTGCCCGGCAGCCTGGGCGAGGCGCAACGCATCAGCGTCGGCGACGAGGTGCTGGTGATTCGCGCCGATCCCCGCGCCGAAATCCGCGAGGTGCTGCGCGACGGCCTGCGCATGCTTGCCGTGCTCGCCGTCTTCGCCTGTGTCACCGTCCTCGCCACCTGGCGCGCGGCGCACCGCGCACTCGCCCCGGTGCGCGATCTCGAGCAGGGGCTCGCGCGCCTGGCGCGTGGCGAGGAACGGGCGGTGCTGCCGCGCTTCGAGTTGCAGGAGTTCGAGCGCATCGCGACGGCCATCGATCGGCTTGCGGCGAGCCTTGCCGCTTCGCGCGCGGCCGAGCGCACGCTGGCGCGTCAGCTCATCGACGTGCAGGAATCCGAGCGTCAGGCGCTCGCGCGCGAACTGCACGACGAATTCGGTCAGTCGCTCGCCGCGATCGGCGCCGCCACCGCCTTCATCGAGCGCCACGCCGCGAGCGCTCCCTCCGCCGACATTGCCGAGTGCGCCCACGACGCGCGCACCGAGGCGGTACGCGTGTCGTCCCATGTGCGCGGCCTGCTGCGCCAGTTGCGCCCGCACGGGCTGGACGGCCTGGGCATGCGCGAGTCGCTGGGCGATCTGCTCCATCAGTGGCAGGCGCGCGCCGCGGACATCGCGCTCGAGGCGGAACTGGCCGAGCGTCTGCCACCCCTGTCGCCGGCAGCCGGCCTGGCACTTTACCGCTGTCTGCAGGAGTCCCTCACCAACGTGCTGCGCCACAGCGGCGCACGGCGGGCGACGGTCAGCCTGCAGGTGCCATCGGGCGGCGTGCAGTTGATCGTTGGTGACGATGGCGGTGGCCGCGCCGATTCCTTGAAGAGCGGCGGTGGCCTGCTTGGCATGCGGGAGCGCGCCGAGATGGCCGGCGGGCGGCTGCGCCTGGAGCAATCACCGCTGGGCGGACTGCAGGTGAACTTGTGGCTGCCCCGATCGGACGAAGGAGAAATGCGCAATGATCCGCATCCTGTTGCTTGACGACCACGTGGTCGTCCGTACCGGTTACCGCCGTCTGCTCGACGCGGAGGACGGGTTCGAAGTCGTCGCCGAGGCAGCGACTGCCGACGAGGCTTGTGCCTGTGTGGCCCGCGGCGGCATCGACGTTGCGGTGACCGACCTCAGCCTGCGCGGCAGCAGCGGTATCGAGGCGATCCGCCGCATGCTTGCGCGCGAGCCGGCGCTCAAGGTGCTGGTGTTGTCCATGCACGACCACGCCGGCTACGTCACCCAAGCGACGCGCGCCGGTGCGCTGGGCTACCTGACCAAGAGCAGCGAGCCCATCGAACTCTTCGACGCCATCCGCGCGGTGGCGGCGGGGCGCCGTGCGTTTTCGGCCGATGTGCTGGAGGCACTCGCGCGTTCGTCGGTCGAGTGCAAGAAGATCCTGGCACGCCTTACTCCGCGGGAATTCGAGGTGCTGCGCCTGGCGGCGAGCGGGGATTCGTCGGCCGAGATCGCGAGCAGCATGCACCTCAGCCCGAAGACCGTGCACAACCACCTGTCGACCATCCGCAGCAAGCTCGAGGCGAACAACGACTTCAAGCTGATCCATGAAGCCGTGCGCCTCGGCCTGGTCTCCTTTCCCGCGCAACTGGCTTGAGCGTTTGCGGGGTGAGGCGGCCGGCCTGCCGGCCACCTCACAGCAGGAACAGGGTCGCCAGCCCGAGGAAGATGAAGAAACCGCCGGAGTCGGTCAGTGCGGTGATCATCACCGAGCCGCCGATCGCCGGGTCGGCGCCGAGGCGCTGGCGCAGCATCGGGATCAGCACGCCGGCGCTGGCGGCGAGCAGCAGGTTGAGCGTCATCGCCGCGGTCATCACCAGCCCGAGCGAGCCGCTGCCGTACAGCGACCACGCGATGATGCCCAGCATGCCGCCCCAGATCAGGCCGTTCACCAGCGCCACGCTCAGTTCCTTCTTCAGCAGCCGCTGCATCGCCGAGGGTTCGACCTGGCCCATCGCGATCGCGCGCACGATCATGGTGATGGTCTGGTTGCCCGAGTTGCCGCCGATGCCGGCGACGATGGGCATCAGTGCGGCGAGCGCGACGAGCTTCTCGATCGAGCCCTCGAACATGCCGATCACGCGCGACGCGACGAAGGCGGTGACGAGGTTCACCGCCAGCCAGGCCCAGCGGTTCTTCACCGAGTCCCATACCGAGGCGAAGATGTCTTCCTCCTCGCGCAGGCCGGCGTGGCTCAGGATCTCGGCCTCGGATTCCTCGCGGATGTAGTCCACCACGTCGGCCACGGTGAGGCGGCCGATCAGGCGCTTGTCCTTGTCGATCACCGGCGCCGACACCAGGTCGTAGCGCTCGAAGGCCTGCGCCGCCTCGCCGGCGTCGTCTTCCGGCGTGAAGCTGATCACCGGTTCGCGGCGCATCACGTCGGCGACCGATGCCTCGGGCTCGGTGATGAGCAGCGACTCCAGCGTCAGGATGCCTTTCAAGTGCTCGTCGCGGTCGATGACGAAGAGCTTGTCGGTGTGGTCGGGCAGATCGTCGAACAGGCGCAGGTAGCGCAGCACGACCTCGAGGCTGACGTCCTCGCGCACGGTCACCATGTCGAAGTCCATCAGCGCGCCGACCGAATCCTCCGGGTACGACATCGCCGCCCGCAGTTGCTCGCGCCCTTCGCTGTCGAGCGACTGGAAGACGTCCTGGATGACTTCGGGCGGCAGGTCGGGCGCGAGGTCGGCGAGCTCGTCGGCGTCCAGCGTTTCCGCCGCCGCCTTGAGCTCTTCCGGCGCCATCGTCTCGATCAGCGATTCGCGAACCGCATCCGAAACTTCGAGCAGGATCTCGCCGTCGCGCTCGGCCTTGACCAGGTCCCAGACGTACAGGCGCTCGTCGAGCGGCAGCGCCTCGAGCACGTAGGCGATGTCGGCCGGGTGAAGTGCGTCCAGCTTGGCGCGCAGGCCGGCCTCGTGCTGCTTGTGCACGAGGTTCTCGACGAGCTCGTGGCGTGGCATGTCCTGGCGGTGCACGAGCTCTTCCACGACCTTCTGGCGCGCGAGCAGCTCCTGCACTTCCCGCAGGTGCTGCTGGACGTCGTCGGGATGGTGTTCTTCGTGCTCGGTCATCGCGCAAGGGGCGGGCGGAAGGCGCAAAGCCGGGATTCTACGGACTCGCCCCCGCGCACGCGACCCCGATCGTGAAGCGGTTGCGAAAAATGCCTGCGCCCGCGCCGCCGGCCTCCTCAAGGCACCTGCGAATAGATCATGCGGCGGCGGATGCGCTCGGCGTGTGCCGCGAGCCACGGCCCGAAACTGCGCTCGTAACGCCGCGGATTGGGCAGCATCACCGCCAGGCGGGCCGACTCGGCCGGACCCAGGCGGCTGGCGGGCACGCCGTAGTAGCGCCGCGCCGCGGCTTCGGCACCGAACACGCCTTCGCCCCATTCGACGACGTTCAGATACACCTCGAGGATGCGGCGCTTGCTCCACAACTGCTCGATCATCACCGTGATGACCGCCTCCTGGGCCTTGCGCAGGTAGCTGCGCGACGGCGACAGGAAGAGATTCTTGGCCAGTTGCTGGCTGATCGTCGAGCCGCCGGCCACTGCGCGGCCCTTGCGCTCGTTCTTCTCGATCGCGCGCTCGATGCCTTCCCAGTCGAAGCCTTCGTGCTCGACGAAGCTGTCGTCCTCCGCGGCTATGACCGCACGTTTAAGGTGCACCGAGATCTGCTCGTACGGCACCCACTGGTGGCGCAGCGTGGCATTCGGATCCTTCTCGCGCAGCTCCGCGAGGCGCAGCCGCATGAAGCTGGTGCTCGCAGGGTCGAAACGGCTCCACCAGATCACCTGGGTCAGCAGCACGATCTGCCACACGATCAGCAGCGCCAGCGCGATCACCAGGCCGCGCCCGATCCAGCGCAGCACCGCGCTCATGACCGCGCCCCGCCGCGCGCGCCGGACGGGCTCAATTCGCCCGCACCTCGTCGGCGTTGGTGAAGGTCCATGTGCGCGTGATCTCGATCAGGTCTGTGTCGCGCCGGATCTCGGGCGGAAAGGGCGCGTAGGGGGCGGCCATCTTCACGATGTGCACCGCTGCATCGTCGAGCACCTTGTGTCCCGAACTTCGATGCACGCCGACACGATCCACCGAGCCGTCGGCGCGGATCGTGACCGACAGCAGCAGGCTGCCGTACAGCTTGCCGCGCGCCGCCTCGGGGTAATTGAGCGTGCCGATGCGCTCCACCTTCTGCCGCCAGTCCTCGACGTATTGCGCGAAGCGGTATTCGCGTGCGCGCGCGCCGATGAACTGGGTGCGCGGGCGCCGCCCGAGCTCTTCGAGGTTGCGGTCGATCTGCGCTTCCAGGCGCGCGACCGCGGCGGCGCTGTCGAGCAGGTCGAGGCCGCTGACGGCGGCCGTCGGTGCAGGCTGTTCCGTCTGCTGGGGCCGGCTGGCGACCGCGGTGGCGGCCTTGCTGCGTGTCAGCACCTGTTGTTGCGCCACCTCGGGCTGCGGCTGGCGGCGTTTCTGCTCGACCAGCGCATCGCCGTCGCGGCGCGCGTTCTGTGGCGGCAGCGGCGACTTCGGGCGGACCTTCTGCTCGCTGGTGCCGCCGCCGGCGAGGTTGGCCTGCGCCAGCACGTCGGCCTTGTCCGGCGCCTTCGCATGGCGGGCATTGACGAGCACCACTTCCAGCCCGCGATCGTGCACCGGCTTGGCGTCCGGCAGGCGGAACTGCAGGCTCAGCACCAGCGCGTGCAGCGCGAGCGAGATCGCCAGCGCGATGCGCAGCCGCCGGCTGAGGCGGGGCGGCGACGGGAGGGCGGGCGTGGCCACGCGCATGCTGCGGTCAGCCGACGTAGTCCGATTCGGCCGGTGCCTGCGGCTCGGACAGGATCTGCACGAAGCGCGCCTCCACGTCCACATCGAACAGGTCGGTGTGTTCGACGTTCAGCCTGACCTGGCTGCCCGGCATCTGCAGCGGCATCGACGGCACCTTGAACACGAGCGGGACCTGGGTCAGGCGCACCACGTTCTCCCGCAGCACGGTGGCTTCGACCGGGCCGAGGCCGTGCTGGCGCAGCCAGCGCACGCACCAGTAGCGCTCCATCTGGCGCTGGAACTCGGCGTACTCGGCGTAGGTGAGTTCGAAGTCGCGCAGCGCGGCCATCAGCTCGGCCGAGCGCGGCGCGAAGGCCGGCTCGTCGCCGCGCAACACCGAGATGATCTGCCACTGGTTGACCAGATCCACGTAACGGCGCAGCGGCGAGCTTGACCAGGCGTAGCAGTCCACGCCCAGACCTTCGTGCGGCGCGGCGACGGTGGTCATGCGCACCTTGCCGCCACCCTGCGCGCGATACAGGCCGGGCACGCCGGCCTCGTCGAGCAGCTTGCCCCAGGTCATGTTGGCGTGGATCATCAGCTCGGCCACCAGCTTGTCCATCGGCGAGCCGCGCAGGCGCCGGCCGATGCTGATGTGGCCGGCGCCGTCGGCAGTGTGCTGCGTCCAGTCGACGCTGAAGCTGTAGTCGATGCGGTCCTCGTTGCCTGCGGCCTTGCCGCGGCCCGCCTCGAGCACGGTGGCCAGATCCCACAGCACGGTGAGCTCGCGCTTCCAGCGGAATTCGGGGCCGCCTTCCAGCACAGTGCGATCGTTGAACACCGGCTCGATGTCGTGGTGGCGCAGGTTGGCGACGATGGGCACGCGCTCGACGCGCGACTCCTCGCCGACGATGGCGAGCCCGGGCGTGACGTCGAGGTACAGCGACACCGCCGGACAGTCGCGGCCTTCGGCGAGGGTGAAGGCATACACCACGTCGTCCGGCAGCATGGTGATCTTGTTGCCCGGCATGTACACGGTGGAAAGGCGCCGGCGCGCGATCGCGTCGAGCGAGGAGCCGCGCGCGAAGCCCAGCGCCGGCGCGGCGATGTGGATGCCGATGCGCCAGCCGCCTTCGGGCCGCGGCGTCACCGAGAAGGCGTCGTCGATCTCGGTGGTCGAGGCGTCGTCGATCGAGAACGCGACCACATCGGCGCGCGGCAGGCCGGCAGGTTCGACCGGCGCCTCGTAGGCCGGGAAGGTCGGGCCGTCGGGGAATTGATCGAACAGGAAACGGTTGTAGTGGAAGTCGTAGCTCGAGGCCAGCGCACCACACTTCAGCAGCAGGCGCGGGGCGGACAGCCCGCTGTCCACGCAGGCGGCTTCCAGCGCCTTGATCTCGAGGCGGTTGCGGTCGGGCCGGTACAAGGCTTGCGGCAGCAGGGCAGCGAGTTCCGGCGGCATGCGGCCCTCGACCAGTTCGGCGCGCATGTGCTCGATGGCGGCAGCCTGCTGCTTCTTCTTTTCCAGGCCGGCGAGGGCCGCCTGCAGGATGTCGGCCGGTGCCTTGCGAAAGCGCCCCTTGCCCTTGCGGTGGAACCAGATCGGCGCCGAATGCAGGCGCAGCAGCAGGGTGGCTGCCTCCACCGCGGAGGGAGGGTGGCCGTGGTAATCGGCAGCGAATTCGGCGAAGCCGAACTCCTCGTCGCCGCAGACTTCCCACAGGAACTCGAGGTCCAGTTCCTCGGCGCCGGCCTCCGCGCGCACCAGCAGGTCGGCGGGGGCGGGCTCGCGGAAGCTGAGCAGCACGTTCGCGCGCTTGAGCTTGACCCGCTTGCCGTGGGTCGTCTCCACCTGCAGCGTGGCATCGTTGTCAGCGAGGATGGTTCCGGCCTTGAAGGCACCGTCCTCTTCGAAAAGCACGAACATCGGCATCTGCCAGTGAAAAGCAAGTCGGCTAGTTTACTGGATTCGGATGCCTGCCGAAGTTTCGCTTTGTGCCTCTGCCCGCACTTCGGCCGGGTTCAGGTCCCGCGTCGTGCCACGCGCACCATGTCCACCGAGTAGATCGCGAGCGCGACCCAGATCAGCACGAAGCCGATCAGTTGCGCGCTGTCGAAGGGTTCGCGGAACACCAGCACGGCGAGCACGAAGTTCAGGCTGGGCGCGATGAACTGCAGGAAACCGACGGTGGCGAGCGGCAGGCGCTTGGCGCCCACCGCGAACAGCGCCAACGGCACGGCGGTCAGCACGCCGGCCAGCGGCAACATGGTGTCGATGTACGGCGACGAACCGAACACGAGCTGGCCGCTGTGGGTCAGCCATGCCAGCCAGGCGATGGCCAGCGGCGCCGTGACCACCGTCTCGATGAACAGGCCGCCAATCGCTTCCACCGGTGCGCGCTTGCGCAGCAGGCCGTAGACACCGAAGGTGCCGGCGAGAAACAGCGGAATCCACGGCGCGCTGCCGACCTGCCACACGCGCCAGGCCACGCCGGCCGTCGCCACCGCGAGCGCCGCCCGCTGCAGCGGGCGCAGGCGCTCGCCGAGGAACATCCAGCCCAGCAGCACGCTCACCAGCGGATTGATGAAATAGCCCAGGCTGGCCTCGATCAGGCGTCCGGCGTCGATCGCCCACAGGAAGACGAGCCAGTTGCTGCCGGTCAGCATCGCGGTCAGCGCCAGCAGGCCGAGCAGGCGCGGCTGCCGCCGGATTGCCCAGATGCCGCGGAAACCGCCGGTGGCCGGCACCAGCGCGAGCAGGCCGGCAAGAAAGACCACCGACCACAACACCCGATGGGCGACGATCTCGAACGGCGGCACGCTGCCGACGGCGCGGAAGTAAAGCGGCGACAGGCCCCAGACGGTGAAGGCGGTCAGAGCGGCGAGAGCCCCGTGGCGGGTCTGCGGGGAGGCGGCGGCGTCGGTCGTCATGCGGCCCGGGCTCAAGGCGCACGCCGTGCGGTCGCCACCAGCGCGCGGGCGGGAAGCGCGTAGGCGGCTCCGTCATCGGAGCGGAAGGCTTGGAGTTCCGCGCCCACCTCGGCGCGCAGCGCCTGCTGGGTTGCTTCCGGCAGGCGGGCGAGCGATTCGGCCGCGCCGCCGGCGAGGTCGAGGAAGGCCTGCCAGTAATCCTCCGTGCGCGTGAAGTGGCAGGTGAAGTCGCATGCTTCGATATGCACGGAGTCGAAGCCGGCCTCGTGCAACAGGGCTTCGAGCACCTCGGGCGCGCCGAAGCGGAACACCGAGGGGCGCACCACTTTCGGCGCGGGCAGGAGGCGGGCGATGCAGGCCTGCGCGCACCCGATCAGCGGCACAGCATCGCGCTCGGCCCACACCGACAGCGTGACGCTCCCGCCCGGCGCGAGGACGCGGCGGATCTCGGCAAGCGCCTGTTCCGGATGCGGGAACATGAACAGCGCCAGCCCGGCCAGCACGCGATCGACACTGCCGTCGGCAAGGCACAGGTGCTCCGCGTCGGCCGCAGCGAAGTGCAGTCCGCTGGCGTGCGGATTGCGGCGCGCGCCTTCGGCCAGCATGCCTTCGGCGATGTCGGTGGCCAGTACTTCGCCCCCGGGCTGGACGAGCTCAGCGGCGCGCAGCGCGAGGAGGCCGGGGCCGCTGGCGAGATCGAGCACGCGCTGGCCCGGTGCCAGGGCGGCGGCGGCCAGCAGCGCGTCGGCGAGATTGGCGCGAAGAGGCGCGCCGTCGGCGTAGCGCGCGGCGATGCGGTTGAAGCCCGCGCGCTCCAGGGCCTTGAAGCGGCGCGGGTCGAATCCGGGGGTGGCCTTGCCGCTCATGCTGCTGGCGCCAGGCCTGCAAAGCGGATCAGTTCGTCGAGGTAATCCGTCCACCGCGTGAAGCTGTGGTCGCCGCCTTCCAGCACGGTCTGCCGCGCGCCCGCGTACTTCGCCACCGCGTGACGGTAATCGAGCACCTCGTCGCCGGTCTCGACCAGCAGCCAGTAGCGTTCCGGCCGCGTGATGGCCGGAACCTCGAGCGCGCGCAGCTCGGCGATGTGCGCCTCGGTGAAGCGGAAGGTTTCGCCCGTATACATGTTGGTCTGTTCGCCGATGTAGGCGCCCAGCTCCAGCGGCGCGACGATCGCCGGATTCACCAGCGCCGCGCGCAGGTCGTGGCGTTCGGCGAGCCAGGTGGCGTAGTAGCCGCCCAGCGAGCTGCCGACCAGCGTGGCGTCGATGCCTTGCGCCCTGCAGCGCGCGAGTTGCGCCTCCACCAGCGCGATGGCGGCCTGCGGCGAGGCCGGCAACTGCTCGCACCAGAAGGCCGCGCCGAGTCCGCGTTCTTCCAGGTGATGCTTGAGCGCCCGGGCCTTGATCGAGGCCGGCGCCGAGCGGAAACCGTGCAGGTAGACGATCAATGGACGCTCCATTCCACCCAGCCGAAATGCGCCGTGGCAAGCACGATGATGCCGAAGGCGATGCGGTACCACGCGAAGATGGTGAAATCGTGGCTGGAGATGTAGCGCAGCAGCCAGCGCACGCACAGGAAGGCCGACACGAAGGCGGCGACGAAGCCGACCGCCCACATCGCGAGGTCGTCCGCATTGAGCAGCGCGCGTTCCTTGTAGAGGCTGTAGAGCGTCGCGATGAACAGGGTCGGGATCGCCAGGAAGAACGAGAACTCCGTCGCCGCCTTGCGCGACAGGCCGAACAGCAGGCCGCCGATGATCGTCGCGCCGGAGCGCGACGTGCCGGGAATCAGCGCGAAGGCCTGCGCGATGCCCAGCTTCAGCGCATCCAGCGGCGTCATCTCATCGACGCTCTGCACCCGGATCGTGTGCGTGCGGCGCTCGGCCCAGAGGATGACGAAGGCACCGATGATGAAGGCCATCGCCACCGGTACGGGCTTGAACAGGTGGGCCTCGATCGCCTTCTTGAACATCAGGCCGAGCGCGGCGAGCGGAACGAAGGCGATGGCGAGATTCAGTACCAGTCGGTTGGCCAGGCGATCGCGCCCGAGGCCGGTCAGCACGCCGGCGATGCGATGGCGGAACTCCCATACCACCGCGAGGATGGCGCCCGACTGGATGACGATCTCGAACAGCTTGCCGCGGTCGTCGTTGAAATTGAGCAAGTCACCGGCGAGGATCAGGTGGCCGGTGGAGGAGATGGGCAGGAATTCGGTGAGTCCTTCGACGATGCCGAGGATCAGCGCCTTCAGTAGCAGGATGGTGTCCATGGAGAGCAGATGTGAAATTGAGGCTGCATTCTACTATCGCGGTGGTGTTGCGCTGCAGCGGATGTAGGGGTGGGCGTGACTGCGGCGGGGCTCAGTCGGTGCCGGTCAGCCGCTCGAGTCGCGCGAGCCAGATGATGGCCGCCTCGCGGCTGTCGCCGCACATCTCGACCGAGGGCTGCAGGCTGCCGCAAACGGCTGGCCGGCGCTGATCCCCGAACAGCTTGCAGTGATCGTGTCCGTCGAGCTGGATGCAGCGCACCCCCGCCGGCTTGCCCTGCGGCATGCCGGGGATGGGCGAGGAGATCGACGGCGCGATGCAGCACGCGGCGCAGCCCGGGCGGCAGTCCATCGTCGTCAGGCTCCGGTCCGCTCGGGCGGTGGCTCGATGGCGACCTCGGTACGCGGAACGGCGGTGGCGAAGGGCAGGCTGGGCATGGCGGGGCGGCAGGTTCGGGATGGCAGCCATTGTCGCACCCGCACTGCAACAAAGGGATAATGCGCGCTTCGATCAAGCGATGAACACCGATGCGGGTTGAACACGACAGCGGGCGCAACACGGGTGCGCCGACCTTCGACGACTGCCTGAGCGCGGACCGGCCGCGTCTGCGCCGCATGGCGCGCGACCTGCGCCGGCCGGCGGGCGGGAAGGCGACCGGCGGCATCGCGCGCGAGGGCGGGGATGGCCACGCCGGCGAGCGTCGCGCGCGTCTTCAGGCCGAGTTCGACGCCTTGCTCGAGCGTTCCAGGTCAGCCCTTGCGGCGCGCATCGCGGCGTTGCCGCAGCCGGATTTTCCGGCCGAGCTGCCGGTGTCGGGTCGGCGCGAGGAGATCGCCGCGGCGCTCGACGCGCACCAGGTCATCATCGTCTGCGGCGAGACGGGCTCGGGCAAGACCACGCAACTGCCCAAGATCTGCCTCGCGCTCGGCCGCGGCGCCGCGGGCCTCATCGGCCACACGCAGCCGCGCCGGCTGGCGGCGCGTGCCACCGCCAGCCGCATCGCGCAGGAGCTGAACAGCCCGCTCGGTCAGGCAGTGGGCTACAAGATCCGCTTCACCGACAAGCTGAGCGCGTCCAGCCATATCAAGCTGATGACCGACGGCATCCTGCTCGCCGAGACGCAGACCGATCCGCTGCTCGCCGCCTACGACACGATCATCATCGACGAGGCGCACGAGCGCAGCCTCAACATCGACTTCCTGCTCGGCTACCTGCGCACGCTGCTGCCCAGGCGCCCCGACCTCAAGCTCATCGTCACCTCGGCCACGCTCGACGCCGAGCGCTTCGCCAGGCATTTCGCCGATGCCGCCGGGCGTCCGGCGCCGGTGATCGAAGTGTCCGGCCGGCTGTATCCGATCGAGATGCGCTGGCGGCCGGTCGAGCCCGACGACGAGCTGGCGCCGGCGCGCGCCGACGAGCGCGCGCAGCAGCGGAAAGAGCGCGAACGCGGCCGCGACCTGCTCGATGCCCTGGTGGATGCGGTGGACGAGGCGCAGCGCTGCGGTCCGGGCGACGTGCTGGTGTTCCTGCCCGGCGAACGCGAGATCCGCGAGGCGGCCGAAGCGCTGCGCAAGGCGCATCATCTGCCGGGCACTGAGATCCTGCCGCTGTTCGCGCGCCAGTCGGCGCAGGAGCAGGCGAGAGTGTTCGCGCCCTCCAGCGGCCGGCGCGTGGTGCTGTCGACCAACGTCGCCGAAACCTCGCTCACGGTGCCGGGCATCCGCTACGTGGTCGACACCGGTCTGGCGCGGCTCAAGCGCTACTCGCCGCGCAACAAGGTCGAGCAACTGCAGATCGAGAAGGTCGCGCAATCGGCCGCGCAACAGCGCGCCGGCCGCTGCGGCCGGGTGATGGACGGCATCTGCTTCCGCCTCTACGACGAGGACGACTTCACGAAGCGGCCGGCGCATACCGATCCCGAGATCCTGCGCTCCTCGCTCGCCGGCGTGATCCTGCGCATGAAGGCGCTGAAGCTGGGCGCGGTGGAGGACTTTCCCTTCATCGATGCGCCCGGCTCGCGCCTGATCGGCGATGGCTATGCGTTGCTCACCGAGCTCGGCGCGGTCACCGACGACGAGGCGCGCGAGCTGACGCCGATCGGCCGCGAACTCGGCAAGCTGCCGCTCGACCCCAAGATCGGACGCATGATCCTGGCCGCGCGCGACCGCGGCTGCCTCGCCGAACTGCTGGTGATCGCCGCCGCGCTGTCGGTGCAGGATCCGCGCGAGCGTCCGCAGGACAGTCCCGGCGCGGCCGACCAGGCGCATGCAAAGTTCCGCGGCGGAGAGCAGGACCAGCGCTCGGAGTTCCTGTGGTACCTGCATCTGTGGAAGGCGTGGGACGAGGTCCAGCGCCACGAATCGGGCAGCAGGCAGAAGGCCTGGTGCAAGAAGCATTTCCTGTCGTACATGCGCATGCGCGAGTGGCGCGACGTGCACGCCCAGTTGCATGTGCTGTGTGCCGAGCACGGCTGGAAGGAAAACCCGTTGCCGGCCAACTATGAGGCCATTCACAAGGCGCTGCTCGCGGGCCTGCTCGGCCATGTCGGCTGCAAGCTCGAGGATGCCTCGGGTCCGCAGGCCGGTTCGTATCTGGGCGCGCGCGGCATCAAGTACTGGCCGCATCCCGGCTCGGCGCTGGCGAAGAAGGCGGGCAAGTGGATCATGGCCGCCGAGCTGGTCGAGACCAGCCGGCTGTTCGGCCGCTGCATCGCGCGCATCGAGCCGGAGTGGGTGGAGGAGGTCGGCGCCCACCTGCTGAAGCGCTCGGTGTTCGAGCCGCACTGGTCCCGGAGCGCCGGCAGCGTGCGCGCCTGGGAGCGCGGCACCGTGCATGGACTGGTGCTGTATGCGCGGCGTGGCGTGGCCTACGCCGACATCGACCCGAAGCTGTGCCGCGAGCTCTTCATCCGCGAAGGCCTGGTCGCCGGGGACATTGCCGAGGGGCCGGCCCGGTCCATGCCGTTCTTTGCGCACAACCAGCGCCTGGTGGCGGAGATCGAGCGCCTCGAGCACAAGTCGCGTCGCCCCGATGTGCTGGTCGACGAGACGCTGATCGAGGCTTTCTACGACAGCAAGATTCCCGCGGATGTGCTCGATCTGTCGTCCTTCGACGCGTGGCGCAAGCAGGCCGAGAAGGGCGATCCGAAGCTGCTGTACCTGACGCGCGACCAGTTGATGCGCCACGACGCCGAGGGGGTGACCACCGATCGCTTTCCGGCGCGCTTCGAGGTGCTGGGCCAGAAGCTGACGCTCGCCTACCTGCACCAGCCCGGCGACGCGGACGACGGCGTGACGCTCACGGTGCCGCTGGCGATGCTGAACCAGGTCCCTGCCAGCCGCTGCGAATGGTTGGTGCCGGGCCTGCTTGAGGAGAAGATCACCGCGCTGCTGAAGACGGTACCGCAGAAGCATCGCCACCGCCTGCAGCCGATGGCCGACAGCGCCGCCGCCTTCATGGCCGCGTTCGAGGCCGGTGAATTCGACACCGACGAGCCGCTGCTGAAGGCGCTGCAGCGCTTCGTCGAGGAGCGCGTGCAGCTCAAGCTGCCGTTGGAGAGCTTCCGGCCCGAGAACCTGAAGCCACACTGCTTCATGAACTTCCGCGTCATCGACGAGCACGGGCGCATGCTCGGCCAGTCGCGCAACCTCGCCGAGCTGCGCGCGCGCTTCCGCGAGCAGGTGGCGGCGCGCTTCAGCGGTGCGAAGATCGGTGGTGCGCTGGCGGCGGCGATGAGCGGAGCGGATGGCGCTTCCTCCGGCGCCGCGAAGTCTGGACGGACGCCTGAGGGCAGGGAGTCCAAGCTCGGCACGGCGCGCACCGACGAGCGCAAGCCCCCACCGCCGCAGGCTGCGGCGCCTGCGGTGAGTTTCACCACCTGGTCCTTCGGCGCGCTGCCCGAACTGCTCGAGGTCAAGGTCGCGGGGCGCGAGGTGATCGGTTTCCCGGCCCTGCACGACGATGGCGAGGGTGTGTCGCTGCGCCCCTACGACACGCCGGAAGAGGCGGCGCGCGTCCATCGCAAAGGTCTGGCACGACTGTTCGCACTGAACCTGAAGGATCAGGTTCGTGCCGTCGAGCGCTTGCCTGGCCTGCGCGAACTCGCGCTGCAGTATATGAGCTTCGGCACTGAGGCGGAATTGAAGGCGGGTCTGGTGGAGGCCACGCTGGCGCGCTGCTGTCTGCTCGAGCCCCTGCCGGCCGACGCCGACGCCTTCGCCCGCCGCTGCGCCGAGGCCAAGCCTCGGGTGACGCTGATTGCGCAGGAATTCATGCGTCTGGCTGGGCAACTCGTGCTTGAACATGCCAGCCTGCAGAAACGCCTCGCCGGGCTGAAGGCGGTTCCCGACCTCGTCGCCGACATGCAGGCCCAGTTGGGCGCGCTGCTGCCCAAGGATTTCCTGACCGCTTTCCCGTGGGAGCGCCTGTCGCACTTTCCGCGCTACCTGAAGGCGGCGTTGGTGCGGGTGGACAAGTTCCGTAACAACCCTGCGCGGGATGCTCAGTTGATGGCCGAGTGGAAGGCGCTGGCGCAGGCCTGGGAGCGCGAAGCGCTCGCCAAGCGCCGGGCCGGCGTCGCCGACCCGTTTCTGGACGATTTCCGCTGGCTGCTCGAGGAATTGCGTGTCGGGCTCTACGCGCAGGAACTGAAGACGCCGATGCCGGTGTCAGCGAAGCGCCTGCAGAAGATCTGGGAGAGCCGCCCGCGGTGATCACCGGTCGGCTCCCGGCAGGTCAGCGCAGCGGAATCACCAGCGGAGGAATGTCGACGCCGACGACAACGGCGGGCGAGCGGCTGTAGCGGTAAGTCCGCACCGGCTCGTTGTAGTAGTAGTTCTGCACCACGGGGGGGTCGTAGTAATAGCGCGGGCGTTCCCGCACGATCACGCGTTCGCGGATCACGGTGGGTCCGCCGTAGTAATCGCGGTCGTAGCGGTGATGGTGGTGATGCTTGTAGTGACCCCAGCCGCGGCCGGGACCATCCCAGTCTCCACGGTCGGCATGGGCGGCGTTGGCGGCGAGGAAGCTGCCGCACAGCAGTGCGGCAAGCATCGCGCGGGCATGGTTCGCTTTCATGGTCGGCCTCTTTGTCGGTTGTTCTTGGATCCGGGCAAAGCCCTGATGAGCCGATGATAGGTGAAGCGTTGGTGTGGCAGCCTGCGAAGAGTGTAAGCAGGATTTTGTAAGCGGTGCGGGCGATCGGTATCGCATCGCTTGCCCGCCGCCGCCGCCCTCGGCTTTGATTCTTCTGCGTTTCTTGCTAGAATCCCGCCCCTTCCCTTGCTCCACCGGAATCGCATGCCGGGGAGCTGTTTCAATCAACCGCAAGGAGTTTGCATGCGACATTACGAAATCGTATTCATCGTCCATCCGGACCAGTCGGAACAGGTCCCGGCGATGATCGAGCGCTACAAGACGCTCGTGACCGGCCGCAATGGCCAGATCCACCGCCTGGAAGACTGGGGGCGCCGCCAGATGGCCTACCCGATCCAGAAGGTGCACAAGGCGCACTACGTGCTGATGAACATCGAGTGCGACGGCGAGACGCTGGCCGAACTCGAGCACGCCTTCAAGTTCAACGACGCCGTGCTCCGTCACCTCACCATCAAGATGAAGAAGGCGGTGACCACGCCTTCGCCGATGATGAAGGAAGAGAAGTCCCGCTCGCTGACTACGCCGTCGGACGAAGCCAAGCCGGCCGCCGAAGCTGCCTGAGTTGCCTGAACCGGAGTTGAACGAACTGCGCCTCGATGCGCGTGTGGCCGAAGTGCTGCCGCTGCGTCGAACGCCTGCCGGTGTGCCGGTCGCAAGCTGCGTCCTTGCACATGAATCGAAACAGATGGAAGCGGGGCTCACCCGTGATGTTTCGGTGGAACTGCAGGCGGTGGCCGTCGGCGAACTTGCCGGCGTGCTTGCAGCGGCCTCGCCCGGAGCCGCGGTGAAGATCACCGGGTTCCTCGCCGCGAAAGGCCTGCGCAGTCGTAGCCCGGTCCTGCATCTGAACACAATCGAATTTCTGGAAGGAAACTGAAATGGCTTTCAAGCCCAAGTCCAAGTTCAAGAAGAAGGATGATCGCGGCGGTCGTGGTCTCTTCAAGCGTCGCAAGTTCTGCCGCTTCACCGCGGAGAAGATCGAGGAAGTCGATTACAAGGACGTCGAGATCCTGAAGGACTTCATCACCGAAAACGCCAAGATCATGCCGGCGCGCATCACCGGCACCAAGGCCGGCTACCAGCGTCAACTGTCGGTTGCCGTGAAGCGCGCGCGCTTCCTGGCTCTGATGCCTTACACCGACCTGCACCAGTAAGAGAGGATAGACGTCATGCAAATCATTCTTCTCGACAAGGTCGTCAACCTCGGTGGCCTGGGCGACGTGGTCAAGGTCAAGGACGGTTATGCGCGCAACTACCTGATCCCGCAGGGTAAGGCCAAGCGTGCCACGCAGGCCAACCTGGCCGAATTCGAAGCGCGTCGGGCCGAACTCGAGCGCCATCAGGCCGACAAGCTGGCCGCTTCGCAGGCGATCGCCGCTCAGCTCGAGGGCGTCACTGTTCAGGTCAGTCGCAAGGCTGGCATGGACGGCCGCCTGTTCGGCTCGGTCACCAATGCCGACGTCGCCGAGGCGCTGGCTGCGCAGGGCTTCCAGGTCGAACGTGCTGCCATCCGCATGCCGGACGGTCCGCTGAAGACCGTTGGCGAGACCCAGCTCGAGGTCGGCCTGCACTCCGACGTGGTCGCCACGATCACCGTCGCGGTGGTGGGCGAGCAGCAGTAAGTCGAGTCGTTCGCATCAAGCAAGAGGGCTGCCTTGGGCAGCCCTTTTTGTTATCTGACGCGGCAGTCCCGCCGCGACATAGAATGTTTTCCCTTTCGCATCATCGGCCGTGCTCATGAACACCCAGACCCGACGCGCCCCCGACCTGGGGGGCGATCCGCAACTGGCCGCCATCAAGCTTCCGCCGCATTCGCTCGAGGCCGAACAGTCCCTGATCGGCGGCATCCTGCTCGACAACCAGGCGTGGGAGAGGGTGGCGGATCTGGCCAGCGAGGCGGACTTCTATCGTGATGACCACCGCCGTATCTATCGGCACATCGCCAAGCTGATCGATCTGGGGAAGCCGGCTGACGTCGTCACCGTCTTCGAGTCGCTCGAGAAGAGCGGCGAGGCCGAGCAGGCGGGTGGTCTCGCGTATCTCGCAGAGATCGCCAACAACACGCCCTCCGCCGCGAACATCCGACGCTACGCGGAGATCGTCCGCGAGCGCGCCATCCTGCGCAAACTGGTGGCGGTCGGGGACGAGATTGCCGCGAGTGCGCTGAGTCCATCGGGCAAGGACGCGAAGATGCTGCTCGACGAGGCCGAGGCCAAGGTCTTCGAGATCGCGGAGGCCGGGGCACGCCATTCGACGGGTTTCGTGTCCATCCAGCCCATCCTGAAGCAGGTCGTCGATCGGGTGCAGGAACTCTATGATCGCGACAATCCGTCGGAGGTCACCGGCGTGCCGACGGGCCTGATCGATCTCGACGACAAGACTTCCGGTCTCCAGCCATCCGACATGATCATCGTCGCCGGCCGTCCGGCGATGGGCAAGACGACCTTCGCGCTCAACCTGGCCGAACACATCGCCGTCGACCAGCGGTTGCCGGTTGCGATCTTCTCGATGGAGATGCCCGGCACGCAGTTGGCGACGCGCTTCATCTCGTCGGTCGGGCGCATCGACATGCAGAAGATCCGCAGTGGCCGCCTCACGGACGACG
>JAFEFM010000518.1 GCA_018240585.1 Pseudomonadota bacterium
TCGAAGGTCATGTCCTCGCCCGCCTCGGGCTTGCCGAACAGCTTGCCGTTCAGATGCACCATCAGCGGCAGATGCACCTTCGCGCCCTGCCACGCGTCGCCCAGTTCGTCCGGCGTCACCGCCACCGGGCTGAAGGCGGAGGCCGGCTTGCTCTGGAAGAAGCCGAAGCCCTTGGCAAGTTCGTTCGGGATCAGGTTGCGCAGGCTGACGTCGTTCACCAGCATCACCAGCCGGATCGCCTGCGCCGCCTCCGCGGGCGTGGCGCCCATCGGCACGTCGCCGGTCACCACGCTCACCTCGGCCTCGAAGTCGATGCCCCAGGCCTCGTCGGCCACCACCGCGTCGCGCGGGCCGATGAAGCTGTCCGAACCGCCCTGGTACATCAGCGGGTCGGTGTAGAAGGACGGCGGCATCTCGGCGTTACGCGCCTTGCGCACCAGCTCCACATGATTGATGTAGGCCGAGCCGTCCGCCCACTGGTAGGCGCGCGGCAAGGGCGAGGCGCAGGCGGCCTGATCAAAAGGCTGGGCGTGGCGGGCGTGGCCGTTGTTGAGCGCCTCGTACACCTCGCGCAGCCTGGGCGCAGCAGCCTCCCAGTCGTCGAGCGCGGCCTGCAGCGTGCGGGCGATGTCGGGCACCGGCTGGCACAGCGTGAGGTCGCGGCTGACGACGACCAGCGTGCCGTCGCGGCCGCCTTGCTTGAGGGTAGCGAGTTTCACTTGAACATCTCCTTGTAGCTGCCGTCGTGCATCCAGGCGGCGTGCTTGGGCGCCTTCTTCGTCCGAGCCCACTCCTCGAGCATGTCCCACTTCACCTTGTCGAGCGCCTCCAGCATGCCGGGGCGGTGCGTGTTGCAGGCCAACTCCAGGCGATGGCCGTTGGGGTCGAAGAAATAGATCGACTGGAACAGCGCGTGGTCGGTCGGGCCGACGACCTGGATCCCCTCGGACTCCAGGCGTGCCTTGGTCGCGAGCAGGGTTTCCATCGAGTCGACTTCCATCGCCAGGTGCTGGGTCCACGCCGGCGTGTTCTCGTCGCGACCCATCGGCGCACGTGTGGGCAGTTCGAAGAAGGCGAGCACGTTGCCCATGCCCGCGTCCATGAAGATGTGCATGTAGGGGTCGGCTTCGCCGGTCGACGGCACCGCGTCCTCGGCGATCGACAACACCAGCTTCATGCCCAGGTGCTGCTCGTACCAGCGCGCGGTTTCCAGCGCGTCCTTGCAGCGGTACGCGACGTGGTGGATCTTCTTCACGATCGGATTCATTGCAGTCTCCTTGTCCGGTACGTTCGCTCAGACGCCTTCGCGCGCGATCGTCATCGCCTCGCGCAGCACCGAGATGTCGCCGATGTGGTTGGCGAGCAGCAGGATCAGGCGCGCGTTGACCATCGCGCTCTCCTCATCGCTGAGGTCGCGGTGGGTCTCGATCAGCGCTTCGTAGAAGTCGTCGCCGGGGCTGAAGGCGCGGAAGTAGCGCTTGCCGGGCTCGGACAGGTTGGGTTGCGTGTTCAGCGGCATGGCGCTCTCCCTTACGCGTTGCAGGTCGCGCGCGCGACGGCGGCGTGTACTTTGACAGCGTCGAGGCTGCGCCAGCGCGCGGCCACATGCTGGTCGGGGCGCAGCAGGTAGGTGCTGCCCGGCTGCAGGTCGTAGCGCTCGCGGATGCGGCCTTGCGCGTCGATCAGCGTCTTCAGCCCGCCCGGCGCGGTGCCGCGCGCGGCGACGACAAGGGCCTCGACGGGAATCGCCGCATCGACCAGCCCTGCGAGCGCGCCAGCGGTGGCGGCATCCAGCGCGGAGGCGTCGTCCACGTAGTGCAGCACCTGGAAGCGGTTGCCCACCGCCTCGAGCAGCCAGTGCAGGCCGCCGGCCGCCTCGATGGGTGCGTCGTCCATTGGCGCGCCGGGGATCATGTTGCCGGCGAAGGCCGCCTCGTCCGCGGTGTTGAGGCGCGATTCGGCGAGAAAGCTCGGCACCGACAGACGGCCGGAATTCACCAGCGCACGGGCGAACGGATAGTGCTCGGCCAGCCCCAGCACCGCGTTGCGGAAAGTCTTGCTCACCGTGCTCTTGGGCGTGATGAAGTCGGTCGAGCGGGTCGAGTTCATGATGTTCTCGTCCGCCGCAAAGCCGCGCTCCTCAGAATAGGTGTCGAGCAGCGTGGCCGGCGCCTTGCCGTCCATCACCAGCTTGAGCTTCCACGCCAGGTTGTCGGCGTCCTGGATGCCGGAATTCGCGCCGCGCGCACCGAAGGGCGACACCTGGTGCGCCGAATCGCCGACGAACAGCACGCGGCCGTGGTTGAAGCGGTTCATGCGCCGGCACTGGAAGGTGTAGACGCTGACCCACTCCAGGTCGAATTCCCTGTTGTCGCCGAGCATCGCCTTGATGCGCGGGATGACGTTCTCGGGCTTCTTCTCCTCTTCCGGATCGGCCTGCCAGCCCAACTGGAAGTCGATGCGCCACACGTTATCCGCCTGGCGGTGCAGCAGCACCGACTGGTTGGGGTGGAAAGGCGGGTCGAACCAGAACCAGCGCTCCGTCGGGTATTCCGCCTTCATCACCACGTCGGCGATCAGGAAGCGGTCCATGAAGATCCTGCCTTCGATGTCCAGCCCGAGCATGGTGCGGATCGGGCTGCGCGCGCCGTCGGCGGCGATCAGCCAGCCCGCGGTGAGCGAATACGGGCCGGCTTCGGTCTCCACCCGCACGGTGACCACGTCCTCGCCCGGCACCACCGAGATCACCTTGTTCAGGAAGTGCATCTCGAGGTTGGGCAGCGCACGGGCGCGCTTCACCAGCTCGTCCTCGAGGTAGTACTGCTGCAGGTTGATCATGCCCGGCCGGTGGTGGTCGGGCTCGGGGCAGAGGTTGAAGCTGAACACCTCGTCCTCGCGGAAGAAGGTGCGGCCCACGTTCCACGACACGCCCTTCTGCACCATGGGTTCGCCGCAGCCCAGGCGGTCGAGCACCTCGAGCGTGCGCTTGGCGTAGCACACGCCGCGCGAGCCGATCGACACCGTGTCGCCATCGTCGAGCAGCACCACGCGCCGGCCCTGCAGCGCGAGGTCGATCGCGGTGGATAGACCCACCGGACCGGCGCCGACGATCACCACCGGGAAGTGGCCCGCATGCCGGTCGTCATCGACCGGCGGGCGCGAAAATGCGAACTTGGGATACTGGAACGTGCTCAGCACGGGCGTCTCCTCCTTCAAATCCAGTCTTGCCGGGCGGCCATCTGCGGGCATGTCACCGGCTTCGTCATCTGTGGGAGCGGGCTTGACCGCGATTGCAATCCTTCAATGCCGCAAGGATCGCGGTCGAGCCCGCGCCTACACGGGCGGCGCGCTCACTCCTGCAGCGCGTGCCACATCTGCTGGTCGCGCTCGGCCGTCCAGATGCGCGGGTCGCGGATGCCGCTGGCCTCGTCGTGGGCGCGCGTCACGTCGAACGGCAGGCAATGCTCGTAGATGAAGACCTGGCCGAACTTCGGGTCCATGTTCCTGCGCGTGTGCGCCATCGTGCCCTTGAGGTCCAAGCCCTGCGCCACCGCTTCCTGCGCGCTGCGGTACAGCGTGGAGACGAAATCGCGCGTGTAAGCCAGCCCCGCCTGCACACGCCCCGGCGACATCAGCGCCGGGCCGCGGCCAGGTACGAGCTTGTCGAATTGCATCGCCGCGAGGTTGTCCAGCGTCTGCGGCCAGTCGGCCAGGTAGGCGTCGCCGGTGTAGCAGGCGGCGTCGGCCTCGACCAGATCGCCTGAGAAGCAGATCTTCTGCGAGGGCAGGTAGACGATGGTGTCGCCCTTGGTATGGCCGCGGCCGAGCTGCTTGATCTTCACTTCGAGCTTGCCCATCCACAGCGTCATCTCGCCGGTGAAGGTCAGCGTCGGCCAGGTCAGGCCCGGCACGCTCTCCACCGCCTGGAACAGGCGCGGAAAGCGGCCGATCTCGGAATCCATGTCCTGCTGGCCGCGCTCGACGATCAGGTCGTACGTGTCCTGGCTGGCGATGATCTGCTCCAGCCCCTCGTCCTTGTAGCCCGAGGCGCCGAGCACGCGCACCGCGTGGTAGTGCGTCAGCACCACGTACTTGATCGGCTTGTCGGTGATCTCGCGCACCTTGGCGATCACGCCCTGCGCGGCCACCGGGGTGGCGGTGGCGTCGATGATCATCACCGAGTCGTCGCCGATGATCACGCCGGTGTTGGGGTCGCCTTCGGCGGTGTAGGCATAGGCGTTGTCGGACAGCTTGTCCCAACTGATCTTCTTCTCTTCGAGGTCGGCCTGCGAGGCGAATTTCTTGGTGCTCATGGGGGCTCCTGTGCTGCTTCGGAATGGATGCTGCGAATCCTAGACGCGAGTTTGTCTATCGTCAATTTATTTTTTATTGTTTAATTTTAGTCAAGCCACAGGAGCCCTTCGGCAGCCGTGCATTGCTGCTAACATCTTGCGCCGTGGAGGAAATCATGCAGGAAGAAGACACGTCGGACGGGAGCGCCAAGCGCGGACGGGGACGCCCGCGCGGCAGCAAGGCGGCGCCCGGCAGCGCCAGCGAGCAGGCGGCCGAGGGGACGCACGTCGTCGCCGAAGAGCTGCGCTCCAGCGAGCGCCGCGGCATCCAGTCGATCGAAGTGGGCGGCGCGCTGCTGCAGACGCTGGTGCGCAAGGGCGCGCCGATGATGCTGAAGGACCTCGCGCGCGAAGCCGGCATGCCGCCCGCCAAGGCGCACCCCTATCTCGTCAGCTTCGGCAAGCTCGGCCTCGTCGAGCAGGACCCGCTCACCGGCCGCTACGGCCTGGGCCCCTTCTCGCTGCAGATGGGCCTCACCGCGCTGCACGCGCTCGACCCGCTGAAGGCCGCCATGCCCGAAGTGGCGCGCCTGGCCGACGACATCCAGCTCAACGTCGCGATCGCGGTGTGGGGCAACATGGGCCCGACGGTGGTGCACATCGAGGAATGCAACAAGCAGATCCACGTCAACATGCGCCCGGGCACCGTCATGATGCCGCTGATGCTGTCGGCCACCGGCCGCTGCTTCGCCGCCTTCCTGCCCGACCGCGTCGTCCGCCCGCTGCTGCAGGACGCCCTCGCCCGCGAAGCCGCCGCATCGGGCCAGGCCCCCGCCGAAGACACCGATGCCGCCCTCGAGGAAGTGCGCCGCCACCGCCTCGCCCGCGCCCTCGGCTTCCCCATCCCCGGCATCAACGCCTTCTCCGCGCCGGTGTTCAACGACAGCGGCAAGCTCACGCTCGCCCTCACCGCCATGGGCCCCGCCGGCACCTTCGACACCGGCTGGAACGGCAACACCGCCCGCCGCGTCAAGGCTTGCGCCGAAGCGATCGCGCGGCGGCTGGGGAATACGGAGGGGATGGGGTAAGCGTCCGGCACAGGCATATCGGCCCGGGCCGGCCATCGTGCCGCCGTTCTTTTTGTCATGTTTTGATGCCCCCGGTATGATCGCCCGATCACCCACGGAGGCCGGGCGTGAGCAAGACCGAACGCATTTACCGCATCCGCACGCTGCTGGCCAATCGCCGCAGCATCAGCAGCCAGACGCTGCTTGACGAACTGGAAGTCTCCCCCGCCACCCTCAAGCGCGACCTGGAGTTCCTGCGCAGCCGCATGAACGTCCCGATCGTGTGGGACCGCGACCTGAACGGCTACCGCATCGACCAGCAGAACCAGGTCGGCGCCCAGTACGAACTCCCGGGCCTGTGGTTCGCCGACAAGGAGATCCACGCGCTGCTCACCATGCAGCACCTCCTCGCCAACCTCGACCCCGGCGGCATTCTCGCCCCGCACGTCCGCCCGCTGATGGCGCGCCTCAACAAGCTGCTCGGCGCCGCCGACGACGCCGCCGAAGAAGTCCGCCGACGCGTTCTGATCGTCGGCATCGGCAAGCGCAGCATGAAGCTCGACCACTTCGAGAACATCGGCTCCGCCCTGCTACGCCGCAAGCGCCTCGCCATCCGTTACTACGCCCGCGGCCGTGACCAGGAAACCGAGCGCGAAATCTCGCCCCAGCGCCTCGTCCACTACCGCGAGAACTGGTACCTCGACGCCTGGTGTCACCTGCGCGGCGCACTTCGCAACTTCGCCGTCGACAGCATCCGCAAGGCCGAACTGCTCGAACGCCCGGCGAAGGACGTGCCCAACGCCACGCTCGACACCGTCCTCGGCCCCGGCTACGGCATCTTCGCCGGCGACCAGCTCCAGTGGGCCACGCTGCGCTTCTCGCCAGAACGCGCGCGCTGGGTCGCCAGCGAACACTGGCACCCCGAGCAGCGCGGTCGATTCGAGGCGGATGGCAACTATGTGCTGGAGGTGCCGTATGCGGACCATCGGGAGCTGATGATGGACATCCTGAAGCACGGGCGGCATTGCGAGGTGGTAGGTCCGGAGGAATTGCGGGCGCACGTCATGGACGAGCTGGCCCACTCAGCGGCGACCTATGGCGGCGAAGCTGCGCGCGGGTAGCTCACTCCCTGAGCCTCACGTCATGGAAGATGCCCAGTACTCCTGAAGCCTTCTCAGGTTGAAAGACCATGAACAGCCCACCGATCGCCCATGTACGGATTGCAACCGATGGAGCCGTCGTCGAACACTCCCTGGACGAACATCTAAACCAGGTGTCGATCTTCGCACGCGATTTCGCCGCTCGATTCAACAGTGCGACCTGGGCCGCATACGCGGGCCTTTGGCACGACCTCGGGAAGTATCGCCCCGGCTTTCAGCGCTACATTCGCCAGAGCCACGATCCGGATGCCCACATCGAGGGCCGCGTCGTTGATCGCTTGAAGACGCACTCCGCCGCTGGTGCCTTGTGGGCCGAGCAGCACCTCACTGCCGCGCTCGGGCCGCAGGGCCGGATTGCCGCCCGGGTGCTCGGTTACGTCATCGCCGGACACCACGCCGGGCTCGACAACTGGACGAACGGGCTGAAACAACGGCTCGCGAGCGAGGACACGCGTCGGGAATTCGATGAGAGCCGAATTGCCGCACCGGCCGGGATTCTTTGCCCGCAGGCCGCTCTGCCCGATATAGGTGGGGTTGCGGTCGACCCTCGCAACGGCCCCGGCAGCTTCGCGCTGTGGGTGCGCATGCTGTTTTCGTGCCTGGTCGACGCCGACTTTCTCGACACCGAGCGCTTCATGGACCCGCGCAAGACGACACAGCGAACGGGTTTTGCAGGCCTCGCCACGCTGCTCGATCGCTTCGATTCGCACATGAGGCAGGTCGCCGCAAAGGCTCCGGCCACACCGGTCAACACGCTGCGCGCAGATGTGCTCCGTCAATGTTGCGACAAGGCTGCCCGTAACCCCGGCGTCTTTACTCTCACCGTCCCTACCGGCGGCGGCAAGACGCTGTCGAGCATGGCGTTCGCGCTCCGGCACGCGGTCACCCACGGCAAACGGCGGATCATCTACGCGATCCCCTACACCAGCATCATCGAGCAGACGGCCGACATCTTCCGCGGGATCGTCGGCGACGAGAACATCGTCGAGCACCACAGCAATGCGGATGCGACCCCCGGAAGCGAATCGGCCCGTTCCCGACTCGCCTGCGAAAATTGGGACGCCCCGCTGATCGTCACGACCAACGTTCAGCTTTTCGAGAGTCTGTTCGCGGGCCGCACCGCGCGTTGTCGCAAGCTGCACAACATCGTCGACAGCGTGATCGTGCTCGACGAGGCGCAGTTGCTACCGGTCGAATTCCTGCAGCCGATTCTCGACGTGTTGCGGCTGCTCGTCAGCGACTACGGGGTCACGCTCGTGCTGTGCACTGCGACGCAGCCGGCGCTGACCTCCTCCACCCGCTTCGATGCACGGCGCAATCTTCGAGGCTTCGCGCCCCAGGACGTCACCGAGCTCATCGACGACGTCCCCAAACTCTATGCCGCACTCAGGCGCATCCAGGTCCGTCTACCCGAAAGCCTCGAAGCGCCTCGCGAATGGCCCGACATCGCGGCGGACGTCGCCGCCCACGAGGCCGTGCTCGCCATCGTCAATCGCCGAAAGGACGCACGCGAACTACACCGGCTCGTGAAGACGCACGACGCCGACGGACTTTGGCATCTCTCGGCGCTGATGTGCCCGCAGCATCGCAGCGATGCCATCGCCGGCATCAAGGCTGCGCTTGCCGATCGGCGTGAGGCAGTCCGCCGCGGCGCACCCGCCCGTCCGATTCGCGTCGTCAGCACACAGCTCGTCGAGGCCGGTGTCGACATGAGCTTCCCCGTGGTGTTTCGCGCCCTGGCGGGACTCGACTCGATTGCGCAAGCCGGCGGGAGATGCAACAGGGAAGGCGAATTAGCGGGCCTCGGCGAGGTCCGGGTCTTCGTCCCGCCTACCGATCCACCACCCGGCCTGCTGCGGCAGGCACGAGATACCTGCAAGAAGGTCTGGCATCGCCTCGAAGGCGATCCGCTCGCACTGGAGCGCTTTCCCGATTATTTCCGCCACCTGTACGCCGACGCCAGGCTCGACGCACGGCAGATATGCGACATGGTGCGGGTTGGCGCCGACGGCGACGTGCGCTTCCGGGATGCGGCGGAAACCTTCCGCCTGATCGACGACGCCGAAGCAGCGACCGTCATCGTCCGCTACCCGGTGAATAACAGCGCCGATGTCGATCAATGGATTGGGATCCTGGAGCGCGACGGGCCGGAGCGGTGGCTGATGCGCAAGCTGCAGCGTTACGCGGTGTCGGTGTACCAGCAAGACATCGCACGGCTGGTGGCTCAAGGCGACATCCGCGAACTGGGTGGATTTCCCGGGCTGTATGTCCAGGTATCGGACCTGTTCTACGACGCGACGCTCGGCGCGAACGTGGATGGGGTGCCGGGAGATCCGGCCAGTTTGGCGATTTGAGTGAATGAGCCGGTTGATATTGCTTTGCGAGGAGAACGCTGAATGCAACAAGACAGGACCGCAGCAAGCGGGAGACGCTTTTGCCTCGAGGTTTCTGGCGACTTCGCCTGCTTTACGAGACCAGAAATGAAGGCGGAAAGAGTCTCGTACGACCTCATCACCCCGTCGGCTGCACGCGCCGTGTTCGAGAGCATCCTGTGGAAGCCGGCCATTCGCTGGCGCGTCCGCCGTATCGATGTGCTTCGTCCGATCCGCTGGATCAGCGTGCGCCGCAACGAAGTAGCCTCCGTCGTCTCCACGCGCAACGTGACCACGACCATGAACGAAGGTCGGGGGCAACTCGGGCTGTATATCGAGGACGATCGCCAGCAACGCGCCGGGCTGTTCCTGCGCGATGTCGCTTACCGCCTGTACGCCGACCTCGAATTCCTGCCAGAGCGCGCACCTGCCGACAACCTTACCAAGTACGCCGAAATGTTCGTTCGCAGAGCCGAGAAAGGGCAGTGCGTCAATCAGCCCTATCTCGGCTGCCGAGAGTTCGCCGCCCGCTTCCGCCTTGTAACCGACTTGTCCGCCGAACCGCCCGCAGAAGACAACGTCGATGGCGACCTCGGCTGGATGCTGTTCGATCTGGATTTCGACAAACCGAACAATCCGCAGCCTCGCTTTTTCCGCGCCCAGGTCAGGCAGGGCGTGCTCGATCTCGAACACGCGGAGGTGCGGGGATGATTCTGCAAGCGCTGAACGACTACTACTGGCGCAAGATGGCCGACCCAGATCCAACTCGACGCTTGCCCGCCCTCGGCCTGGAAGACAAGGAAATTCCCTTCATCGTCGAACTGGATCGGGATGGGCGTCTTGTCGGAGTCAAGGACACGCGAACCCTCCACGGGAAGAAAAGCGTCGCGACGAAATACTTGGTGCCGCAGGGCGTCAAGCGAGCGGCAGGCGTAGCGGCAAACCTTCTGTGGGACACCGCTGAATACGCCTTGGGCATCGACACACGGAGAAAGCCCGATCGCGTTGCCGAGCAGCATGCAAAATTCCGGGACCGTATTGCCGACCTCCCCCAAGACGCGCTTGGAGACGAGGGCGTCCGCGCTGTCCAGCACTTTCTCGACAACGACCCACTTGAGCAATTCGACGGATCACCCGTCCTTTCTGAACTTCGGGAGTCCAATCCCGTAGTCGCATTCCGCCTTCTCGGCGACACGGATCTGATCTGCCAACGCACAGCCATTTCCCGCTCGCTCGCGCTGGAGAATGAAGAACAGGCGTCCGCTGACACAAGCATCTGCCTTGTTACAGGCAGCGAATGCCTGCCAGCGCGACTCCATACTGCGATCAAGAACGTATGGGGCGCCCAGACCTCGGGCGCAAATATCGTTTCGGTCAACAACAAGAACACCAACGGCAACAACGGCGGCCAGACGCCAGCATTCGCTTCATACAACAAGCAGCAGGGACTCAACTCCCCAGTCAGCAAGGGTGCAACTTTCGCCTACACCACCGCCCTTAATCACCTGCTCGCCAAAGGCTCCCGGCAGCGGATGCAGGTCGGCGATGCATCGACAGTGTTCTGGGCCCAGCAGGCCGACCCGTTGGAGGACGTCATGGCGTCCTTCTTCGGAGATGGCGACGACCCGGACGCCCGCACCGAAGAAATTCGCGCCCTGTACGAATCGGTGCATGGCGGGCGTTTCGACGGCGGACGGGGAAACAAGGCCTTCTACGTGCTCGGACTCGCCCCCAATGCCGCGCGGATCGCGGTCCGCTTCTGGCACGCCGACACCGTGAGCGGGATCGCACATCGCATCACCGCCTGGTTCGACGACCTGAAGGTCGCACGCGGACCGAAGGATGCGGAATACCCCAGCCTGTTCCGACTGCTCGCAGCGACCGCCGTGCAGGGCAAGGCCGACAACATCCCGCCCAATCTCGGTGGCGACGTGATGCGCAGCGTCCTCGATGGCCGTCCTTTCCCGACAACTTGGCTCAACGCCGCGGTTCAACGCTGCCGCGCGGAGCAACGCGTCACCTATCTGCGCGCGGCAGCCATCAAGGCCTGCCTGAACCGGCAGAGCCGACAACGCTCATCCATCAGCGACCACAAGGAGTTTCTGACCGTGCTTGACACGACGAATACGAACGCGGCCTACCGGCTCGGGCGGCTGTTTGCCGTCCTCGAGAAGATCCAGGAGGAAGCCAGCCCCGGCATCAACGCCACGATCCGCGATCGCTATTACGGTGCGGCATCCAGCACGCCGGTAGCGGTATTCACCACCCTGCTTCGATTGAAGAACGCCCACCTGAAAAAGCTCGCGACCGGCCGCGTGATCTGGTTCGAAAGGCTACTGGGCGAAGTGCTGGGCACGGTCGACAATTTCCCCAAGCATCTTCCCCTGCCCGACCAGGGCCGCTTCGCCCTCGGCTATTACCACCAGCGCCAGGCCTTCTTCACCAAGGCCAGCGATGACGCAACCGACACGACCATCCAAGGAAACTGAAACCATGAGCCTCAGCAACCGCTACGACTTCGTCCTCGTCTTCGACGTGCGCGACGGCAATCCGAACGGAGACCCCGATGCCGGCAACCTGCCGCGCCTGGATGCAGAGTCCGGTCACGGCCTGGTGACCGACGTCTCACTGAAACGCAAGGTGCGCAATTTCGTGGGGCTTGTGAAGGGCGAGCAGCCGCCATACGAAATCTACGTGAAGGAAAAGGCCATCCTGAACCAGACGCATGAAAGGGCGTATAAGGAAATCGGCGCGGAAGACCAGTTGAAAGGCGACGAGAAGAAGCGCAAAGGCAGCAGCGACACCGTCGACCAGGCGCGCAAATGGATGTGCAAGAACTTCTTCGACGTCCGTACGTTCGGCGCGGTGATGTCGACCGGCGTCAATTGCGGCCAGGTCCGCGGCCCCGTGCAACTGACCTTCGCCCGCTCGGTCGATCCAATCGTCGCGCTCGAGCATTCGATCACCCGCATGGCCGTCGCCACCGAAGCCGAGGCGGAGAAGCAGCAGGGCGACAACCGGACCATGGGCCGCAAGCACACCGTCCCTTACGGCATCTATGTCGCGCACGGCTTCGTTTCGTCCTTCCTCGCCAAGCAGACGGGCTTCGACGAAAGCGACCTCGAACTGCTGTGGCAGGCGCTGGAAAACATGTTCGAGCACGACCGTTCGGCCGCGCGCGGCGAAATGGCGACCCGCGGTCTGTTCGTTTTCAAGCACGACTCCGAACTCGGCAATGCTCACGCGCACGCGCTGTTCGATCGCATCGGAATAAAGCGCCGCGAAGGCGTCGAGGTGCCGAGGAGCTTCGGCGACTACGAGATCTCGGTGAATGAGGGGGAGATGCCGAACGGCGTCACGCTGCTCCGCCGTGTGTGAACCTTACTGACGCCGCCGCCAGTAGTTCGGACGGCGGCGCTGGTGTGCAATTGCCTTTATGACCACAGCGTCGGCAGTGATCTGGTAAACGAGCTTGTAGGGAAACCGCCGAAAGACCAATCCACGCGACCGCTTGGAAACGTGCGAGCCGATTTCAGGATTCTCGATCAACAACCTCAACGCGCGCTCGAAATCATCAACGAAACCTTCAGCAATGCTGGCACTTGCATGCGTACGGTAGTAATCGACCGCTTCGTCGAACTCGGCCTGCGCCTCGGCCACAACGACCACCCTCATGCGGCGCCACCGGTAATCCTCGCACGCGCGGCAGCGATCATGTCTTCAACGGGCTTAACAGACGTCTCGCCCCGCTCCAGCGCGTCGATGCGCCGCTCGACCTCGTCGGCCCAGGCCGCCGCGATTTCGTCGTCCCGCTCCAGGCTGGCCAGAAGCCGTTCGGCCAGGCGACAGCGATCTGCGGTTGATAGCTCCAGCGCCTCTGCCTCGATGCGTTCCAGGATCGTCATGATGCCCCCTTGAATTGCTCAACGTCGTTTTGATCCTAGCGCCATTTCAACTGACGGCCAACATGGCCCAACTCGCTGCCCTGCAAATGAAGGATGCCTTCGGTGGATGACCCGATCCCGCTTTCCGCCCTCCAGCATTGGGCGTACTGCCCACGCCAGTGCGCC
Source organism: Pseudomonadota bacterium (assembly GCA_018240585.1). Classification (GTDB taxonomy): domain Bacteria; phylum Pseudomonadota; class Gammaproteobacteria; order Burkholderiales; family Rhodocyclaceae; genus Thauera. The sequence continues at coordinate 12,962 of JAFEFM010000518.1, forward strand.
CTGATCCATCTCGAGCAGGCTTTCGACGAGAACGTCCATACGCTGCGCGGCCAGGCACTGCACAAGCGGGTCGACCAGGCCGGCGTCGAGGTGCGCTCGGGGTTTCGTGTCGAACGGGCCCTGCCCCTCTATTGCGATCGCCTCGGACTTGTGGGAAAGGCCGACGTCGTCGAGTTCGCCCCCGACGGCAGTCCTTACCCCATCGAATACAAGCACGGTTCCCGCAACAAGAAGGCCTCGATCGCCGCCTGCGATGACCTGCAGTTGGCTGGACAGGCCCTCTGCCTGGAGGAGATGACCGGTCGCCCGGTGCCGGAGGGCGCCCTGTTCTATGCGACCTCCAAACGACGACGAATCGTCACCATTGACACCGCACTGCGCTCCGCCGTCGAGTCGGCGGTTGCAGAGATCCTCAGCATGCTGCGCAGCCGCCATACCCCGCCGCCGGTCAATGACGAACGCTGCCACGCGTGTTCGCTCCGCGATCTGTGCCAACCCATGCCGCTGACCGCGCATGACATGCAGACGGAAATCTCCCGCCAACTCTTCGATCCGGATGTCTGAGGATGCAACTGCTCAATACCCTGTACGTCACCACGCCGGAGAGCTATCTGCATCTCGACAACGACACACTCCGCGTGGAAGTTGAAAAGCAGACCCGGCTGCGCGTGCCACTGCATCACATCGGCAGTGTCGTCTGCCTCGGCAACATCATGCTGTCGACTCCGCTGATGCATCGCCTGGCAAACGACGGCATTGACCTGGTGATGCTCGACGGCAACGGACGCTTCAAGGCCAGGTTGGAAGGCCCCGTGTCCGGCAACGTGCTGCTGCGTGTTGCCCAGCACGACAAAGCACGCGATCCGGATTTTGCCCTTGCCTGTGCCCGAAACTGCGTCGCCGGAAAGATCAAGAACACACGCCAGGTGCTCCTGCGTGGCGCACGCGAAGCAAAGAGCCCTGACGACGGAGAACGCTTGAGCCGCGCAGCCGACGACCTTGCCGCCGCGCTGCGCGCGCTGCCGACCGCGATCGATCTCGACATGCTGCGCGGCCTGGAAGGCGAAGCAGCACGCCAGTATTTCGCCGCTCTGAATCTGCTCGTACGCGACGACGCACGCGCGCATTTCGCAATGGACGGCCGCAGCCGGCGGCCGCCGCGCGACCGCATGAATGCGCTGCTGTCCTTCCTGTATTCGATGCTGATGAATGATTGCCGGTCCGCGGTCGAAGCCGCCGGCCTCGATCCGCAGATCGGGTTTCTGCACGCCTTGCGGCCCGGCCGCGCGGCCCTGGCGCTGGATCTGATGGAAGAATTCAGGGCGATCGCCGATCGTGTCGCGCTCACCTTGGTCAATCGCGGTCAGCTCAACGCCTCCCACTTCGTCGAGCGCGAAGGAGGAGCCGTGTCGCTCGAGGGAGATGCCCGCAAAGCGGTCGTCATCGCCTGGCAGGAACGCAAGCAGGAGGAACTCACGCATACGCTCCTGGCCCAGCCTATCCCGCTGGGGCTCGCGCCGCTCGTTCAAGCGCGGCTTCTTGCCCGGACCGTGCGGGACGAGATGCCGGAGTATCTTCCGTTCGTGATGAGGTGAAGCGTGCTTGTGCTCGTTTGTTACGACGTCAACACGGAAACCAGTGCTGGCCGGCGGCGACTGCGCCGCGTAGCGAAGGTGTGCGAAAGCACGGGCCAACGCGTGCAGAAATCCGTGTTCGAATGCCAGATCGATCTGATGCGCTTCGAGGAACTCGAACGACAATTGCTCGCCGAGATCAATCTGCTAGAAGACAACTTGCGGCTCTATCGCTTACCCGACGGTCGCGGCAGTGAAGTGCGACAGCACGGCAAGTTCCGCGCAGTCGACTTCGATGGCCCACTGGTGTTGTAATTCCATACGCGAACCGAAAGCTATCGTTCATTCCCGCACAGGTTCGCGCCGTCCGCTCCTCCTTGATTTAACGTAAGAATTCTTACCTCGAACGATCTCCCCTCATGACGCCGCACAGCTTCATCTGCCGGTCCGCGCAATGCGGACAAGTCGCGGCGATAAATCAATACCTTGCAGATGAAGCGATTCGCCCGCTGGAAACGGCGGGCGTGGATTGAAACAACCGTATGGCTGGCGAGGCCCGCAAACAGGAATGATTCGCCCGCTGGAAACGGCGGGCGTGGATTGAAACATGAGTTGGAAGGGAAATCGCATGGCTTTGTCCTGATTCGCCCGCTGGAAACGGCGGGCGTGGATTGAAACGAACGACAGCACCGGCGTGACGCCCCGCTCCCAGGATTCGCCCGCTGGAAACGGCGGGCGTGGATTGAAACGCGCCGTAGGTGTCGAGCACCGCGAGCAGCTCGGGATTCGCCCGCTGGAAACGGCGGGCGTGGATTGAAACATGCTGCGATCTCCTCGATGTCGATGTGTTCGATGATTCGCCCGCTGGAAACGGCGGGCGTGGATTGAAACAATAGCAGCTTCAGGCGCAACGACAAGGGAAACATCGATTCGCCCGCTGGAAACGGCGGGCGTGGATTGAAACAGCGGGTTTGCGCTGGGATCCCGGCGCGGCACGCAAGATTCGCCCGCTGGAAACGGCGGGCGTGGATTGAAACTGCAGGATGGCCTCGTTGATGTCGGTGGCCTGTCGATTCGCCCGCTGGAAACGGCGGGCGTGGATTGAAACACTGTGTCCCAGTTGGCGTACAGAGCCCATGCGGGATTCGCCCGCTGGAAACGGCGGGCGTGGATTGAAACACGTACTTGCAGGTGTAGCCGCGGCCGGCCTTGTGATTCGCCCGCTGGAAACGGCGGGCGTGGATTGAAACTACCCTGCGGGGCATGGCGGGATCGGCCTCGGTCAGGGATTCGCCCGCTGGAAACGGCGGGCGTGGATTGAAACATCGGGTCCTTCGCCTCATCCTGCGTCCAGTCAGGATTCGCCCGCTGGAAACGGCGGGCGTGGATTGAAACCAGCGCATCGTTTGATAAGACTCGATCCACCACTTGATTCGCCCGCTGGAAACGGCGGGCGTGGATTGAAACAACTGCAGAGCGAATACACCGACTGGCTCTCGAAGGATTCGCCCGCTGGAAACGGCGGGCGTGGATTGAAACCGCTGAATCTTTCGGCGCTTTTGCGGACTAAATCGATTCGCCCGCTGGAAACGGCGGGCGTGGATTGAAACGCCTGATCCTGCGTCCAGTCAGCCATCTACGGTGTGATTCGCCCGCTGGAAACGGCGGGCGTGGATTGAAACTTGCGCCCTGCCGTGCGCCGCGCCGTCCCGCAGCGATTCGCCCGCTGGAAACGGCGGGCGTGGATTGAAACCAGAGCTCTTTCGCCGTGAAGTCGACAACCGTGGATTCGCCCGCTGGAAACGGCGGGCGTGGATTGAAACTGCAGTCGCGCCAGTTCGGCGTCGAGGAAATCGCGCGATTCGCCCGCTGGAAACGGCGGGCGTGGATTGAAACAATTCAGACCGCATCGAGCTGCTGCACCGCGCCGCGGATTCGCCCGCTGGAAACGGCGGGCGTGGATTGAAACGTCCTGCTCGGTGTCGTGTTCGGTCGTCATCTGCGATTCGCCCGCTGGAAACGGCGGGCGTGGATTGAAACGTCCTGCTCGGTGTCGTGTTCGGTCGTCATCTGCGATTCGCCCGCTGGAAACGGCGGGCGTGGATTGAAACATGATCCTCTCCTTGTCTCAGTCCAGCGGTTGCCGATTCGCCCGCTGGAAACGGCGGGCGTGGATTGAAACGCTGCATTGCGCTGGTACGTCGGCAGCTCAACGTGATTCGCCCGCTGGAAACGGCGGGCGTGGATTGAAACATGCACAAGCCGATAGACGCGCTTGCTCATGGCCTGATTCGCCCGCTGGAAACGGCGGGCGTGGATTGAAACCGCACCTGCCCCGCCGGACAAGCAGGGGCATTGAGATTCGCCCGCTGGAAACGGCGGGCGTGGATTGAAACCAGAAGGGCAACAAGCCTCACACCTGGCGCCCGATGATTCGCCCGCTGGAAACGGCGGGCGTGGATTGAAACCCCCGGTAGATCCACCGTTCGGAGAGGATCGAATGATTCGCCCGCTGGAAACGGCGGGCGTGGATTGAAACTCGTTTGGGCGTCGTGTCGTGATTCGGCCACGGGCGATTCGCCCGCTGGAAACGGCGGGCGTGGATTGAAACGCGCAGATCGACCCCACGGCCGACCTGGTCGCCATGATTCGCCCGCTGGAAACGGCGGGCGTGGATTGAAACTGAAGCGGCATGGACTGGACGCGGTAAGCGGGTGGGATTCGCCCGCTGGAAACGGCGGGCGTGGATTGAAACACCGTCGCCGTGGCGCCGGCCTTGTTGAGCACCAGATTCGCCCGCTGGAAACGGCGGGCGTGGATTGAAACAACCTCCTGCTCGACGGCACCAGCTACGCCGGCGGATTCGCCCGCTGGAAACGGCGGGCGTGGATTGAAACAAGTGCTACGACACCCGGCAGGTGTTTAAGCCTGTGATTCGCCCGCTGGAAACGGCGGGCGTGGATTGAAACCCAAGAAGCAGCAGATCGTCGAAGCCATCCGTAACGATTCGCCCGCTGGAAACGGCGGGTGTGGATTGAAACGAGCCGCATCACCCCGACGACGTGCGAGTCAGCCGGATTCGCCCGCTGGAAACGGCGGGCGTGGATTGAAACTGCTCGAATCTCCACACCAACCATTGCGCGCGATTGATTCGCCCGCTGGAAACGGCGGGCGTGGATTGAAACGCTCGTGCCGTAGCGCCCGAGCTCGATGCAGTCTTTGATTCGCCCGCTGGAAACGGCGGGCGTGGATTGAAACAGCTAGGTTTGAGGCGACCACTCTGCCAGACCAGGATTCGCCCGCTGGAAACGGCGGGCGTGGATTGAAACAGGCCGACTGACTGCATCGATACCGCCTCACCCGTCGATTCGCCCGCTGGAAACGGCGGGCGTAGGCGCTACAGAAGTTCCTCGTTGTACTCGGCACCATTCAGGACTTGGATACGGACTCGCTCGCCCTCCCCTCCTGCAGCACGTTACGCCCTCACTCGCCTCAACCCTCTCACCAGTGGCACCACTCCAGCCGCCACCACTGCATGCTTGAGCGCATGTCCGGCGACCACGCCGCCCGTGAGCTCCCACAACTGCACATCGAACACCTCGAACCCTTTCGCCACCAGATACGCGGCGAGCAGCAAGCCCCACGGCAACCGATGCATGCCGGGCGCGGCTGGCAGGCGCAGCCACAGCAGCACCACGGCGAGGCCGCCGAATTGCGACAGGCCGTACAGCCGCAGATCGCCGGTGACGACCCATACGGCGATGGAGACAAGGCCGAGCGCGAGCCAGCCGAGCAGCCAGCGCAGACCGGCGTCGGCACCGCGACGTTCGGCGGCGACCGCGCCGACGGCGCCTGCGAAGGCCACCGTCATCGGCAGGCGGTCCCACACCAGGGATTGATCGGTGGGCTGCAGGTGATACCAGACGCTGCCGAGGCCAGTGAGCGCAAGGCCGGCAAAGAAGACCCGCAGCGCACTGCGCTGGGAGGAAGGCAGGCGGCCGAGGCGCGCCACGCCGGCAAGGCCGACGACGGTGAAGGGCAGGCTGGACAGCACGTCCACTGCGTTGGGCAACACGGAGGCACCGAGCACGAGCGGACGCATGTCGGACAGCCGGTGGTATTGCTGCGGCTGCGGGATTGGCGGCATCAGCAGCAGGGCGATTGCCAGCAGCGCGAGCAGCACGAAGGCGAGGCGTTCCGCGCACCGCGGATGAAGGCCGCCATGCGAATCGATGTCCGTGTCCGGATCCCGCCTTCTCGCCACCTGACCCTCACCCGCCGTGCTGCTGCCGCACGAATTCAGCCGCCACGTCTTGCATGCGTGGACAGCCGATCAGCCCCAGCGTGCGCTCCATCTCGCTGCGCAGGATCTCGATCGCGCGCGAGGCCCCGGCCCTGCCCCCGGCCGCCAGGCCGTACAGCGTGGCGCGGCCGGACATCGCGGCATCGGCGCCCAGGGCGCGCGCTTTGATGAAGTCGCTGCCACGGCGCAGGCCGCTGTCGACGATCACGGTCATGTCGGGACCGACCGCGGCGCGGATGGCGGGCAGCATCTCGATCGGCGCCGGGCAGGTGTCGAGCTGGCGGCCGCCGTGGTTGCTGACGACGATGCCGTCGGCGCCCGCCTCCTGCGCGCGCCGCGCGTCCGCGGGCAGCAGGATGCCCTTGATCAGCAGCTTGCGCGGCCACAGCTCGCGCAGCCAGCGGATGTCGTCCCAGGTGAGGGTGAGATCCATCTGCGACGCCAGGAAGGCGGCAGCGTTGCGCGCGCTGTCCATCCCCGGCGGCAGGAAGTCGCCGAGGTTGCGGAAGCGCGGCATGCCGTGCGGCACCAGCACGTCAACGATCCAGCGCGGGTGCAGGGCGACGTCGAGCAGGTTGCGCGCATCGAGCTTCATCGGCGCGCGGTAGTTGCGGCGGTCCCAGGTGCGGTTGCCGAACACGCTGGCGTCGGTGGTGAGCACGATGGCCTCGGCGCCGGCATGCTCGGCGCGTCTGACCACACCGGCGAGGTTGGCGCGGTCCTTGAACGGGTAGATCTGCATCCAGTGGCGCACGCCGGTGGCGGCGATGTCTTCCAGCGCGACGGTGGACACCATGCTCTGGCAGAACGGGATGCCGGCGTCGCGCGCCGCCTCGGCCAGCAGTCGGTCGCCCTCGTGCGCCAGCAGGCCGTTGAAGCCGGTGGGCGCGATCAGCGCCGGCATGGCGATCGGTGCACCGAACAGCGTGCAGCCCAGCTCGCGGCGCGACACATCGACCAGGGTGCGCGGCAGCAGGTCGATGGCATCGAACGCTTCGCGGTTGCGCGCGAGCGCGAGCTCGTCGTCGGCGCCGCCTTCGAGGTATTCGCGGCAGAAGTTGGGCAGGCGGCGCGCCGCCATCGCGCGCAGGTCGGCGACGTCCTGGGCGCGAGGAACGTCGCGCCCGCAATAGAGTTTGCGCGTCAGCATCGTGCCTGGCCGGGCCTCGGGCTGCGAAATGTGGGACTCGGATTCTAGCGAAGGCGCACCGCCGGGCGCTCGCGCCTTCAGCGCGTTTCGCCCAGCAGGCGCCTGCCGGCATCGATCAGCTCCTCGGCACTGCCGCACACAGGGCATTCCCAGCGCAGCACGGCGCTCCTCGTCAGGATCAGGACTTCGCGCCCGCTCGCATCGAAGCGCGCCGCGCGCGGCGTCTCCGGCGGCCGCATCACCGCGAGCTGGCGGCCGGTGTCGGCATCCCAGACGCGCACCGTCCCGTCGTAGCTGCTGGTCGCCAGCATCGTGCCCTCGTCGTTGAAGCGCAGGTCGTTGACATCGGTGATCTGGCCGCTGAAAGGCTGGGCGATCTCGATGCCGTTGCCTACCTTGCCGTCCTTGCCCACGAGGTCGGCGACGACCACCGTCTGGCTGTCGAGGGCGAGCGCAAGACGTTTGCCCTCGGGATCGAAGGCAGCAAGCGTGGCGCGGTACTTGAGCGGCAGGCGTTGGGATCGGGCGCCGGCCTCGTCCAGCCGCACGACATCGATGTAGTGGAAGCGCTCGCTCTCGCTGCAGACGAACGCGATCTGTCGGCCGTCGCGCGACAGCGCCGCGGGGTCGCAGACATCGGCCCGGTACGCGATGCCTGCACGCGGCACCGATGACGACGGCGAGGCGGCCGCCGTCAGGGCGTGCAGGCCGACCAGCCTGCCGCGGTCGAAGACGGCGAGTTGCTGACCGTCGGCCGCAACCAGATGCTCGAAGCGGTGGTCGGCCGTCGCCGCGCCGCGCTCCGGGGTGACCACGCCGAAGCGCCCTGCGGCGACGTCCCAACGCACGACGCGATCCCCCGCGCCGCGCAACGACAACTGCAGGCCGTCGGGCAGCGGCGAGCCCGCGGCCGACAGCTCCGACGCCGTGGCGGCGCCGGCGGGCGCGGCGCCATCCGGGCGTGGCCCCTCCAGGCGCAGCCGGTTGCCGCGCGCGAGCAGGGGCAGCAGGGCCTGCGCCGAGGTGCCCGCGGCGATCACCGTGGCAGCGACATCGCCCTGGCGGTCGTCATAGGCAAGCAGCGGAGCCGCCGGCGGCAGGGCCCACAGGCGCGCGGTGCCATCGTCGGCGGCCGACAGCACGTGACGGCCATCGGGCGAGAACACCGCCGAACCCACCGCCCCCTTGTGCCCGCGCAGGACGAGCAGTTGCACCGGCCCGCTGCCTTCGCCGGTGCCCAGCGTCCACAGCCGCACCGCCCTGTCGCTGCTCGTTGTCAGCAGCACGTCCCGGTCGTGCGGATGAAAAGCGACCGACAGCACCACCTCGGGGCGCCGCGGAAAGACCCGCAGTCGGTCGCCGCCTTGCACATCCCAGACCTGCACCACGCCGTCGGTCGACGCGCCGGCGATGCGCGTGCCGTCGTGACTCCAGTCGAGCGCACAGAACCGTTCGTCGGCCGGCAACTGCCAGCGCGCGCGCCTCAGCGTCG
>JAFEFM010000519.1 GCA_018240585.1 Pseudomonadota bacterium
GGCCGGCTTGGGCTGGACGATCGGCTTCGGCTCGGGTTTGGGCTCCGGCTTGGGTTCGGGGCGCGGCTCGGGCCTGGCCTGGGGCTTGGGTTCCGGTTTCGCCTGAGGTTCGGGGGCGGCGGCTGTGGGCGCTGCGCTCGGCGGAGCGCTCGTCAGATCGACCTCGAGCGAGGCGGGCGGCTGGCTCTGCCAGCGGATGCCGAAGAACAGGAACAGCGCCAGGCCGAGATGGACCGCCACCGTCAGCGCGGCGGAGGCCTTCTTGCCGGGCGGGTCGCGACGCGGGGGTGCTGCGCGATCGTTCATCGCCTTGCGCTGCCGCCCTGCGTCTGCAGGCTGATCCTGGTCACACCGGCTTCACGGGCGGCCTCGAGCACGTCGATCACCGTCTGGTATTCGAGCTTGCGGTCGGCGGCGACGAGGAAGGGCTGTTCCGCATTCTTCGTGAGCGCGCTGCGGATCTCGCGCTGCAGTTCCAGCTCGGTCACCGGCCGCGATGCGGCGCTCGACGACATGCGCAACGCATACTTTCGATCGGGTTTGACTTCGATCACGATCGCCTCGGCGGGCGGCGCGGAGACGGTCCCGGCCGAAGGCACGTTGATCGTGCCCGGCTGGATCATCGGTGCGGTGACCATGAAGATCACGAGCAGCACCAGCATCACGTCGATATACGGCACGACGTTGATCTGGTTCATCAGGCGGCGCTGGCGCATCGGAACGCTCCTCAGCGCAGACTGCGCTGCAGGATGTTCGAGAACTCCTCCATGAAGCTTTCGAAGCGGATGCTGATGCGGTCGATGTCGTGGGCGAAGCGGTTGTAGGCGACTACCGCCGGGATCGCCGCGAACAGGCCGATCGCCGTCGCCACGAGCGCTTCGGCAATGCCCGGCGCGACCTGGTTGAGCGTCGCTGCGCTGACGTTGGACAGGCCGCGGAAGGCGTTCATGATGCCCCACACGGTGCCGAGCAGGCCGATGTAGGGTGATACGGAGCCGACCGAGGCGAGAAAGGCGAGGTGCGCCTCGAGGTCGTCCACTTCGCGCTGATAGGTGGCGCGCATCGCCCTGCGGGCGCCGTCGATGGTGGCGCTGGTGTCGTGGCTCTTGGTGCGCAGCTTGGAGAACTCGCGGTAGCCCGCCTCGAAGATGCGTTCCATGCCGCCGGTCTGGTGGCGAGACGAGCTGGCCGACTCGAACAGCTTGTTGAGGTCTGCGCCGCTCCAGAAGTCACGTTCGAAGCCGTCGGTTTCGCCACGCGCGGTGCGGATCTGGAACCACTTGCGGAAGATCCAGTACCAGGACACCACCGACAGCGTGGCAAGCAGCAACATGACGAGCTGGGCAAGGACGCTGGCCTGGCTGATCAGCGTGATGAACGAAAGGTCGTGCGAGACGGTCATGCTGGGATCGAATATGTTTGAAATTGTTGTTGCATTGCGGCGGGAATGGCCACGGGTCGCTGGCGGCGCCAGTCGACACAGGCCAATAGGACATGCGCGACGAAAAGGCGTTCGCCGTCGCGCGTGATCTCCTGCCGAAACTCGATGGATGCCCGTCGCAGGCCGGCAATGGACGACACGACGCTCAGGCTGTCGTCCAGCCGTGCCGGCGACAGAAAATCGGCATTCACCGAGCGCACGACGAAGCCGATCCCGTCGCTGGCGAGCAACGCCTGCTGTTCGAAGCCGAGTGCGCGCAGCCACTCGGTGCGGGCGCGTTCGCAAAAGCGCAGGTAATTGGCGTAATAGACGACGCCTGCAGCATCGGTGTCTTCGTAATAGACGCGCACGGGCAGGCGGAAGCTGGCTCCGGGGCCGGGTGCGCTACCCGGTGCCCGCGGCGAGCTGCGGCCAGAATTGTCGATGTGCATTGCAACATTCTAGCCGAGCTTCGCCTTGTGGCGCATGGTCTGAATGGTTTGCGCAAGTTTTTCAGAATGTAAGCGGCCTCGGCCGTCCGCGCGCAAGCCTGATTGGACAAGTGCTATCCTGCGGCGAGCACGGCTTTCGGGCTCTTACACGAGTCGATTCGGAAAGACTTCAGCGTGGCGCTTCCCTTCTTCGGCAAGAAACCGGCCTTTGGTCCGTCCCCGCAGGACAGGGGGACGGAGGCGGATGGGCGCGCCGATTCGCTGCAGCCCCCGCGCACCGAGCTGTCCTCGCTGAACTTCGCGGGCGCCGATGCGAGCCATGCCCTGGCGCAGGTGGCGCGCCTGGTCGAAGTGCAGGAAAGCGCAACCGGGGTGGGCGCGGCCTGCGAGGAGGCTGCGGTGCTTTACGCCAATGGCGACATCGCCGAAACCGAGCGCGTGCTCGAAGCGGCGCTCGATGACCCCGCCACGATCGCGGGTGACGGCCTGTGGCTGATGCTGCTGGACCTTTATCGCCTGACGGGGCAGAAGCAGCGATTCGAGGCCCGTGTGCTCGATTACGCCACTCGCTTCGAGCGTTCGCCGCCGCCGTGGGCCGATCTGTCACCCCAGGCGGTGCGCCGGTCCGCGCATGCCCCCGCGGTCAACCTGTCGGGAAGACTGTCGGCGCAGGCCGCAACCCAGTTCCAGCAGATCGGCATCATCGGCCGCAAGAGCGGCGCGATCCGCATCGACCTCGGCCGCGTGCGCGGGGCCGACGAGGCCGGTTGTGCGCTGCTGCGCCAGACCCTGTCCGACCTGGCGGCCGCGCGCGTGAAGGTGGCGCTGATGAATGCAGCGACGCTGGCCGACATCCTGGCGGCGCAGGTCGCGACCGGGCGGGCCGAGGCGCGCGACGTCTGGCTGCTGTTGCTCGAGTTGCTGCAATACGGCGAGGACGAGGCACGCTTCGAAGACCTGGCGATCGACTACGCGGTCACTTTCGAGGAATCGCCGCCGTCCTGGGAGGCGCGCAACGCAGCGGAGACGGACGAGCGCATCGAGCCGCAGCCGGCCGAGGTCGATGGTGACGTGTTCCGTTTTGATGCCGATCTGGTCGGGGCTGCAAACGAGGCGCTGCGCAGGCTCGCCGCCTTCGCATCGGAGCGCAGCGAGATCTTCGTCGATTGCAACGGTCTCAGGCGAATCGACTTCGTCTGCGCCGGCATGTTGTTCAACATCCTGTCCACCCTGCGTGCGCAAGGTAGACTGATTGCCCTGCAGAACGTCAATGCAATGGTCGGCGCCCTGTTGCGCGTCATGAGCGTCGATCAGGTCGCTCACGTCACCCTGCGCGACTGAGCGCGCCGCAGGGCCGAACATCCCGCAAGGAAAACTCATGGAACAGTATCACGGCACCACCATCCTGTCGGTGCGGCGCGGCAACCGCGTCGCGCTCGGCGGAGACGGCCAGGTCACGCTCGGCAACATCGTCATCAAGGCTTCGGCGCGCAAGGTTCGCACGCTTTACGGTGGCAGGATCCTGGCCGGCTTCGCCGGCGGCACGGCGGATGCCTTCACCCTGTTCGAGCGCTTCGAGGCCAAGCTCGAGAAGCACCAGGGCAACCTGTTGCGCAGCGCGGTGGAGCTCGCCAAGGACTGGCGCACCGACCGCATGCTGCGCCGGCTCGAAGCCATGCTGGCCGTGGCCGATCGCGACAATTCACTGGTGATCACCGGCAATGGAGATGTGCTCGAGCCCGAGCAGGGCATCGTCGCCATCGGTAGCGGCGGCGCCTACGCGCAGGCGGCGGCGCGTGCGCTGCTCGAGAACACCGAGCTCGAGCCGAAGGACATCGTGTCGAAGGCGCTCGCCATCGCCGGCGACCTGTGCATCTACACCAACCAGTGCCACACGATCGAAACGCTGGACTGAATGCCGCTGAAGGAACATCGATGACCCAGATGACCCCGCCGGAGATCGTCTCCGAACTCGACAAGCATATCGTCGGCCAGGACAAGGCCAAGAAGGCCGTTGCCATCGCCTTGCGCAACCGCTGGCGCCGCGCGCAGGTCGCCGAGCCGCTGCGCAGCGAGATCACGCCCAAGAACATCCTGATGATCGGCCCCACCGGCGTCGGCAAGACCGAGATCGCGCGGCGTCTCGCGCGCCTGGCGAACGCGCCCTTCATCAAGATCGAGGCGACCAAATTCACCGAAGTCGGCTATGTTGGCCGCGATGTAGACACCATCATCCGCGACCTGGTCGAGATCGCGATCAAGGACGGACGCGAACGGGCGATGAAGACAGTGCGCGACCGCGCGCTGGATGCCGCCGAGGACCGCGTGCTCGACGCGCTGCTGCCGCCCGCCCGCCCGGTCGGCTTCAATGCCGAGCCGGAGCCGCAGGATTCGGCCACCCGGCAGAAATTCCGCAAGAAGCTGCGCGAGGGCGAACTCGACGACAAGGAGATCGAGTTGGAGGTCGCGGCACCGTCCATGCAGGCCGAGATCTTCGCCCCGCCGGGCATGGAGGAACTCACCCAGCAGATCCAGGGCATGTTCCAGAACCTCGGCGGCGGTAAGAAGAAGCAGCGCAAGCTGCAGATCCGCGAGGCGCTGAAGCTGCTTGCCGACGAGGAGGCCGCGCGCCTGATCAACGATGACGAGGTGAAGGCCGAAGCGGTGCGCGCCGTGGAGCAGAACGGCATCGTTTTCCTCGACGAAGTCGACAAGATCGCTGCGCGCAGCGACGCGCACGGCGCCGACGTGTCGCGCCAGGGCGTGCAGCGCGATCTGCTGCCGCTGGTCGAAGGCACCACGATCTCGACCAAGTACGGAATGATCAAGACCGATCACGTGCTGTTCATTGCCAGCGGTGCCTTTCACCTGAGCAAGCCGAGCGACCTGATCCCCGAGCTGCAGGGCCGCTTCCCGATCCGCGTCGAGCTCGATTCGTTGTCGGTCGACGATTTCGAGCGCATCCTGACCAGCACCGACGCCTGCCTCACACGTCAGTACGAGGCGCTGCTCGCCACCGACGGCGTGAAGCTCGAGTTCGCGCCCGAGGGCATCCGCCGCTTGGCGGAGATCGCCTTCCAGGTGAACGAGAAGACCGAGAACATCGGCGCGCGGCGACTGTACACGGTGATGGAGAAGCTGCTCGAGGAAGTGTCCTTCGAGGCAGGCCGCAGCAGCGCCGAGCTCGCGGTGCGCGTCGACGCCGCCTATGTCGACAGCCGCCTCGAAGTGTTCGCCGAGCGCGAGGATCTGGCGCGCTACGTGCTGTAACCCTCCCGGCACGACAATCCGGCGGGCGGCCGTTCGAAGCCGTCCCCGCTTCCGGTCCGCGGCGCTCCCGCGGACCTTTCCTTTTCAGGCCGCCCATGCTGATCCGCATCGTCTCGATCCTGTTTCCGTTGTTCTCGATCACCGCCCTCGGCTACTTCGTCGGCCGACGCATGAAGCCCGACCTGTCGCACGCCAACAAGCTCAACATGGATGTCTTCGTGCCGGCGCTGGTGTTCGGCGCGCTGGTCAGCAAGGACTTCCGCATCGGCGAGTATCTGCCGCTGCTGTTGGCGACCCTGGTGATCATCGTGGGCTCGGGCGTGGTCGGCCTGCTGGTGGCGCGGGCGGCTGGCATTGCGCCCAAGACGCTGGTGCCACCGATGATGTTCAACAACTGCGGCAACCTGGGCCTTCCCCTGGCCGTGCTGGCCTTCGGTGATTCGGCGCTGGCGCCGGCGGTGGTGATGTTCGTGGTGTCGAACGTGATCCATTTTTCCTACGGTGCCTGGCTGCTGGACCACCACACCAGACTGACCAACGTGTGGCGCTCGCCTTCCATCCTCGCCACCATCGCCGGCCTGGCGGTGGGGCTGCTCGGCATCGAGGTGTGGCCGCCGCTGCTGATGTCGATCAGGATGGTGGGCGACATCTCGATTCCGCTGATGCTGTTTGCGCTGGGTGTGCGGCTGGCGGATTCGCGAATCAATGCCGTCGGCTTCGGCGTCTTCGGCGCGGTGCTGCGCCCGGTGGTGGGCATGGCGCTGGCGTGGGCGTTGCTGCGCCTGATCGAGCTGCCGCCGCGCGAGCAGGCGCTGCTGCTGGTGTTCGGCGCGCTGCCGCCGGCGGTGCTCAACTACATGTTCGCCGAGCGTTACGACCAGGAGCCCGACAAGGTGGCGTCGATGGTGCTGATCGGTAACGTCGCCGCGGTGGTCTTCCTGCCGATCGCGCTGGCGGTGGCGCTGAAATAGGGCGCGGCTTCAAAAACCGCCGAAGCGGTCGATGCGGCGGCGGTCGCGCTTGGTCGGGCGGCCGTGCAGGTCGGCACCGGGCGTTGCCGCCAGCTTGCGCGTTTCGCGCGCAGCCTCACGCCGGGCAAGGCTGTCCGGCGTTTCCTCGTAAAGCGTCTGTGCAACGCTGGCCGGGCCGCGCCTGTCTGCGATTGCCCTGACGATGACGACGCGCACGTCTTCCTCGATGGTGATCTCGATGCGATCGCCCGGCTTCACCTCGCGCGCCGGTTTCACCGCCATTCCATTGAGCTTGACCTTGCCGCCGTCGACCGCGTCGGTCGCGGCAGTGCGATGCTTGTAGAAACGCGCTGCCCACAGCCATTTGTCGAGGCGGGTGCGGTCGTTGTCGAATGGTGCTGGAATAGACATGGTGGAACGGAAAAACGGCGCGGCCGACATTATCGACAGCGCCGTTGCGGCTCGTAAAGAAGAGCGCGGACGCGTCAGCCGATCATGCCGGCGCCGACCGTGTTGTTGGTGCTCTCGTCGATGATGATGAAGGCGCCGGTGCCCCGGTTGTCGGCGTAGCGGTCGGCGACGATGGGCTGGGAGAGCTTCAGCGTGAGGCGGGCGATGTCGTTCATCGCCAGGCTGGTCGCCGCTTCCTGCTCCAGAGTGTTGACGTCCAGCCGGCAGTCGATCTTCGCGATCTTGGCCTTCACTTCGCGCGTGGAATGGCGCACGAGGTAGGTGCGCGCGGGCGACATCGGTGTCTCCGACAGCCAGCACACGGTGGCGTCGATCTGCTTGACCGGCTCCGGCGCCTCGGCCGATTTGACGATCATGTCGCCGCGCGAGATGTCGATCTCGTCTTCCAGCAGCAGCGTCACCGACTGTTCGTGGATGGCGCGCGGCAGCGGCGCTCCGCCAAGCTCGATCGCCTTCACCCGGCTGCTGGCGCCGGACGGCAGCACGGTCACCGCGTCGCCGACGGCGATCTCGCCCGATTCGACCCGGCCCATGAAGCCGCGGTAGTCGTGCAGTTCCGGGTTGGCGGAATCCTGCGGGCGGCACACGAACTGCACCGGGAAGCGGAAGTCCTCGGCCTGCTCTGTATGGGCGGCGGGGGCGGTCTCGAGGATCTCGAGCAGCGTCGGGCCGTCGTACCAGCCGAGGCGGTCGCCGCGGTCGACGATCATGTCGCCGTTGAGCGCGGACAGCGGGATGAAGCGGACGTCCTTGATGCCGAGCCTGGCGGCGAATTCGAGATATTCGGCCTTGATGCGTTCGAACGCCGCCTGATCGTAGTCGACCAGATCCATCTTGTTCACGGCGACCAGCAGGTGGGGGATGCCGACCAGGCTGGCGAGGTAGGAGTGGCGCCGGGTCTGGGTGAGCACGCCCTTGCGCGCATCGATCAGGATGATGGCGAGGTTGGCGGTGGACGCCGCGGTGACCATGTTGCGGGTGTACTGCTCATGGCCCGGGGCGTCGGCGATGATGTACTTGCGCCGGCCGGTGGAAAAGTAGCGATAGGCGACGTCGATGGTGATGCCTTGCTCGCGCTCGGCCTGCAGGCCGTCGGTGAGCAGCGACAGGTCGACGGCGCTCATGCCGCGCTTGGCGGAGGTTTTCTCGATGGCGTTGAGGGTGTCGGCGAGGATGGTCTTGGTGTCGAACAGCAGACGGCCGATCAGGGTGCTCTTGCCGTCATCGACGCTGCCGCAGGTCAGAAAGCGCAGCAGGCCGTTGTCGATCTC
>JAFEFM010000051.1 GCA_018240585.1 Pseudomonadota bacterium
AGCGCAGTCGCTATCCGGGATCGGTGCCGCCGATCTGTAAAATTTTCCGATCGCGACGATCACGACGGATCGAACCGAAGCCGCGGCGCATCCGGGTCTCGGGATCCTGCCAGGGATGGTGGGTGTGCCCCCGTGCCGCCACCAGATGGACGGGGGTACGGTCGAGGCAGTCCATGGAGCTGCGGTTGCGATGGTCTATGTTGAAGTCACGACGGGCCTGTTGAGACGATCAAGGAGGAAGTCATGACTGAAAAGAGACGTGTGCGGTTTGCCAGCCTGGCTGGCTGGATCGGTGCGGCCGCGCTGGTGATTGCGGCGGGCACGGCGGTGGCGGCGCCGCCGCAGGCTGCTCAGGGGCAGGCTGCCTGGGGCTGCCCCCCTGGCGGACCGGGCTATGGCATGGGGCCCGGGATGATGTGGGGGCCGGGCGGTGGCGGGCCGGGCATGATGGGCGGCTTCGGCATGGGACCCGGCATGATGTGGGGTCCGGGCGCAGCGGGGCCGGGGCGAATGGGGCCCGGCATGGGCAATGGCCCGATGGGCGGCTACTGGGGCCGCGGTCTCGATCTCAGCGACGAGCAGCGCAGCAAGGTCAACGCGATCCAGGACGAGGTGCGCAAACAGCACTGGGGCCTGATGGGTTCGATGATGGACGAGCAATCACGCCTGCGCGACCTTTACGAGGCGGCCAAACCCGACAGCGCAGCCATCGAGCAGGGCTACAAGCGCATCGGCGAATTGCAGCAGAAGATGTACGAGTCCTCGATCGATGCACACAAGCGCATGGATGCGGTGTTGACCGACGAGCAGCGCAAGCAGATGCACAACCTCTGGCGCCGCGGCTGGTGAGCTCACTCGTGGGTGCCGCTGCAGCGCGCGGCGGCTTCCCAGCCGATCAGCGCGAGCTTGCGCTCGCTGCCCCAGCGGTACTGGCCGACGTCCCCGCCTTCGCGGATCACCCGATGGCAGGGAATCAGGTAGCCGATGCTGTTGGCGGCGACTGCGCTGCCCACGGCCCGGGCGGCGTCGGGCTTGCCGAGCTGCCGTGCCAGTTGCCGGTAGGTGAGGACCTGCCCCGGCGCGGTGCGGATCAGCGCCTCCCACACCTTGATCTGGAAGTTGGTGCCGCGCAGCAGCAGATGCACCGAGCCGCGCGCGGATGAGTGCGGAAAGATCTGCCGCAGCAGCGCGCGCGCCTG
>JAFEFM010000520.1 GCA_018240585.1 Pseudomonadota bacterium
CACCGTGTTCGACCGCGGCGGCCGCGTGCTGGACGAGCTGTTCACGCGCTACGACCTGATCCTGTCGCCGACCACCGCCGCGCTGCCGCCCAAACTGGGGACGCTCTCCCTCAACCAGCCTTTCGAGAGCTATGCCCGAAACGCGGTGCAGGCCTCGGCCTTCACCTCGATGTTCAACATGACCGGCCTGCCGGCGATGTCGGTGCCGCTGCACTGGAGCGCGGAAGGATTGCCGATCGGCGTGCAGTTCGCCGCGCCCTTTGGCGGCGAGGCGCGGCTGATTGCGCTGGCGGCGCAGCTCGAGCAGGCCGCGCCGTGGGCCGATCGTCGGCCGCCCGCGCTGGCTTGATTGATAGCAGTCAGAGGTGGCGGCCGGTGTCCATGCGCTCATGCAGCACACGCATGACAACGATCATCCCCCGATCGATGCGGAAATAGACCCAGTGGTGCTCGACCCTGCAGCGCCGGTAGCCCTTGCGGATATGTTCGCAAGCCGGCGCGGAGAGGGGCTCCCGGGCAAGCTGCTCGAAGGCTGCATTGAGCAGATCGAGGTATCACTCTGCCTGCTCGGCGCTCCATTGCCGCGCGGTGTAGCGCCAGATGTCTTCCAGATCCCGAACCGCTGCCGGAGAGAGCCGGAACTCAGCCATGCTCGGCCTTCATGCGTGCTTTGAAGGCATCAAGATCAAAGGGCTGCGCAGGTCCGCTGTTCTCTCCCTCGATCAGTGCAGCACGAATCGCTTCGGTTTGCGCCGTGCGCGCCTGCTCACGACGAATCAGGTCGCGGATGTACTCGCTGTCGTTGGTGTAATGGCCCGCCTCGATCTGCGCTTTGATCCAGCGATCCTGCTGGTCGGTCAAGGTGATGGTCTTGCGTACGACGGACATGATGAACTCCTCGAGGAAACACCTTAAATCATACTATCGGTGCAATTCTTGTCCATCTTGATGTCGGGTTGCTTGTCACCACTGTGTACCCAAGTGGCGGACTCGACTATGCCGAGCTGGCCGCAGGGCAGGTTGGATATACTCTTTTTGTCGCGTATATCTGATTGAGGTTCAACCATGCATGTCGCCAAATGGGGTAATTCGCTCGCCGTCCGCCTGCCTGCGGCGGTGGTTCAGGCGCTGGATCTGAAGGAAGGGGAAGAGATCGAGCTGCATGTCGCTGGCGAGCGGTCGCTCGAGGTCGCGCGCAAGACGCCGCCTCAGGAACTGCTGAACCGCCTGCGCCGTCTTCGTGGCCGGCTTCCTGCAGATTTCCGTTTCGACCGCCTCGAGGCGAACGATGCCGACCGCGAGCGCTGAACCGGCGCCACGGGTGTTTCTCGACACCAACGTGGTGCTCTACCTGCTTTCGGCCGACGAGCGCAAGGCGAACACGGCCGAAGCGTTGCTGGCAAGAGGCGGCCTGGTCAGTGTTCAGGTACTGAACGAAGCCGCGTCGGTCTGCCTGCGCAAGCTGAAGCTGGCCTGGGCCGAGGTCCGCGAGCTGCTCGACGCGGTGAAAGCCTGCTGCGAGGTGCTGCCGCTCACGCTCCCCGTCCATGAACGTGCCCTGTATCTCGCGGAGCGGTATCGGCTATCGCTGTATGACGCGCTGATCTGCGCCGCTGCGCAGAACGCTGGCGCCGAAGTGCTTTACTCGGAGGATTTGCAGGACGGTCTGGTGCTCGATGGCCTGACCGTCCGTAATCCTTTCTGCGGATGAGCGCGTGGCGGTGCGGTTCGTCAGACGACCTCGGCGATCAGGGCTTCCGCCAGATGGGCCTGCTTGGTCTGGGCGGCGGTGAGGCGGGCCTTGAGGCTGGTGGTCAACGACTGCAGCTTCTCGACTTGGGCGACGATGCGGGATTGTTCGGCGAGTGGGGAGAGAGGAAACGGATTTGACTCGAAATATTGTCGGGGTAGCCGTTTCTGGCCCGCCGAACCAGTCATCACGCGTTCGCCCGTTAGTAGAAAATCCGGCGTTTTCAGAAACAGCAAGATGTAGTCGGGAAGCGTCTTCATGTTCATGAGCCCGGGGTGATGTGGCATTCGGCTTGGCGGGGATGATGACAGCAACAAGCGGGCCGATGCAAAGACGGTGGGCCCTGCGCAGCCCTGGCGGATGGAACCCGACTGGGTTCGTTCGCTTACTGCGGGGGTGCGGCGCCCGCTTCATCCTGCGAGGCGGGTGCGCCCAGCCTGCGAAGCGTCAAAGCGCAGCGTTGCTCGATCAAGGTGACGATTCTTTGAACCACGTTGTTTTCGCCAAAGCCGTACTCACGGTCAGACTGGAGCGTGCGTGCGGCGGGGGGAAGCAGGCTCGCCAAAGCCAGGATGCGCCGTCTGGCCTGTGCCTTGGCAAGACCGGCGCCCTCGGCGAACTGCTCCCAGTGCCGGGCCTCGACTTCGCTGAACTTGTACTTGCTGCCGATCTTCATCGCCATCTTGGGCGTCAATGTCGGATAGACGGCGGTGGAGAGCGCGTCGTAGAGCGGGGCCAGGACCGGTGTCTTGCCCGAGTAGAGCAGGGAGAAGTTCTTGGCGTGCGCATCGTGATTGCCGATTAGCGCGTTGAAGATCACATAGTCGAACAGGCGCAGCACCTGGGGCGCGCTGGGGCGAGTCACGCGGCGGACCAGTTCGAAGCATTGCGCCAGATCCGGCCCGCCCTCGTTCTGGTACTTCATCTCGGGCACCACGCCGAGCGCCTGGCAGAAATCCTCCTGGTGAAGGCGTTGCCGACGTCCCCGTGCATCCACCATGCGGTCATAGCGCTCGACCAGCAGGAAGCGGCGATTCATTACGACATGGACTTTCGATCGGGCCGGTTTGAGCTGCAGGGCCTCGGCCAACGCCATGCAGAATCCTTCATTGATCACGCTGTCCTCGACGGCGTGGATGGGCGGTTTGAGGATGTGCGAGCTTGGCGTGCCGTTGCACGGGAGACCGAGGCGCTCGCCGTCGAACAACACCGGCAGCTTGTCCTGGGCTCCCGCCAGTGAAAGCCGCAAGCCGTCCTTCCCCGCCAGCATGGGGCGACGCGGCAGTTCGTCCAGCAGGGCGACGACGTCCTCGTCGCTCAGCCATTGAACGTCGTCGGCCTGCGCAGGTGCCGGCAAGGTCTGCCCAGGCGCCAGGAAGGTCACGGCCCCGGCGCATTCGCCGCCGATGCGGTCGAGCAGGGCGAAGTCGTTCTGGCCCGACACCTGGAATTGCCGAGCGATCAGGCGACGCATCTGCCCTTCCGGCAGCAGGCCAGCGAAGAAGGGGCGCGCCTCGCGATCGTCGAACGGCTCCGCTCGCAGGGGCAGCGAGTGCGACAGGGCGACAGCGTTGGGAAGCGGAAGCCAGCCGGGCGTGTAGCAAAAGCTGAGGCGTCCATCGACCAGCGCCAGCGTGCCGACTCGATCGGCGAACAGCCAGACCTCCAGCTCATGCGTCATGGCCGCTACCTTCGGCTGAGTGATCGGAGTCCACGGCGGGCAACCCGCTCAACTGGAGTTCTCCACCCAGGGCATCGATCACCCGCAGGACATTCTCGAGGCGAATGGTCGGCTTGCCGGCTTCGAGATCGACGATGAAGCGGATGCCCACGCCGGCCGCCAGCGCCAACTGGGGCTGCGTCAGCCCGAGCCGCTTGCGGGCGGCACGAAGTGCTTCGCCGAGCTGTTGGGCGGATCGAATGGAGTTCATGGCTTGTCTTGTTTCCCGTTCGGGAAATTATCGACCAGACTCCAGCGATGTGCCAGCCATATTTACCGAACGGGAAATATGTGGTGTGCCGAGCAGTTCGGCGGGCATCAATTTACCGATCGGGAATCCGCCACTGCTGTGGCCCCGTCCGTTTTGACGATGCCGGCACCCTGCGACCTCCCTATAAATGACGGCATATCCCCCCCTCGAGGTTCGCGCCGTGAAAGAAGCCCCCGCATACGTACCCGGTCACCAGTTGCTGGCCGGCAAGTCCGTCCTGATCACCGCCGCTGCCGGCGCCGGCATCGGCTTTGCCGCGGCGCGCAAGTGCGCCGAGGAGGGCTGCCGCGCACTGATGATCTCCGACATCCATCCGCGCCGGCTGGAAGAGGCCGTCGCCAGGCTCAAGGCCGACACCGGGCTGCAGAACGTCTGGGGCCAGCTCTGCAACGTGACCCATGAAGAAGAGGTGCAGGCCTTGGTCGCCGTCGCCGAGGAGAAACTCGGCGGCGTCGATGTGCTGATCAACAACGCCGGCCTCGGTGGCGAGAAGCGCGTCACCGAGATGACCGACGACGAGTGGAGCCGGGTGCTCGACATCACGCTGACCGGCACCTTCCGCATGACGCGCGCGATGCTGCCCCACATGGAGAAGCGCGGCCGCGGCGTCATTGTCAACAACGCCTCGGTGCTCGGCTGGCGCGCGCAGAAGGGCCAGGCCCACTACGCCGCGGCCAAGGCCGGCGTCATGGCGCTGACGCGCTGCTCGGCGGTGGAAGCGGCCGAGCACGGCGTGCGCATCAACGCGGTGTCGCCGTCGATCGCGCTGCACGAGTTCCTGAAGAAGGCCTCCAGCGAGGAGCTGCTCACCCAGCTCGCCAGCCGCGAAGCCTTCGGCCGCGCCGCCGAAGTGTGGGAAGTGGCCAACGTGATGGTCTTCCTCGCCAGCGACTACGCCTCCTACATGACCGGCGAGGTCCTGTCCGTCAGCTCGCAGCACGCTTGAGGGGCGCGTCGATGACCATGGTTTTCTCCAGCGCTGACGCGTTGATGGCGGCCGAGGGCCAGGACCTGGGCACGACCGACTGGGTCGAAATCCGCCAGGACCGCATCGACCGCTTCGCGGATGCCACCGACGATCACCAGTGGATCCACGTCGACCCCGAGCGCGCCAAGGACGGCCCGTTCGGCGCGTGCATCGCGCACGGCTACCTGACGCTGGCCCTCGCCAACCTGTTCCTGCCGCAACTGATCCGCGCCGACAACCTGAAGATGGGCGTCAATGTCGGCTGCGACCGGGTGCGCTTCCCGGCGCCGGTCAAGGCCGGCTCGCGCATCCGCGGCCGCGGCGAGATCCTCAAGGTCGAGCGCATCAAGGACGCGGTGCAATCCACCGTGCGCGTGACCATCGAGATCGAGGGCAGCGAGCGCCCCGGCTGCGTGGTCGACACCATCAGCCGCTACACCTTCAACGATTGAATTCCCGAGAGAGAACATCGCCATGA
>JAFEFM010000521.1 GCA_018240585.1 Pseudomonadota bacterium
CAGGCTGATGATGCACAGTTCGTCGACGAGCTCTTTCGGGATGATGCCGTCGATCACGCAGTCGAGCACTGCATCGGCAGTCGCCGACTGCACGACGCCGCCGAACAGCTCGATGTTGGTCATGTCCTTCAGCGTGACCTTGGGCACGGTGATCGTCGCCGGGCGCACCAGTTGGTTGCAGGCGCGGATGGCGAACATCGCGGTGTGACCCTTGGTCTGCGCCATCATGTTGGCGAACGCCTGGCCGACCGGGCCGTCGGTGCGGCCGATCAGGATCTCGGGCATCGCGTCGGTGAATTGACCTTCGGCCGCGAGCACGGTGGCTTCGCCGGCATGGAAAACGTACTTGCTCATGAGGACTCCGGAAGAGACGCGTTGAAGAATCGGCCAGGCCGCATTCTAGGGCCTGGTTGGGGGAAGAAGGAGTCACGGACGCGACGAGCGTTGGCTTGTTGCCGACAATCCGGTCTGGCGGCGAGGGATGCGCTCCGTCGGGCTGCGGAACTCGCCTTTCGGGCTCAGACAGTCCTCGCCCGCTCCGCGCGTCCCCACCGCCAGACCTGCTGCTTTGCCAGACCTACGGGCGAGAAACCTTAGACATAACCGGCTCTGCGAATCGGAACTGCTTACCCCGACCCGTCAGCCTGCGATCAGCCACTCCCCCTTGCCATCCGCTGCCAGGTCGCCCACGACGCGACGTGGGGCGCGGCCGGGCAAACTTTGGAAGACAGGATGCAGCCCGGCGAGGCTGCGCGACAGCAGTGCCCAAATCACGCGGATGTCGTGGTTCGTTCCGCCAAACGTCGCCGGCACGTCGGGTGCTGGGCCGGCGAACACCAGCGTGCCGCGCCGCATGCCGTAGCCGCAGTGGGCACCGACGAGCCCTGCGAGCGCGATCGTCCCGGCCACCATGCGCGATGCGCAGAAATCGCCGGCATCGCCCAGCAGCAGCACGGTGCCGCGCCGCATGCGGTCGCCGAAGCGAACGCCGGCATTGCCATGCACGATCAGCGTGCCGCCGCGCATGCCGTCCATGCTGCCGGGCAGCGCACCTGCCGCGAAATCGCCGACGTCGCCGCGCACTTCCAGCCGGCCGCCGGCCATTTCGCAGGCGGCCAGTTGACCGGCGCGGCCTTCGACGACGATGTCTCCGCTGCGCATTGCCGCGCCAAGGTAATCGCCGACGTCGCCGGTCACGCTCAGGCGCCCGCCGTCCATGCCCTGGCCGATGCGGTCGAAGCGGCGCAAGTCGCCCTCGATGCGCAGCTCGGGCGCCTCCGACGACAAGGCGTCGACATCGAACAGCTCGCCCAGCTCGACATGCGCGTTGGCATGCCGCAGTTCCAGCCGCGCGACCTGGCCGACGTCACGGCCGGCCAGCGCCGCAGGCTGCAGCGGGCTCAAATCCACGCGGAAGTCGGGCTGCGCGCGCAGGCGCAGGCGGAAACCCTGTGCTGCGCTCATACGATTGCCCCCGCGCCCAGCAGCTTGTGAAGATGGAAATGGAAAGGCCCGAGCTTGCCGCCGTAGTTGCCGGCGGAAATGCGCGTCACGCCGGCCTCGCCGCCACGGGCGACGATGGCCTCGATGCCGGCGCGCATGGCTGCCGACACATCGGCTTCGGTCAGCCCGTCGATGACGATCTCCATCACGCAGCGCGTGCCGGCGTCGAGTTCGGTCTTCTTCGCCAGCGGAATCAGCGCCGGGCAGAAGGCGTCGTTGGTGGAGGCCATCAGCGACGCGTACTTGCTGCCGACCTTGGAGCCGGAGCGCACCACCCCGCCAGGGAAAGGCATGATCACACCCGGCACGGCCCGCATCGCCTCGACCGCGGCTTCCGCACCCGCCAGCGCGGCGTCGGTGTCGCGCGCCAGCAGCAGCAGGTTGCCCCCACCGACCGCCTTCACCACCGCGGTCGTCTCCTGCGCGACGAACTCGCCGTCCATCACCGGCACCCGCCAGTAGCGCTTACCGTCGATCATCTTGGAGATCTGCCAGCCGTCGCCGAAAAAACGCAGGTTCTTGCCCAGCGCGACCGCTTCGCCATCCTCCAACCCGGCGTAAACCGCGGTGGTCGGGCAGGTCAGCACGCACTGGCCGACACGGCGTTCGAGCTGCTTGGCGAGTTCCTTTCCTGACATGGAGAACAGCAGCACCGCCGCGCCCGGCCTGCCGTCTGGCGTCTCGTTGGGCGCCAGCATGCGCTCGATGCCCGCTTCGCAGCCGCAGGCGATCACCGAGGTGGCGAAGCCGGTCATCGCCACTGCGGCGTTGCGCGCCCAGGTGTCGTTGTGGGCGGTGATCAGCACGCGCGTGGCCTTCATCGGGAAGGCCTCGGCGAAGGTCGGGTCGATGGTCACGCCGTTGCGCACCACCGCCTGCTCCCCGGCGCCGGATGTCGTCTCTGCCTGTGCGCTCATTTGCCCCCCAGACGGCCATGCACCTTGCACGCCAGCAACGCGCCGCCGTTGGCGCAGGAGCACAGCTCGTCCTTGCCGATCTTCGCGTTGCGGTAGCTCACGCTGAGGTGGCGCTGCGCGTATCGCTCTATGGTCTTCTCGATGCCGGGATCGAACTCGGTCTCGAGGAAATGCGTACCGCCCACCGGCACCGCTTCGAGGCGGCCCTGGCGCGCGACCAGGCGGCCGTCCTTGAACACGTATTCGGGCGTGGCGAACATCGCCTCGCGGTCGGCGTCCTCGCGATACACCGCGACGTCGGCCGCGGCGCCGACGCCGAGCTGGCCGCGGTCGGCCAGCCCGAGCAGGCGCGCGGGTGCGGCGCGGGTCATGATCGCGATGTCGTACAGGCTCAGCTCGCGGCCAATCTCACGCAGGTCGACCGAGGCCGCCACGTCCGGATGCAGGCGCGCCAACTGCTCGTCGCGGAAGGACTTGTCCATCAGCAACCTGATCAGGTGCGGATAGCTGGTGAAAGGGCCGCCGTTGGGGTGGTCGGTGGTCAGCACCACCCGCCACGGGTCGTCCATCAGCAGGAAGATCTCCAGCCCGATCGCCCACTGCAGCGCATTCACATAGCTCTGCTCGCGATAGCGGAAAGGCACCACGCCACAGCCGGCGTCGCACTCGATGTCGCCGCCGACGTACTTGCGCGGGCTGCCGAGGTCGGCGTTGGCGAACTGGCGCATGGTGTCGCCGGAGGCGGTGACCGTCTGGCCGAAGATGATCTGGCCGACGTCGATGCTGACGTTGGGCGAGGCCTTCACCTTCTCGATCAACTGCCGCGTGGCCGACGAGAATTTCTTCGGCCCTTCCTTGCCGTAGCTGTGGAACTGGATGTGCGTCAGGTGGCCGGGCAGGCCGTCGAGCGCGTCGATCGTCGCCAGCGTAGATTCGATGTTGCCGGCCACGCCCAGGTTGCTGGAGTGGATGTGCAGCGGATGCGGCACGCCCAGCTCGGTCAGTGCGCGCGCCAGCGTGTGCACCACATGGCGCGGCGTGACCTGCCAATGCACGTGGTTCTCGTCGACGTCGAGCTTCCGCTGGTTGAACTTGAAGGCCGAGATGCCGCCCGGGTTCACCACCTTCACGCCCATCGCCTTGCTCGCGTCGATGGACCAGCCGACATAGTCGCGGATGCGCTCGAAATCCTCGCCGCGCGCCAGCATCTCGAGGAACAGCTCCTCGTTGCCCAGCATCACGTAGGCGCCATGGTCGAGGATGGGCGTGTCGCCCATTTCCATGTGCGCATGACGCGCGTTGGCGGCCAGCATCGCCGGCTCGAATGCCGCCGTGTAACCCATCTGGGCGTAGCGGTAGCCGGTTTCCAGCGTGCCCGGCGTGCAGCAGCCGTTGGAGGCGAGTTCGAGCAGCGGGTCGCGCGCGCGATTGGCGCGGTGGTCCTCGGGTAGCATCATGCGCGCGAGGTTCACCTTGCCGCCGCCGATGTGGGTGTGCAGGTCGATGCCGCCGGCCATCACCACGCAGCCCGACACGTCGTACTCGTGGTCGGCTTCTTCCTGGGGATGCAACGCGACGATGCGGCCATCGCGCATGCCGATGTCGCGCGCCTCGCCGTCGACACCGTTGGCCGGGTCATAGACCCGCCCGCCCTTCAAGCGGATCGTGCTCATGGCCTGCCCTCCGTTGCCAGGCGGCGCAGGGCCAGCCGCTCCTCCAACGCCTTGGCGACGCCGGCCACCGTCGGCAACCCGTCATCACGCAGCGCGCGCAGCGGCAGGGTGACGACGCCATCGGCGCGGAACAGGTGACCATCGGCATTGACGCCGGGCGTGGCCACCGGAATGAAGACGGTGCCCGCCGCGGCGCAATCCGCCGCCAGCGCGGGATGACCGAGCACGATGCGCGGCAGCGCAGTGCCGGGCGGCACCGGGTTCGGCCCCAGGCTCACCACCCACAACAGCAGATCGACCGCGCCCTCCTGCAGCAGCCGGTCGCTGGCGTACTGCAGCGGATCATGATCGAGGCCGAGCGGCCCGACGCGGGTGCGCAGCGGCAGGCCCGACATCCAGGTGGCGACGGCATTCGCGGTCTGCAAGCCGTCCGCGCCGCCGAGCATGAAGGCACCGGCGCGCGTCTTGCGGTTGAGCGACATCACGATGCGCAGCACCGCCTCGGCGATGAGCGCACCCTGTGCCGGAAGTCGGCCGGGCTCGAACACCACCACACAATACGTCGACGCGCGCATCGCCTGCGCCAGTTGCCCCAGCGCGGCATCGGCCGCCGGCAGCCGGCGGCCGTCGATGAGCGCCGCCAGCATCGCCACCGCATCGAACAGGTCGCCGTGCAGCGCCACCTCGTCGACTTCGCCCTGCAGCCCGGCAGGCGCACTTGCGCCGACGAAGACCGTGCGGCGAGCGAAAGCCACTTCATCCACCGGCCCACAGCGGCGGAAGAATTCGGGGAAATTGCTCGCGGCGTCGGTGCCGATGCACACGACCAGGTCGGCCCGGTTGCGGATCTCGGCCAGCGTGGAGAACATCTGGCCGCGATCCTGCAGCGTGCGCAGCACCGGCATCAGCGTATCGCCGCGCGCGTGGTCGAGGATGGCACCGCGCTGATTGGCCAGCCGGACCAACTGCCGCATGCCGGCGACGTCGGTCGCCAGCCCACCGAACAGCGGCATGCGGCTGGCGGCGAGACGTTCGGCGGCGGCATCGAGCGCAGCATCGGGAGAGACTTCACGTCCATCCACGGTCGCCGATGGCGCGGCGGGCACCGGCCCGAAGCTGGCCAGCCCCTGTACCGCTTTGGAACAGTCGCTACCGACGAGCTTCAACCCGCCCTGTTGCGATTCGACACGGAAGCCGTCGCACAGCAGCGCGCAGAACGGGCAGGTCCATTCCTGCCCGGCGCTGGCGGAAGGCGGTGGATTTTCGGTTTGGGCGGTGGCATTCATGGCGTTCTTCCGAGCAAATCATGTGCCAGAAGAACGCTTTCCTCTTGCCCTATTCCGTCATCCCGATTCGGGCTGGCCGCAGTCCGTTCGAGGAGCAAGGCGCCGGTCGTGCAGCGCCGAGGCTGTCAGCCACGCCGCGGCACCGGCTTGCTCGGCCAGGCGCAGGTCCGCTTCGTCGCGGATGCCGCCGGCGCCGATCAGCATCGCCTGCGGCGCGCGCCGGGCGCAGTCGCGCAGCGTGGCCAGGTCCGGCCCGTCGAACGACCCGACGCGATCGAGCGTCATGACGATGACCCTGTCCGGCCACATGCGCTCGTCGGCCCAGCAGCCGGCCGGGTCCATCAGCTCGCCGCCGCGGCGGTCCAGCGACAGGATGGCGCCGGCCTTGTCCGCCAGGCTGGCGCGCGCCGCCTCAGCCGAGGCCAGCGCCTCGCTGGCAAAAACGGGCGCGACTCTTGCTGATGATTCACCCAAGGCGTCGCTAAGTCGGGCGCGCAGCCGGCCGAACGCGGCTGCATCCGCGAAACCCGCATCCAGCCACAAGTGCACGCCGGGTAAGGCCGCGAGCAGGTCGCGGATCACCGCCACCTGCACCGCGCCGCCGGTCAGTGCGTCCAGATCGGCAACGTACAGCGTGTCGGCACTGGCGTATTTAACCAACGCACGCGCCACCGTCACCGGATCGCTGCCGGCGCACAGCCCCGATACGATGGGCCGGTAGTCGCTGCGCTGGCCGCGGACGGCGCGCACCACCTGCCCTTGCTTCAGATCCACCACAGGTACGATTTGCATGACCATGAACGAAAGATCGCCCCGCCGCATCCTCGCCTACGAATTCATCAGCGCCGGCGGGCTGGGCGAGCAGCTTAGCACCGCCATGCATGCCGACGGCGAGGGCAGGCCGGGCGAATCCCTGCTGCAGCAGGGCGTGACGATGCGCGACGCGATCGTCGAGGATCTGCTCGCCAGCGCCGGCCTCGAAGTCTGCGTCGTCGACAGCGCGGCCGCGCCCTGGATGCCGAAGACCGCGCAGGACACGCATGCGCCGCGCTGCAGCGCCGTGCGCGCAGCTCCCGGCGAATTGCCCGAAGCTTTCCTCGCGCGCGTGTCGCCCGGATTCGACCGTGTCTGGGTCGTCGCGCCGGAGACGGACGGCGTCCTCGCCGGCCTGTTCCGGGCCGTGGGACCCGCACGCTGGATCGGGTGCGATGCGGTCGCCATCGAGCTCTGCACCAGCAAGAGCGCAACGCGGAAGCATCTGGCCCGGCACGGCATCCTCACTCCGGCCGGCTGGCAGCCGGGCGACGCGCGACCGCCAGCGGGCACCAACTGGATCGTCAAGCCCGACGACGGCGCCGGCACGCAGGACACCCGCCGCTACGCCGATTTCGCAGCCGCCCGCGCCGATTTCGATGCCCGTCGCGCCGCCGCCCAGCCCGCAACGCTGGAACAGTGGGTGTACGGCGAAGCGCTCAGCCTGTCGCTGCTGTGCGGCAGCGACTTCGCTGAAATGTTGTGCGTAAATCGCCAGCGCATCCACGTCGCCCACGACGGCACGCTGAGCTACCACGGCGTGCAGACCGACGTCGAAGCCTGCGACGGTAGACGCTGGCGAAACCTGGCCGCGCTCACCGGCGCGATTCACGCGGCCATTCCCGGCCTGGCCGGCTTCGTCGGCATCGACCTGATCTGGACGCCCGACGGCCGGCCGGTGGTCATCGAGATCAACCCGCGCCCGACTTGCGCCTATGCAGATCTGTCGCGCCGCCTCGGCCGCAATCTCGGCGCCGAGATCCTGGCGATCCACGCCACCGTGCCGACATCGAGCCCAGCGGTCCGCGCCAGCGAATCCATCGAAACGGAACAAACCGCATGACGCCCCCTTCATCCACCCGACCCGGAACTGCCGCCGCGTCGGCGGTGATCGGCTGGGATATCGGCGGGGCCCATGTGAAGGCAAGCCTGCTCGTCGACGGTCGCATCGCCGACATCGTCCAGTGGCCGACGCCGATGTGGCAGGGCCTCGAGCATCTCGACCGCGCCGTGGCCGCCACCCGCGCGCGCTGGCCGCAATTCGGCACCGCGCGCCACGCGGTGACGATGACGGCGGAAATGGCCGACCTGTTTCCGAACCGGGAAGCCGGCGTGCTCGCGATTGCCGGCCGGCTCGGCGAACAGCTCGCCAGCGAAGTCCGCTTCTTCGCCGGCGACGCAGGCTGGGCGAAGCTCGATGCGGTCGCGCAGAACTGGGAAGCGATCGCCTCGGCGAACTGGCTCGCCACCGCCCGCATGGTCGCCCTCAGCCATCCCGACGCCCTGCTGGTCGACATCGGCAGCACCACCACCGACCTGATCCCCATCGTCGCTGGCCAGCCCTCCCCGGTCGGCCGCAGCGATGCCGCGCGTCTCGCGAGCGGCGAGCTTGTTTATCTGGGAGTCGTGCGCACCCCGCTGTGCGCGCTGGCCCGGCGCATCCCGTTCGACGGCAGCTACATCAACGTCATGAACGAGTTCTTCGCCACCACCGCCGACGTGTTCCGCCTCACCGGCGAGCTGGACCCCGACCACGACCAGTACCCACCCGCCGACGGCGGCAGCAAGGACACCGCGGCCACCTGCCAGCGCCTGGCGCGCATGATAGGCCGCGACGCGCGCGACGCGAGCGAGGCGGTCTGGCTCGCCTTCGCGCGTGATTGGCGCCGGGCGATGACGGCAGAAATCGCGCGCAACGTGAGCCGGGTCGAGTCCGGAACTGCAGCGGCCCGGCTCTCCCCGCCGACTTCAGCATGGGCCCAGCCCGTCGACTCGATCGTGCGCGGGACGGAATCCGGCCAGGCGCACGCGGGCACCGCACCTGCAACCATCGTCGGCGCCGGCTGCGGCCTGTTCCTGGCGCGCGCCCTTGCGCAAGAGCTTGGCCGCCCATTCCAGCCCTTCGACGCGCTGATCGAGGCCGATCCCGCATGCCGCAACTGGGTCGCCACCTGTGCCCCCAGCGTGGAGGTCGCGGTGCTGCTGGGGCGCGAAGCGCCATGACCCGGATCGTCAAGCTCGGCGGCAGCCTCGCGCGCGACCCGCTGCTGGCGCAATGGCTGCAACTGCTCGCCGTTCAGGGCGGTGGCCGCGTCGTCATCGTGCCCGGCGGCGGTCCGTTCGCCGACACCGCGCGCGAGGCGCAGGCCACCTGGCAGTTGAACGACGTCGCCGCGCACAACATGGCAGTGCTCGGCATGGCGCAGTTCGGCTGCATGCTGCAGGGCCTGTGCCCCGCGCTCGTGACCGCCCGCAGTGTCGGCGAGGTCGAACGCGCGCTTCGAATGGGCAGGGTCGCCATCTGGCTACCGTTCGAGCTGCTGCGCGACGAACCGGACGAACTGACAAGCTGGGATGTGACTTCGGACAGCCTCTCGTTATGGCTCGCGGGCCGGCTGGGCGCCGCTCATGTCGTGCTGGTCAAGTCCTGCGAAATTCCGACGGTTCAGGACTGGGACATGCTGGCCGCTGCCGGCATCGTCGACCGTCGCTTCCCGGCGCTGGCGCGCGTTGCGCGCTGTACCGTGGAACTGGTCGCACGCGGCGACTGCTCGGTTCGGAGCACTGCAGCATGCCATAATCGGCTGACGGACTCCCCTTGAATCAAGCCCAAATGACAGAACTGGACGCGGCTGCGCTCGGCAGGAGCGTGGCGGGCTGCCGTGAGCAGATGGAAAGCGACTTGTGCGAGTTGTTCGACGAGTTGGGGCCCGTGCTCACCCACATGGCGGCCACGCGCAGCGAATCCGGGCGCGACCGCAGAGAGCGGATCGCCGCTGGCTCGCTCAGGCGCACCCTCCCTTCTGTTTGGGAAAAGGTGCCCCCTGCGTTGAGGGACAAGCTCAAGACGCGCAAGGTGGATGCAGCAAAGCTGGATTACGGTCCGGACTACGGTGCTGCCGATCAGCCGCGCATCCGGCTTCTGAGCCACGAGGAAGAGTCCGTTCATCTCGCCATGCGCGAAGTGCTCGAGCGTGTCACCCTGAGCTGTCGCGACGAAACCAGGGCGCTCGACAGGCGGATCAATTTCCTCGTCTTGCGTCGCGCCATGCAACCGCGCGACTCGAGCTTCAAGGTCGCGGCGCTATGGTCCTGCATCGAGGCCGCCTGTGCCGAGGCCGTGACCGACACGGACGCGCTCATCCTGCTGCTGCAATTGATCGGCGAGCAGATGACCACCGAATTGCCGCAGCTTTATCGGGTGGTCAATGAAGCAATGATCGAGGCCGGAATCCTGCCCCGGCTCAAGCGTGGCTACAGGGACTTGATTCCGGTCGATGCTCAGGAGGTCGCGGAGGAATCCACCCGGGTCGCGAGCATCCTCGATCGTCTTGTCAAAGCGCGCACTGCGCAAACCGGTGCGAAGGAGGTACCCGGGGCCACGGCGGCCAGCGGCGAGCTGTTCAAGGCGCTCAAGACCTTGCAGGCAGCCCCCAGGCCGGCAGCCGCCGGCGGACACACCAACGTGGTCCGCATGGCGCGCGACAGCGACGCGGCGCGCGACATGAAACCGCTGGAAGCGGTGACGCTCGACATCGTCGCCAAGCTGTTCGACCTGATCTTCAGCGACCCCAAGGTTGCAGACGGAATCAAGGCGCTGGTGGCTCGCCTGCAGACCACGGTGCTGCGGGCTGCCATGTTGAACCAGCGCTTCTTCGCCGACCGCAGTCATCCGGCACGGCGCTTTCTCGACAGCATTTCGGTTGTCGCCGTACGCTGGGGCAAGGTGGTGAGCGAGGGCGATCCGTTCTACCTGAAGCTCTCCGAGCTCGTCGACAAGGTGCACAGCACCTACGACGGCGACATGGCAGTGTTCGATTCTGCCAATGCCGAGCTGGACGCCTTTCTCGCGGAGCGAGAGGAACTCGAGGAACAGCAGAACCGGGCGCTGGCCGACGCGGTGCGCGCCCGCGAGGAGGAGTTGCGCGAGAAGCGCGAGGCTCAGTTACGCGCCCAGAAGTTGGCGGATGCCTGCATTGCCCGCGTGCAGGAAGCCGGGGTACCGATCGAGATCGAGGAATTCCTGCGCAGCTATTGGCGAGACGTCGTACAGAGCCGCATCTCGCAGCATGGCGAAGACGGGGCTGCCACTGCCGAGGCATTGCAGGTCGCGATCGATCTGCAGCGCTCCGTGCTGCCCCGACACGTCCTCACCGAGCGACAGTTGCAGGCCGCCCCGTTGCCGGAGCTGGTGGGCAGGATCAACACCGGTTTCGACGAGATCGGTTCGGCACCCAGCGAGCGCAAGGCCTTCATGGACAAGCTGATCGACCTTCAGCTTGCCGCACTGCGAGCGAAAAAGCGCGTTGCCAAAAAAGCGCAGGAAGCCGCCACGCTACCCAGGCGCAGCGCCGGACCGACCCTGCAGGTCAGCTACGCGACGGGCAGCGGGGTTCGCGTGCAGGACATCTCACTGCCGAACGACGGCGGGCTCGGCGCAGAAGACACGCCGGATCGTGTCGATCTTCGCCGCGTGCGCCAGTTGGTGCGGGGTGACTGGCTGGACTTCATCACGGCAGGACAGACCCGCCGCGAGCGCCTGACCTGGATCAACCGAAGTCGAACACTCTTCCTCTTCACCAACAGCGCCTCCGACTGCGCCATCTCGATCACGCCGGAAGCGCTGGCCGTGCGACTGAAGAACGGGACGGCGCACATCGTCACGCCGGACCGACCGATCTTCGAGCGTGCCATCCACGGCGCCATCAGGGCTTTCGACGAGCGAGCCTGAACGCTGAAGTCGAACCCGAGCCAGAGGAGCCAAAGCGCCTCGGAGCTCCACCCTGCCCCACCCATCCCGTGCAGGCTGCGCCAGTCTCCGGAGCCGGTTCCCGGAGCCGGTTCATCCCCACGCAGTCACGCGCAGCACCGGTGCGGCAGGCTCCCGAGCAAGCGCGCGGCGCAAGGCCCTCACCTTTTCGCCGACCAGTTTCCCCGTACGGGGGCCGCTGCACACCGCGCTGCGGAAACCGGCAAAATCCGGCTGGAGCGCCTGCAGTTTCGGCATATCGGCCTCGCGCAGGGCGCCGGCCAGGCCGATCAGCTTGCCGGCGGAGCGTGCCTGGCATACCACTTCGGCGACGTCCTTCATCGGCATGAGATCGAACAGGCTGCCGGCCGTCTTGCCCTGGGTGTCGAGCATCAGAGCGGGGAAGGCCTGGGCGCAAGCTTCGGCGAGCAGTTGCGCCGAGATTCCCTCGTCCGCGAGCAATACCGGCACCACCTGCCACCCGGTGGCGCCCAGGCGGCGCAACAGTGCGTTTGCGGCGGCGCCGCCGCCGCGGCCCGGCACGCCGACCTTCACGAGATCGACGCCGCACTGCCCGACCGCCTCCACCTGGCGGAGGATCGCGTCGGGGTCGTCGATCGGCAGGTCGCCGATGGTCGCGCTGATCGTCACCCTCGGCTGATTCGCGCGCAGCACCGCGACGATGTCGCGGATGCGGGCCGGCTCTAGCCCGCCCAGGGCGCCGGCGCGCGGTTCCTTCAAATCGATGAAATCGGCGCCGGCTTCGGCCGCGCTCAGCGCCTCGGCGCCATCGCGCACGCTGACGAGCATCCGCATCACGCCGCCTCCGCCGCCGACAGGCCACCCTGGTGCCGCTGTACCGCTTCGACCAGCCAACCCCAGGCTTCCAGCTCGGCCGGGCCGGCGGTCTTGTCGATGGCGATCTGGAGGTAGGCCATCTCGCCCTCGACCTTGTCGCGCGGCAGCATGCCGAGCCGGCTGACCAGCACCGCGCCCTCGATCACCGCCGCCTGCGCGCGGTTGAAGCCGCGGAACGCGCCGTGCGTCATCTCGCGCCGGCGCGCCATGTGCAGCACCGGACGCAGCGCGTCGTCCTCAAAACGCAGGAGTTCGAGTTCGACGTGCGCCAGTGTGTCGGCCAGCCGGCAGCCGGGGAAATCCTGCAGCGCTGATGTGACGAAGTCGCGGCGCCCGGTCACGCAGCCGGCGAACACGCGCACGTCGTCGGTGAGGTTGAGCACCGCGCAGCGGGTGGCGCCGATGTTCGCCAGCGTGGTCGAGGGCTTGAAGGGCATCAGCACCACTTCGTCACCGTCGTAGCGCACGCCCATCGGCGCCAGATGCACCACGCCCGCGGCAGACTGCGTTGTCACCAGGGTTTCAAAGATCATCGGCATCGGATTCCTTTCTCGCGGGCTGCGGTGCAGCGGCTTGCGCGCCGCGCAGCTTCTTCGTCGGCCCCGGGGCACACTGGTGCAGCAAATCCTGGGCCTGGCGGTCGGCGGCACAACCCCAGTCAAGCGGCTGATCCTGCGTGTAGCGCTTGCCCAGGGTCCAGGCGATCTCGGCACGGGCAAGTTCCACGCCCATGTAGAAGGCGTGGCCGGCGTCGCCCTCGAGCCCGAGCTGTGGCCACAGTGCGAACGGATCGGTGCCGCGGCGGATGCCGTCGCGGTTGTAGACATGCAGGCCGGATTCGGACACCTGCACGCGGAAATTGGGGTCGCGCACCGCGGCAGCCGTCTCCGCGATCTCGGCCTCGCTGTCGGGGAACGGCCGCCTGGCGTGCACCGTCATCAGCTCGTCGGTGTAGCCCTTGGGCAGCGACTGGTGCTCGCGCGCGGCATACATCACCCGTCGCGCCACATCGGCTTCCTTCACCGCGCGCCGCGCATGGCCGCTGACCTGGGTGGTGAGCACCGCACCCGCGCGCAGTTCGGCGGCGATGCCGAACAGCACCGCGTTGATGCCGCTGGTGTCGGCTTCGGTCAGCTCGGTGACGTTGCCGACACCCATCATGATGTCGATGTCCGGGTAGCGTTCACGCAGGCGCTGGTAGCGGCACAGCGAGGACAGCAGGCCGAAGGGGATGGGATCGAGGATGGCGTCGGCGAGGAAGGGCTTGCCCTTGGCGCGCATCGCGTCGATCGCCGCATGCAGCGAGGCCTCGTCATGCGGCTCGCGCGGAATCAGCACCGGCACCGCAGCCACCTCGTCCGCCACCCAGAGTTTGTCGATGGTGAGGCTCAGCAGGTAGTCCGCCCCGGCGCGGCCGCCACGCAGCAGTTCCTGCGCATCGACCGAATCGACGCTGACGCGAAAGCCGTCGGCCTTCAGCGCCCGCACCGCGTCCTCGAGGTGGTCGAAGGCCGTGGCGGGCAGGCAACCCAGGTCGATGACGTCGGCGCCGTCGGCCGCCAGCGCCTGCGCGCGCGCGACGATGGCCGGCACCGTGAGACGGGGCGCGTCGACGATCTCGGCAAAGATGCGCGTGTCGTGGGCGGAGAGGTCCACATGCTGCGCCGCCCGATTGAAGTGGCGCGGGATATCCTTCAGCTCCTCCGGCCCGCGCTCCACCGGCAGGCCGAAATGCGCCGACAGTTCGTCGAGGTCGCCACGGCAGCGCCCGGGCACCATGATGCGGTCGGCCTGGACCGGCGCGTCCACCCTGCGGCGGATCATGTCGGCGGTCATCAGGCCGGCGACCTGCAGGCCGATCTCGCGCACTTCC
>JAFEFM010000522.1 GCA_018240585.1 Pseudomonadota bacterium
TAGACTGCGTGCAGGGCTGGAGACCGGATGGTCCATGAATGGGGGTGATCCGGGCGCCGGCCGAGATCCGTCCTGCAGACGAACCATCGGAGCAAGATCATGAAACCCAGGATGCTTTTGATCGCTAGCTTCACCGCCGTGCTTTCCGCCGGCGCATTCGCACAATCCGGCGGAGGCCTGCCGCCGATCACCGACAAGACGCCGATCTACGGCTCGCAGATCATGACGCAGCAGGAGCGGCTCGAGTATCGAAGCCAGATGCGGGCGGCCAAGACGCTGGAGGAACGTGAGCAGGTACGCACGCGCCACCACGAGCAGATGGTCGAGCGCGCAAAGGAACGCGGCATCACCCTGCCGGCGGAACCGCCGGCGCGGGGCGGCGGGATGGGACCAGGGGCAGGCATGGGCCCGGGCGGTGGGATGGGTCCGGGAGGAGGCATGGGCCCCCGCGGCGGAATGGGACCAGGCGGCCCGAACCGCTGACTCCCGGAGCCGCGACTGCGGCCATTCTGGCGCGAGGGCACGCGCCGATGCCGGCCGCAGCGGGTTCGGCCACGTGGCCGACGAGACGAGCACGAACGGCGCCGGCTTGCCCGCGCTCATCGTGGCGGGAAAGCCGGCGGCGAAACCCTCAGAAGGGGATGTCGTCGTCGAAGTCGCCGAATCCGCCGGAGGACGGCGGTTGCGCCGGCTGCGGGCGCGCGGCGGGCGCAGCCGGCGCGCGTGACGGCGGTGCCGATTCATAGCCGCCGGCGTCGCCACCA
Organism: Pseudomonadota bacterium; assembly: GCA_018240585.1. Lineage (GTDB taxonomy): Bacteria > Pseudomonadota > Gammaproteobacteria > Burkholderiales > Rhodocyclaceae > Thauera. The sequence continues at coordinate 765 of JAFEFM010000522.1, forward strand.
CGCATCGGCGCTTCGCCGGCACCTTCACGGCGGCCGAGCATCTTCATCTCGTCACCACGTATCTCGGTGGTGTACCGATCCTGCCCGTTCTGATCCTGCCACTTGCGCGTCTGCAGGCGTCCCTCCACATAGATCTGGCTACCCTTGCGCAGGTATTGCGCAGCAACTTCCGCGACACGGCCGAAAAACACCACGCGATGCCATTCGGTCGCTTCGCGGCGCTCGCCGGTGGCCTTGTCCTTCCACGTTTCGGTGGTGGCCAGGGTGAGGTTGCAGATCGCGTCGCCGCTGGGCGCGTAGCGCGTCTCGGGATCCTTGCCGAGATTGCCGATCAGGATCACTTTGTTCAACGATGCCATCTAGATTCTCCTTTGAATGCGAATGCGGTCGCTGCAGCGCGCCCGCCATTGTCGTCAGTCGGCCACGACAGGCGCCTGCACGCTGCGGACCGGCGGCGGCGCCATGCCGGCTACCAGCGCGAGCCAGGCCAACGCCAGCGCACCGCACAACAGGCTCACCGCACCATGGCCGAATTGCTGTCCGACCCAGCCGCCCAGCATGCCGCCGAGAAAGAGGCCGATCGACTGCAAGGTGTTATACACGCCCAGCGCCGTGCCTTTGGCGTGAGGCGGCGCGATGCGCGAGATCCACGACGGCTGGGTGGCTTCGAGCACGTTAAAGGCGACGAAGAAGAGGGTGAGGAGCAGCGCGAGCGGCAGCAGCCTGTCCCCCGCCAGGTAGAAGCCGAACTGCACCACCGCGAGCAGGGCGACAGCGCCCGCGAACACCTGCTTCATGCGGTTGTGACGCTCGGCGATGATGATTGCCGGCACCATCACGACGAAGGACACCAGCACCGCCGGCAGGTAGACCTTCCAGTGCTCCGCCACCGGCAGCCCCCCCGCCGCCGCCAGCGCGGCCGGGACCATCACCCACATCGTCGTCTGGATCAGGTGCAGGGTGAACACGCCGAGGTTCAGGCGCATCAACTGGCCATCGCGCAACACGTCGACGAAGCGCCCGCCGGTGGCCCGCGGCACCGGCGGCGCATCCGGCACGACCCACACGACGACCCCCATCGCTGCCAGGGCCAGTGCCGCGGTCAGCCAGAAGATGCCGCTCATGCCGATGGCTGCATACAGCAGCGGTGCGGCCACCATGGACAGCGCGAACACCAGGCCGATGCTCGAGCCGATCATCGCCATGACCTTGGTACGGTGCTGGTCGCGCGTCAGGTCCGCAGCCAGTGCGGTGACGGCGGCCGAGATCGCACCGGCACCCTGCAGCACGCGGCCGAGGATCACCATCTGGATGTTGCCCGCCATTGCTGCCACCGCGCTGCCGATCACGTACAGCGCGAGGCCGAACAGGATGACCGGCTCGCGCCCCAAGCGATCCGATGCCGCGCCGAAGGCGATCTGCAGGAAGCCCTGCGTGAGGCCGTAGGCGCCGATCGCCAGGCCGACGAGCATCAGGTTGTCGCCACCGGGGATATGCGCGGCATGCACCGAGAACACCGGCAGGATCAGGAACAGCCCCAGCATGCGCAGCGCGAAGATCGCGGCGAGGCTCACCCCGGCACGGCGTTCTTCGGGTGTCATCGGGTCACGCGGATTGGCAGGCATGCGAACGGTGCGTTGGCAGGACGGGAAAGGCCGGAATTCTACCATTGGCCCGGGCGCGCCTTCTCTTCTATAGTTTGACGTTCCCCCCAGCCATCGGCTCATCGCTCATGGACGAAATCCGCATCCGCGGCGCTCGCACCCACAACCTCAAGAACATCAGCCTCGATCTGCCGCGCAACCGACTGACGGTCATTACCGGCTTGTCGGGCTCGGGCAAGTCGTCGCTCGCCTTCGACACGCTGTATGCGGAAGGCCAGCGCCGCTACGTCGAGTCGCTGTCGGCGTATGCACGCCAGTTCCTGCAGTTGATGGAAAAGCCCGATGTCGATCTGATCGAGGGCCTGTCGCCTGCGATCTCGATCGAACAGAAGGCGACCAGCCACAATCCACGCTCCACCGTAGGCACCGTCACCGAGATCCACGACTACCTGCGCCTGCTCTACGCACGCGCCGGAACGCCGCATTGCCCGGACCACCCGGACCAGGCGCTCGAAGCCCAGACGGTGTCGCAGATGGTGGACCACGTGCTGGCCCTGCCGGAAGACACGCGGCTGATGATCCTTGCGCCGGTCGTCGCCGGCCGCAAAGGCGAGCAGCACGACCTCTTCGCCGACCTGCGCGCGCAGGGCTTCGTGCGCGTGCGCGTCGACGGCCAGGTATGCGAGCTGGACGCGATGCCGCCGCTGGAAAAGGGGCGGCGCCATACGGTGGAAGTGGTCATCGACCGACTGAAAGTCCGCGCCGACCTCCGCGGCCGGCTCGCCGAATCCTTCGAGACCGCCCTCACCCACGCCGACGGACGCGCCATCGCGGTGGAGATGGACAGTGGCCGCGAGCACCTCTTTTCCGCGCGCTTCGCCTGTCCTGTGTGCAGCTACGCGCTGGCCGACCTGGAGCCGCGGCTGTTTTCGTTCAACAACCCGGCCGGTGCCTGCCCGAAGTGCGACGGTCTGGGTCAGGTGGAGTTCTTCGACCCCGAGCGCGTTGTCGCGCACCCCGATCTGTCGCTTGCATCCGGTGCAATCCGCGGCTGGGACCGGCGCAACCAGTTCTACTTCCAGATGCTCACCAGCCTGGCTGCGCATTACGATTTCGATGTGGAAACGCCGTTCGGCGAACTTCCGCCGAAGGTGCGTGACATCGTGCTGCACGGCTCCGGCCAGGACAAGCTGAGCTTTCTGTACATGGCCGACAACGGTCGCATGGTCGCCAAGCAGCATCCCTTCGAAGGCATCATCCCCAACCTCGAGCGCCGCTTTCGCGAGACGGACTCCATCGCGGTGCGTGAGGAACTGGCCAAGTACCGCGCGACCCGGAGCTGCCCGGCCTGCAGCGGCACCCGCCTGCGCAGCGACGCGCGCCATGTGCTGGTCGGCGACAAGCCGCTGCATGCAGTCTCCGCAATGCCGCTCGGCGAGTGCCTGCGCTTCTTCGGTGCGCTGCAACTGACGGGGCAACGCGCCCAGGTGGCGGAAAAGATCGTCAGGGAGATCGCCAACCGCATCAGTTTTCTCATCGACGTGGGACTCGACTACCTGTCGCTCGACCGCTCGGCCGACACCCTGTCCGGCGGCGAGGCGCAGCGCATCCGCCTCGCGAGCCAGATCGGCTCCGGCCTGACGGGCGTGATGTACGTGCTCGACGAACCCTCGATCGGCCTGCACCAGCGCGACAACGACCGCCTGCTGGCGACGCTTGCGCGTCTGCGCGATCTTGGCAACACGGTGATCGTCGTCGAACACGACGAGGATGCCATCCGTGCGGCCGACTACCTCATCGACATGGGCCCGGGCGCGGGCGTGCATGGCGGCGAGATCGTCGCCCGCGGTCGACCCGACGAAGTGTTCACGCACCCCGCCTCGCTCACCGGCGCCTACCTGTCGGGCAAGCGCCGCATCGCGGTGCCGGCGTCACGTACGCCTCCCGCGCACGACAGGGCGCTGCGCATCGTCGGAGCGCGCGGCAACAACCTCAAGGGCGTCACGGTGGAACTGCCGGTCGGCCTGCTGACCTGCGTGACCGGCGTCTCGGGCTCGGGCAAATCCACCCTGATCAACGACACGCTTGCCGCAGTGGCGGCGCGCCAGCTTTACGGCTCGGCAACCGAACCGGCCCCCTGTGACGCGATCGAGGGACTCGACGCCTTCGACAAGGTCATCAACGTGGACCAGGCCCCGATCGGGCGCACCCCGCGCTCTAACCCCGCCACCTACACCGGCATGCTGACGCCGATCCGCGAGCTGTTCGCCGGAGTACCTGAATCGCGCGCACGCGGCTACAGTCCGGGCCGCTTCTCGTTCAACGTCAAGGGTGGACGCTGCGAAGCCTGCCAGGGCGACGGTCTGATCAAGGTCGAAATGCACTTCCTGCCCGACATGTACGTCCCCTGCGACATCTGCCACGGCAAACGCTACAACCGCGAAACGCTGGAAATCCGCTACAAAGGCAAGACCATCTACGAAGTGCTGGACATGACCGTCGAGCAGGCGCACGACTTCTTCGAGCCGGTGCCTGCAGTGGCCCGCAAGCTGGAAACCCTGATGGATGTCGGGCTGGGTTACATCCGCCTTGGCCAGAGCGCAACGACGCTGTCCGGCGGTGAAGCGCAGCGCGTCAAGCTCGCGCTGGAATTGTCGAAGCGCGATACCGGCCGCACCCTCTACATTCTGGACGAGCCCACCACCGGCCTGCACTTCCAGGATATCGAGATGCTGCTGAAGGTGTTGCAGCGCCTGCGCGACCACGGCAACACCATCGTGGTCATCGAGCACAACCTCGACGTCATCAAGACCGCCGACTGGATCATCGACATGGGTCCCGAGGGCGGCGACCGGGGCGGCACCCTCCTGTGTGCGGGCACGCCGGAACAGGTCGCCGCCACGCCGGCGAGCCATACCGGCCGCTACCTCGCCCGCGTGCTCACGCCCCCCGCCTAGAGCGCGGCCGACACTTCACCACACTGTCATTGCAGGACTGGGCCACGCGCTCACAACTCGCCGTACCCCTCCGGGTTGGCGCTTTGCCACCGCCACGCGTCCGCGCACATGCGGGCGAGATCCCGTTCGGCACGCCAGCCCAGGACTTCTCCCGCAAGCGCCGGATTTGCCCAGCACTCCGCCACATCCCCCGGCCGCCGGTCCACAATCTCGTAGGGCACTGCCCGCCCGGACGCCGCCTCGAACGTACGCACCACTTCCAGCACGCTGTAGCCACGCCCCGTACCAAGATTCACCGTCGTGACTCCTGGCAACTCGCCGATGCGCTCGAGCGCCCGAAGATGGCCGACCGCGAGGTCCACGACGTGGATGTAATCGCGCACCCCCGTGCCGTCCACCGTCGCGTAATCGCCTCCGAATACGCGTAGCCTGTCCAAGCGCCCCACGGCAACCTGGCTCACGTAAGGCATGAGGTTGTTCGGAAGGCCGTTGGGGTCCTCACCGATGCGTCCGCTCTCGTGCGCACCGACCGGATTGAAATAGCGCAAAAGCACGATCTTCCACTGATCATCGGCGGCGCCCACATCACGCAGGATCCACTCCCCCATCAGCTTGGTGCGGCCATACGGATTCGTCGCCGAGGTCGGGAAGGACTCGTCGATCGGGACGCTGGCCGGATCGCCATACACCGTAGCGGACGAACTGAACACGAGCGATTTCACGCCGGCCTGCGCCATCACCCGCACCAGCGTCAGAAGTCCGTTGAGATTGTTGTCGTAATAGTCGCGCGGTATAGCCACGGACTCACCGACCGCCTTCTTCGCCGCGAAGTGAATCACCGCCTCGACTTCGTGCTGCCGGAACACCGCGGCCAGCGCCTCACCGTCCCTCACATCCGCGCGGACGAAGCCTGCGAGCGGCCGCCCGGCAAGCTCCTCCACTCTGCGCAGCGCCTCATACGACGAATTCGACAGATCGTCCACCACGACCACGTCTCGCCCGGCGCGGAGCAACTCGACACAGGTATGGGTGCCGATATACCCCGCACCTCCCGTCACCAACGTCACAGCCATCGACTCCCTCCTCAAATCACGCGGCCCGCAGACGCCCCACAAACTTCGCCCCGCACAAAGAAAAGGCCGGGACATGCCCGGCCTTTTCATTCATGCGCGAACCCAGCGCGCCGATCTTACTCGGCGACGATTTCGCCTTCCGCCGCCTGCCCCTCAGGCCGGTCCATCAGCTCCACCAGCGCCATCGGCGCGTTGTCGCCATTGCGGAAACCGAACTTCAGGATGCGAAGGTAACCACCATTGCGGTTGGCGTAGCGCGGGCCCAGCTCGTCGAACAGCTTGACCACGATATCGCGGTCGCGCAGACGATCGAACGCCAGACGACGATTCGCCAGGCTAGGCTTCTTGCCCAGAGTGATCATGGGTTCAACGACGCGGCGCAGTTCCTTTGCCTTCGGCAGCGTCGTCTTGATGACTTCGTGACGCAGCAGCGAGTTGGCCATATTGCGGAACATCGCCTGGCGGTGGCTGCTCGTACGATTCAGCTTGCGAAGCCCGTGACGGTGACGCATTTCAATTCCTCACTATTCCGAACCGATTCAACCGAGCTTTTCGAGCCCGGCCGGCGGCCAGTTTTCCAGTTTCATGCCCAGCGTCAGCCCGCGGGAGGCCAACACTTCCTTGATCTCGTTGAGCGACTTGCGGCCAAGATTCGGCGTCTTCAGCAGCTCGGTCTCGGTACGCTGGATCAGGTCACCGATGTAGTAGATGTTCTCGGCCTTGAGACAGTTGGCCGAACGCACCGTCAGCTCGAGGTCATCTACCGGCCGCAGCAGCACCGGGTCGACAGTGACTTTCGTCTCAGCCACCGCCGCCGTCGGCGTACCCTCGAGATCAGCGAAAACCGAAAGCTGATCCATCAGGACACGGGCTGCGTAGCGGATCGCCTCTTCCGGATCGACCGCGCCATTGGTCTCGATGTCGATCACCAGACGATCGAGGTCGGTACGTTGTTCGACACGCGCGCTTTCGACGAGATAGCTGACGCGCCGCACCGGGCCAAACGACGCATCCAGGACGACGCGACCGATGCTCTTGCTCTCGCTCGAGCTCGGGCGAACGTTGCCGGGCACGTAACCGCGCCCTTCCTCGACCTTGATCTGCATGTCGATCTTGCCGCCCGGAGCGAGGTGGGCAATGACGTGCTCGGGGTTGATGATCTCGACGTCGTGACCGACCTCGATGTCCGCCGCCGTGACGACACCCTCACCCGATTTCGCCAGGCGCACGATGGCTTCGCTGCGGTTGTGCAGCTTCATCACGACGCCCTTCAGGTTCAGCAGCAGATCGACGATGTCCTCACGCACGCCGTCGAGCGTCGAGTATTCGTGCAGCACGCCCTCGATCGTCACCTCCGTGACCGCGTGGCCCGGAAGCGACGACAGAAGAATGCGACGCAGCGCATTCCCCAGTGTGTGGCCAAAACCACGCTCGAACGGCTCCATCGTCACTCGCGCCTGAACGGGCGAGATGCTCTGGACGTCGATGATGCGCGGTTTCAGCAGTGCATTGCTTTGCATCAGCATTTCCTCGGAACTAGAAGAGGATCAGCACGCCCGCTTAGCGGGAATACAGTTCCACCACCAGGCCTTCATTGATCGTCGGCGGCAGCTCTGCGCGGGCCGGGTAAGCCTTGAAAACGCCCTTGCCCGCCTTCGCGTCGACCTCGAGCCACTCAGGGAACCCGCGTGCGGCAGCGGCCTCGAGGGCGGCCTTCACCCGCAGGTGGTTCTTCGTGTGCTCGGCGAGTTCGACGACATCGCCCGGACGGACGACATACGACGGAATGTTCACGCGCTTGCCATTGACCAGAACGCCGTTGTGGCGCACCACCTGGCGAGCCTCGGCGCGCGAGGCACCGAAACCCATGCGATAAGCCACGGAATCCAGGCGGCCTTCAAGCAGTTGCAGCAGGTTTTCACCGGTCTGACCGCGACGGCGATCGGCTTCGGCGTAGGTCTTGCGGAACTGGCGCTCCAGCACACCGTAAAGCCGACGGATCTTCTGCTTTTCACGCAGTTGCACGCCATAGCCCGACAGACGCTGCCCCGAGCGTTGGCCATGCTGGCCGGGCGCATACGCGCGACGCTCGATTGCGCACTTGTCGGTAAAACACTTTTCGCCCTTCAGAAACAGCTTTTCGCCTTCGCGACGGCACTGACGGCACTTGGGATCGAGATTACGAGCCACGTTTCAACTCCTTGTCAGATACGACGCTTCTTCGGCGGACGGCAGCCGTTATGCGGGATGGGGGTGATGTCCGTGATGCTGGAAATCTTGATCCCCAGCGCATTGAGCGCGCGCACCGCGGATTCGCGACCCGGGCCGGGGCCCTTGATGCGAACCTCGAGGTTCTTGACGCCGCACTCCTGTGCAACCTTGCCCGCCGCCTCGGCAGCGACCTGTGCCGCGAACGGGGTGCTCTTGCGCGAGCCCTTGAAGCCCGCACCACCCGAGGTCGCCCAGGACAGCGCGTTACCCTGACGGTCGGTGATCGTGATGATCGTGTTGTTGAAGCTCGCGTGAACGTGCGCGATACCTTCCGCGACGTTCTTCTTGACCTTCTTACGAACCTTAGTACCAGTCTTTGCCATTATCGGTTCCTATCACTTCTTGCCGGCGATCGCCTTGCGCGGCCCTTTGCGGGTGCGCGCATTCGTGCGGGTACGTTGCCCGCGCAGCGGCAGACCACGACGATGACGAACACCACGATAGCAACCCAGGTCCATCAGCCGCTTGATGTTCATCGTGACTTCACGACGCAGGTCGCCCTCGACCACGAAGCGGCCGACCTCATCGCGAAGCTTCTCCATATCCGACTCGGTCAGATCCTTCATCTTGACCGAGCGCGCGACACCGGCGGCGTCGCAGATCCGTTGAGCACGCGAACGGCCGATCCCATAGATGGCGGTCAGCGCGATCTCGGCATGCTTGTGATTGGGAATGTTAACCCCAGCAATACGGGCCATTCGTTTACCCCAGAATGCGAAACATTAAATTTTAATGCGTTGGGCTGACTAGATCAACCCTGACGCTGCTTGTGACGCGGATCGGTGCAGATCACGCGAACCACGCCCTTGCGGCGGATGATCTTGCAGTTGCGGCAGATCCGCTTCACTGAAGCCTGGACTCTCATTTTTTGCTCCTGTATCTCAGATTCTTCACTTGGTCCGGAACACGATCCGACCCTTGGTCAGATCGTAGGGGGTCAGCTGCACCGTCACCTTGTCGCCTGGCAGGATGCGGATGTAGTGCATCCGCATTTTCCCCGAGATATGGCCGAGCACCTCGTGGCCATTCTCGAGCCGGACCCGGAACGTTGCATTGGGGAGGTTCTCCGTGACCTCGCCCTGCATCTCGATTACGTCTTCCTTCGCCATCGCTTACCTGAGCGGCAGACCCGCCCCCTTGAAATTCGCCTTCTTCAGCAGACTTTCATACTGGTGCGACATCACGAACGCCTGGACCTGGGCCATGAAGTCCATCGTCACCACGACGATGATCAACAGCGAAGTCCCCCCGAAATAGAACGGCACGTTCCACTTCAGGATGAGAAACTCGGGGAGCAGGCACACCAGCGTGATGTACACCGCGCCAGCGAGCGTCAAGCGCATCAGGATCTTGTCGATGTAACGCGCCGTTTGATCACCCGGCCGTATACCCGGCACGAAAGCCCCGCTCTTCTTCAGGTTGTCGGCGGTCTCCCGAGCGTTGAACACCAATGCCGTGTAGAAGAAGCAGAAGAACACGATCGCAAGCGCATACAGCAGCACGTAGATCGGCTGTCCAGGCGACAGGGTCGAGGCGATGTCACGCAGCCAGTACATCCCTCCCGCCGAGCCGAACCACTGGCCGAGCGTCGCCGGGAAAAGGATGATGCTGGACGCGAAGATCGGAGGAATCACGCCCGACATGTTCAGCTTGAGCGGAAGATGCGAACTCTGCCCGCCGTACACCTTGTTGCCGACCTGCCGCTTCGCGTAGTTCACCAGAATCTTGCGCTGTCCGCGCTCGACGAAGACGACGAACGCCGTAACCAGCACCACGAGAATGCAGATGAGCAGCGCGGTAAAGGGATGCATCGCGCCGGTTCGCACCAGCTCGAACAATCCGCCGATCGACTTTGGCAGCCCCGCTGCGATCCCCGCGAAGATGATGATCGAGATACCATTGCCGATCCCGCGTTCGGTGATCTGCTCGCCCAGCCACATCAGGAACATCGTGCCGGTCACCAGCGTGGCAACCGTAACGAACCGGAACATGACTCCCGGGTCGAGCACCAAGCCCTGCTGCCCTTCCAGCGCGATCGCGATGCCCAGCGCCTGAGCGAATGCGAGCACCAACGTGCCATAGCGTGTGTACTGCGTGATCTTCCGACGACCCGCCTCACCTTCCTTCTTCAGAGCCTCGAGCTGCGGCACCGCCACGGTCATCAACTGCATGATGATCGACGCCGAAATGTACGGCATGATCCCGAGCGCGAAGATGGTGAAGCGCGACAGCGCACCGCCTGAGAACAGGTTGAAGACACCGAGGATTCCGCCGGATTGCGACTGGAACAGTTCGGCTAGACGAGCCGGGTCGATCCCGGGGACCGGGATGTGCGCACCGAGCCGATAAACGATCAGCGCGCCCACCAGGAACAACAGCCGGCGCTTCAGATCGCCGAACTTCCCGGGAGTGCCCAGCGTGGCAGCAGGTTTGGCCACAGCGTTACCCTGTTACTCAGCCGAAACCGAACCGCCGGCAGCTTCGATCGCCGCCTTGGCACCTGCCGTGGCACCGATACCGCGGAGCACGACCTTCTTGCCCAGCTCGCCAGACAGGACGACCTTCGCCGCCAGCGCATCCGCGGGGATCACGCCTGCCTGCTTCAGCGTCAGCAAATCGATCTCGTCGACCGGAAGGTTCGCCAGTTCGGACAGACGCACTTCGACGTTACGGCTACGGGTGAGAGAAACGAAACCACGCTTCGGCAGGCGACGCTGCAGCGGCATCTGGCCGCCCTCGAAACCGACCTTGTGGAAGCCACCCGAACGCGACTTCTGGCCCTTGTGACCACGACCGCAGGTCTTGCCGAGACCGCTGCCGATGCCACGACCGACGCGCTTGGCGGCCGACTTCGAGCCGGCCCCCGGCTTGATGGAATTCAGGCGCATATCAACCCTCACACTTCACGAGGTAGGACACCTTGTTGACCATGCCGCGCACCTCGGGGGTGTCGACCAGCTCAACGGTGTGGTTCAGTCGGCGCAGCCCCAGGCCACGAACCGTAGCCCGGTGCGACTGCTTCGTGCCGATCACGCTCTTCACCAGCGTAACCTTGATCTTCTTGTCGGACATCGCTTACCCCAGGATCTCTTCGACGGTCTTGCCGCGCTTGGCAGCGATTTCCGCCGGGGTGTTGATCGCCATCAGGCCGTTGATCGTCGCCCGAACGACGTTGTACGGGTTCGACGAGCCGATGCACTTGCAGATGATGTCGGTCACGCCCATCACCTCGAACACGGCGCGCATCGGACCGCCGGCGATGATGCCGGTACCGCTCGGCGCCGGCTGCATCAGCACCGACGATGCGCCATGCTTGCCGATCACCGTGTGCTGAACGGTACCGTTCTTCAACGACACCTTGCGCATCTTGCGACGCGCTTCGTCCATCGCCTTTTGCACGGCAACCGGAACCTCACGCGACTTTCCCTTGCCCATGCCGACGCCACCGTCGCCATCGCCGACCACGGTCAGCGCGGCGAAGCCGAGGATACGGCCGCCCTTCACCACCTTCGTGACGCGATTGATCGCGACCATCTTCTCGCGAAGGCCGTCATCACGCTCTTCGCTGGCCTGCGGGCGCTTGGTTTGCTGCTTAGCCATTCGAATCCTCGCTTAGAACTGAAGACCGCCTTCGCGGGCGGCCTCGGCCAGCGCCTTCACGCGACCGTGATAAAGGAAACCGGAACGGTCGAACGCGACCGTCTCGATGCCGGCAGCCTTCGCACGCTCGGCGATGAGCTTGCCCACCGCTTGCGCAGCAGCGACGTTGCCGCCATTGGACACCGACGCACGCACTTCGGGTTCGAGCGTGGAAGCGGCGGCAAGCACGCGCGACCCGCACCCCGAGATCACCTGGGCGTAGATGTGGCAGTTGGAACGGAACACGGCAAGGCGCACCGCCTTGAGCTCCGCAAGCTTGGCGCGGGTTTTGCGCGCACGGCGAAGACGAGTTTCTTTCTTGTTCATGACGAACCGCCTTACTTCTTCTTGGTTTCCTTGAGCACTACCACTTCGTCCGAATAACGGACGCCCTTACCCTTGTAGGGCTCGGGAGCGCGGTAGGCGCGAACCTCAGCCGCGATCTGGCCGACCTGCTGCTTGTCGATGCCCTTGATCACGATTTCGGTCTGGGTCGGAGTTTCGACCTTGATGCCTGCAGGCATCTGGTGAACCACCGGGTGCGAGAAGCCCAGCGACAGGTTCAGCTTGTCGCCCTGCGCCTGGGCGCGGTAACCAACGCCGACCAGGTTGAGCTTGCGCTCGAAGCCCTTGGTCACGCCAGTGACCATGTTGTTCACCAATGCACGCGTCGTTCCGGACAGCGCATTCGCGTTAGGCGCACCCTCGCGGGCCTTGCACAGCAGCGCATCGCCTTCACGCTCCACGCTCACAGCGCTGCTGAGCGCTTGGCGCAGCGTTCCGAGCGGGCCTTTCACCGCGATCTCGGAGGCCGAAATCGAAACCTCGACGCCGGCGGGGATCGCGACTGGATTCTTAGCTACACGAGACATTGCATCCCCCCTTAGGCCACCAGGCAGATGACTTCGCCGCCGACGCGATTGGCGCGAGCGGCACGGTCGGTCATCACGCCACGGGGCGTCGACACGATGGCGACGCCAAGGCCGTTCATCACGCGCGGCAGGTCGTCGCTACCCTTGTACACGCGCAGCCCGGGACGGCTGACGCGCTCGATACGCTCGATCACCGGACGCCCGGCGTAATATTTCAAGGCGACGTCGAGCGCGGCTTTGCCGGACTCCTCGCGCACCGAAAAACCATCGATGTAACCTTCGTCCTGCAGCACTTTCGCGATAGCAACCTTCAGCTTCGAGGACGGCATGCTCACGCTTGCCTTCTGCGCCTGTTGGCCGTTGCGGATGCGCGTCAGCATGTCGGCGATCGGATCGGACATACTCATCTTCAGATTCTCCTTACCAGCTCGCCTTGGTCATGCCAGGCACTTCGCCACGGAACGCGATTTCGCGCAGCTTGTTGCGGCACAGACCGAACTTGCGGAACACGCCACGCGGGCGCCCGGTGAGGGCGCAGCGGTTGCGCTGACGCGTCGGATTGGCGTTGCGCGGCAGTTGCTGCAGCGCAAGGCGCGCAGCCATGCGTTCTTCTTCGGACAGCTTGCTATCGTTGATCTGCGCGACGAGCGCTGCACGCTTGGCGGCAAATTTAGCCACCAGCTTGGCGCGCTTCTCTTCGCGGTTGATCAGAGCCAGTTTCGCCATATCACCCTCAATTCTTGAACGGGAACTTGAACGCGGCGAGCAGCGCGCGCGCTTCCTCGTCGGTCTTCGCCGTGGTCGTGATGCTGATGTTCATCCCGCGCAGCGCGTCGATCTTGTCGTACTCGATCTCGGGGAAGATGATCTGCTCCTTCACGCCGAGGTTGTAGTTGCCGCGACCGTCGAAGCCTTTAGACGCAATACCGCGGAAGTCACGCACGCGCGGCAGGGCGATGGTCACCAGGCGATCGAGGAATTCGAACATGCGCGGACCACGCAGGGTCACCATGCAGCCGATCGGATAACCTTCGCGAATCTTGAAACCCGCGATCGACTTGCGCGCCTTGGTCGTCACCGGCTTCTGACCAGCGATCTTGGTCATGTCACCGAGTGCGTTTTCCAGCACCTTCTTGTCACCGACTGCCTCACCGACACCCATGTTCAAGGTGATCTTGGTGATGCGCGGCACTTCCATCACGGACTTGTAACCGAAACGCTTCTGCAGCTCGGGCGAGACGGTGTCCTTGTAAAACTGTTGCAAGCGAGCCATCGTCACTCCTTACGCGTTCACCAGCTCGCCGTTCGACTTGAAGAAGCGGACCTTGCGGCCATCCTCAAGCACCCTGATCCCGACGCGGTCAGCCTTCTGCGTCGCCGGATTGAACAGCGCGACATTCGAAATCTGGATCGGCATCTCCTTCTCGACGATGCCACCCACTTCACCCTTCAGCGGATTCGGGCGCACATGCTTCTTCACCCGATTCACACCCTCGACGACGACGTGCTCGTCATCGACGCGGCGCAGCACGGTACCGCGGCGGCCGCGATCCTTACCCGTCAGCACCACAACTTCGTCACCCTTGCGGATCTTGTTCATCTGTGCGACTCCTCAGAGCACTTCGGGCGCGAGCGAAACGATCTTCATGAACCGCTCCGTACGCAGCTCGCGGGTGACCGGCCCGAAGATACGGGTGCCGATCGGCTCGAGTTTGTTGTTGAGAAGCACGGCCGCATTGTTGTCGAACTTGACCAGCGAACCGTCGGGACGGCGCACGCCCTTCGCGGTACGCACCACCACCGCGTTGTAGACGTCGCCCTTCTTGACGCGACCGCGCGGCGCTGCATCCTTCACGGAAACCTTGATGATGTCGCCAATGCCGGCATACCGGCGCTTGGATCCACCCAGGACCTTGATGCACATCACCGAGCGCGCGCCGGTGTTGTCGGCCACGTCCAGCCTGGACTGCATTTGAATCATGAATTTATCTCCAACTTCTCCCGCATCGCGGTCAGTCTTGGAACCCGTCAGGGCAGGATGCCCCAGCGAGCACCGGAGCAAGA
>JAFEFM010000523.1 GCA_018240585.1 Pseudomonadota bacterium
GCTGCGCACCGCGCTGATGGTGCTGGCGATGGCGATCGGCGTGGCTGCAGTGGTGGTGCTCACCGCGCTGGGCGACGGCGCACGGCGCTACGTCGTCGGCCAGTTCGCTTCGCTGGGCGCCAACCTCGTCATCGTGCTCCCCGGGCGCAACGAGACCGGCGGCGTCAACGCCGGCAGCTTCGTCACCAGCACCCCGCGCGACCTCACGGTGGCCGACGCCAGTGCGCTGCTGCGCGCGCCCCTGGTGACCCGCGTCGCACCGCTGTCGCTGGGCAATTCGGAGATCTCGGTGGGCGGCAAGTTGCGCGAAGTGCTGGTGCTGGGCACCACTGCCGACTATGTCGACATCCGCAACTACCGTGTCGCCGCGGGCCAGTTCCTGCCGCGCGAGGATCTCGGCCGTGCCGCGGCCGTCGCGGTGATCGGCGACACGCTGCGGCGCGAGCTGTTCGGCAACGAGCCGGCGGTGGGACGCATGGTGCGCATCGGCGACCACCGCCTGCGGCTGGTGGGCGTCATGGCACCGTCCGGCCAGGGCCTGGGCATGAACACCGACGAGATCGTCATCGTGCCGGTCGCCACCGCGCAGGCGATGTTCAACACCAACACGCTGTTTCGCATCATGGTCGAGGTGCGCAGCCGCGAAGCCATCGTGCCGGCACAGCGCGAGATGGAGAAGATCATGCGCGCCCGCCACGAAGGCGAACTCGACGTCACGCTGATCACGCAAGACGCGGTGCTCGGCACGTTCGACCGCATCCTCGGCGCGCTGACGCTGGCGGTGGCCGGCATCGCCGCGATCAGCCTGGCGGTGGCCGGCATCCTGGTGATGAACGTGATGCTGGTCGCGGTAACCCAGCGCACCGGCGAGATCGGCCTGCTGAAGGCGCTCGGCGCCAGCGGCCGACACATCCGTCTCGCCTTCCTGACCGAAGCCGCCCTGCTGTCCATCGCCGGTGCTTGCGTCGGCTTCGCGCTCGGCCACCTGGGCGCCTGGGGCATCCGCCTGACCTGGCCGGTGCTGCCGGCCTGGCCGCCGCAGTGGGCGGTGATCGCCGCGCTGGGTACGGCGCTCTTCACCGGCCTGCTGTTCGGCGTGATGCCGGCGCGCCGCGCCGCCCGGCTCGACCCGGTGCAGGCGCTGATGAAGCGCTGAAGCCACCATGCGCTGGCCGGACTTCCTCCACCTCGCGCTGCGCGCCCTGACCGCGCACCGGATGCGCAGCTTCCTGACCCTGCTGGGCATCGCCGTCGGCATCGCGGCGGTGATCCTGCTCACCTCCATCGGCGAGGGCCTGCACCAGTTCGTGCTGAAGGAGTTCTCCCAGTTCGGCACCAACATCGCCACCGTGCAACCGGGCCGCCGCAGCGCCAAGGGCGGCCCGCCCGGCCTGCCCTCCACCGCGCGCGAGCTCACGCTGGACGACGCCGCCGCGCTGCGCCGCGCGCCGCACGTCACCGGCCTGACGCCCTCCGTCTCGGGCAACTCCGAGGTGCGCGCCAACGGTCGCACGCGCCGCACCTTCATCGTCGGCGCCGGCCCCGACATGCAGCGCGCGTTCGCGATGAAGATCAAGGTGGGCAGCTTCCTGCCGCATGACGACCCGGAAAATCCGCGCGCCTTCCTGGTGCTGGGCGCGACGCTGCGGCAGGAGCTGTTCGGCACTCAAAACCCGCTCGGCGAGCGGGTGCAGATCGGCAGCGAGCGCTTCCGCGTGATCGGCGTCATGGAGCGCAAGGGCCAGTTCCTCGGCATCGACCTCGATGACGCCGCCTACATCCCCACCGCGCGGGCGATGGCCCTGTACAACCGCACCGGCCTGATGGAAATCAACATCACCTACGAGGAAGGCGTGCCCGCCGCGCGCGTCACCGACGGCATCCGCAAGATCCTCGTCGCCCGCCACGGTCGCGAGGACTTCACCCTCGTCACCCAGGAGGACATGCTCGCCACGCTGTCGAACATCCTCGGCATCCTCACCGCCGCGGTGGGTGCGCTGGGTGGCATCTCGCTGCTGGTGGGTGCGGTGGGCATCATCACGATCATGACGATCGCGGTCGCCGAACGCACCAACGAGATCGGCCTGCTGGTCGCGCTCGGCGCGCGCCGGCGCACCATCCTCGGTCTGTTCCTCGGCGAGGCGGTGGCGCTGGCCGCCATCGGCGGCTTGCTGGGCCTCGCCCTCGGCGCCGGCATCGCGCAGCTCGTGGGCCTGCTGGCGCCGGCCCTGCCGGTGACCACGCCGTGGCGCTTCGTGTTCCTCGCCGAAGCGGTGGCGGTGGTGATCGGCCTCGCGGCCGGCGTGCTGCCGGCGCGCAAGGCCGCGCGCCTCAACGCGGTGGAGGCGCTGCGTGCCGAATAGGATGCTGCCGGCGACGTCGCAGCATCGGAGGTGCGGCGGGAGCGTCCGCCGGCCGCTCGCCTGGTGCGCGGCCTTCATTCTCGCCGCAGGCGCAAGCGCCCCGCTCTGCGCAGCGCCCGCACCATGGCACCTGTGGCGCAGCACCATCGACCGCCGCGAGATCTGCCTGCAGACACGCCCAGGCCCGGGCTGGGAGTGGGCACGCGGCCCCTTCCACGATAGCCGCTGTCTAAAACCGTTTGCATACACCGAACGCAACTTCAATTGGAAAAATGAACGTATTGACAAAAGTCAACGAATATTCAAATTGCCGGGTAAAAAGCGCTTCGAGGAGTAACATGAAAACAACAAAAAATTGTGCGGTTTTTCACGGCAGCAGTTAAAAACTGGGCAAGAGAAGAGGAGGCTGAAATGTGCTTTTTTGATTCGCCGATCGGCCGGTGCGAAGCCGTCAGGGAAATGGTCCTGCTGGACGAAACCCAAATGGAATGCGCTTGCGAACACGGATGTCCGCCCGGGTTCAAGTGCCCGCTGGAAGGATGTTTCGCCACCTTCAGCGGGGTGTCCGAAGAGATGGCCGGTGAGCTCGCTGCGAGGGCAGCCCATGAGGCGGTCGCGCGCGCCGCCTACAGGAAGGTGGGCGAGGCTGTCGCGGCCTGATCATTGCGCCCTGCGCACGCAGGGCAAGGTTGGAGGAGGAGGAGGAGGGGCAGTCCGGCACAGCCGGCTGCCCCTCCGGCGTTTCAGAAAGCCTCGTCCTCGCGCAGGTAACGCCACTGCCCCAGCGGCAGGTCACCCAGGCGCACGCGGCCGATGCGCACCCGCTTGAGGCCGGTCACTTTCAGCCCGACCAGCTCGCACATGCGCCTGATCTGGCGCTTGCGCCCCTCGCGCAGCACGAAACGCAACTGGTCGTCGTTGATCCACTCCACCTGCGCTGGGCGCAGCTTGCGCCCGTCCAGTTCCAGCCCGTGGTTCAGCAGCTCGAGGCCGTCCTGCACGAGCGCTCCTTCCACCCGCACCAGGTACTCCTTGTCGATCTTGGAATCCTCGCCGATCAACTGGCGCGCCACGCGGCCGTCCTGCGTCAGCACCAGCAGGCCGGTGGAGTCGATGTCGAGCCGGCCGGCCGGCGCGAGGTTCTTCAACTGCGAGGGGTGGAAGCGTTGCGCGGTGTCGCGGTCGAACTGGTTGTGCGCCCCGATCAGGCTCACGGCGGGCTCGAAGCCAGGCTCCGGCTGGCCCGACACGTAGCCGACCGGCTTGTGCAGCAGGATCGTCACCCGCTGCGCCTGCTCCCGCCGGGCTTCCGGCGCCAGCGTGATGCCGGCCGACGGATCGATGCGGGTGCCAAGTTCCGACACGCGCCTGCCATCGACGAAGACCCAGCCGCGCGCGATGAGCTCATCCGCCTCGCGCCGCGAACAGATGCCGCGATCGGCCATCACCTTCGACAGACGCACGCCTTCGGCCGACACGGGCGAATTCGGCGCGCTCGCGTGGGAAGCAGACGCCTGCGCGCGGCTGCCCTCGTCACGTGCAGGCGGCCGCGCAGCCGACGTGCGGCGGCCGGATGCGCCTGCCGCATTCGGGCCCGCTTTCTGCCCCGCCATCCTCCCGCCTCCCGCGTCGGTCTTCGCGCCCCCCCTTGCCTGTCCCTTTCCCTCCCCTTGCCGGGCCGGCTTCGCCGCCCGGTCGGCCGTTCTCCCGCGCACGGCCTGGTCCGTCTCGCTGGCGTGCCGCGCGGGCTCGCGCGGCCCCTCCGCCGCGGCTTCATCCACCACCGGATCGGGCTCGCGCCTCCTGACCTTGAGCGTGCCGGCGATGCGCGACGGCGCCGGTTGCGGGGGATTCTTGCGGATGGAAACCAAGACGGACCTCTGAGCGCCGGATGGCGCGATGCGTAAACAGGCGCGATTATGCGCCAGCCCGGCCAAGCGGCGCGAGCCGACCGCGGCCGCTCAGTCCTCTCGAACGTCGCGGGACGTTGAGGCCGCCATGTAATCACCGACATCGCCTGCCCGTGGCGCGAAGCTCGCCCAACCCTGCTCTCCTGCGCGGGGCAGCTCGGCGGGGTCGCCATGCGCGCGCAGATAGGCCCGGGCCACGAAGCTCGCCGAAACCGGCGCGGTGAGGAACAGGAACAGCACGATCAGCACTTCATGCACCGAAAAGCCCCCGCCGGTAGCCAGGAAGAACACCGTCGACGCCAGCAGCACGCTGCCGACACCCAGCGTCGTCGCCTTGGTGGGCGCATGCAGCCGCGCCATCAGGTGCGGCAGCCGCAGCAGGCCCCACGAGCCGACCAGTCCGAAGCTGGCGCCGACCACGATGAAGATGGCCACGACGATCTCGGCGAAAACGTTCATCGCCACCTCCTCAATCGATCAGCCGGCCGCGCAGCATGAACCGGCAGAACGACACGGTGGCCACGAAACCGAACATCGCGAACAGCAGCGCCGCCTCGAAGTGGGCCTTGGTCGCCTGGCGGATGCCGAGCAGCACGATGAGCGCGATGACGTTGATCACCATGGTGTCCGCGGCGAGCACGCGATCCATCGTCGTCGGCCCCTTGAGCAGGCGCACCAGGTTCATCAGCAACGCCAGCGCGAAGGCAGCAAAGCCGAAGGCGAGCGCGTAATCGAGCAGGGCATGGGTCCTCATCCGAAGATCTCCTTCAGGCGCGCCTCGTAGCGGCGCTTCATGTCGTTTGCCGCCTCGTCGGCGTCGCCGGCATCCAGGCAATGCACGAGCAGGCTGCGACCGTCCACCGACAGCTCGCAACTCACGGTGCCGGGCGTCAGCGTGATCGTCGCGGCGAAGGCCGCGATCGCCTCGGGCGCGTCGAGGTCCAGCGGCACGCGCACCCAGCGCATGCGCAACTCCGGCAACGGCCGGAAGAGGACCAGCCGCGCCACCGCCACATTCGCGATGGCGATGTCCCACGCCACCAGCAGCACATACGCGAGGGCCTTGCGGTAACTCAAGATGCGCGGCGGCGCAGGCCACAGCATCGCAGTCAGCCGCGGCACGACCACGCCGAGGGCCAGGCCGACGAGCAACTGGCCGACGCTGAACTCGTTCTGCAGCAGCAGCCAGAAGAGGACCAGCGCCGCGCTGAGCACCGGATGCGGCAGCCAGCGACGGCGTGACGGGCGCGGCAGCGCGGCAGAGGCGTCGCGGCCCATCACTCGTTCCCCGCGGCGACGCCCAGCACCGCATCCACGTACTGCGCCGGCGCATAGACCTGGGCAGCGGTCTCGTCCAGCCATTCGCTCACCGGGCCGGCGAACACCGTCAGCGCGACCAGGCTGGCCAGCAGCGCGGAAGTCGCCACCAGTGGCAGCGCAGCGGCCGTGGCCGCCGCGGCGGCGGGCTCGCCTTCGGCGGCAGCAGCTTCCATCCCTTTGCCGCGCGCCGAGGCCTGCGCGGAGCTCGTCCAGAACACCAGGCTCCCGGCGCGCGTAAAGCCGATGATGGCCAGCAACGACGTCCCCAGGATGAGGCCCCAGATCCACGACGAGCTCACCGACTCGCGCGCGCTGTCGAGGATCAGCAGCTTGCCGATGAAACCCGACAGCGGCGGCATGCCGCACACCGCGATCGCGGCGCTGAAGAACAGCGCGCCGAACAGCGGCGCCTGCTCCACCGGCGGCGCCACTCGCAGCCGATCGCCGGCACTGCCGCGCCGCTGCGCGATCATGCCGACGAGCAGGAACAGCGCCGCCGCAGCCAGCGTGGAATGCAGCAGGTAGTACAGGGCGGCGCTGAGCGCCTCCTCGGTGAACAGCGCCACCGCCATCAGCAGCGTCCCCATCGAGCCGATCACCGAGAAACCCGCCAGTTGCCCCATCGACTGCGCCCCCAGCACCCCGGTCATGCCCGCCAGCAGCGTCAGCATGGCGGCCGGCAGCAGCCAGGGCGCAGCGAGCCCGGACGACGCACCGGCATCGTCACCGAAAGCCAGCGGGAACAAGCGGATGATGGCGTAGGCACCCACCTTGGTCATGATCGCGAACAGCGCGGCGACCACCGCAGGGGCATGCGCATAGGTGCCGGGCAGCCAGAAATGCACCGGCACCATCGCCGCCTTCAGCGCGAACACCAGCAACAGCAGCAGCGCACCGGTGTGCAGCAGCGCGCGGTCGCCGGCCGCCACCTCGGGCACGCGCGCGGCGAGGTCGGCCATGTTGAGCGTGCCGGTCACGCCGTAGATCAGCCCCACCGCCAGCAGGAAGAGCGTGGAGCCGACGAGGTTCATCACCACGTACTGCACGCCGGCCTTCAGCCGCTCGCGCCCGCCGCCATGCACCATCAGACCGTAAGAGGCGATCAGCAGGATCTCGAAGAACACGAACAGGTTGAAGAAATCGCCGGTCAGGAAGGCGCCGTTGATGCCCATCACCTGGAACTGCCACAGCGCATGGAAATGCCGCCCCTCGCGATCGGCGCCACCGATGGCCGCCAGCAGCACCACCAGCGCGAGCAGGTCGGCCAGCACCAGCATCAGGGCCGCGAGCCGGTCCAGCACGAGCACGATGCCGTAAGGCGCGGGCCAGTCGCCCAGCGCATACACCTGCGGCGCCTCGGCGGAGGCCGTCGCCAGCAGCGATCCTGCGAGCACCAGCAGCGCCGCGCACGAAGCCACCGACAGCGCACGCGCGATGACGAGATCGCGCCGCGCGACCATCAGCAGCACGCTGCCGAGCAGCGCGGGCAGCAGCACGGGCAACACGATCCAGTGATTCACGGCCTGTCCTCCCGTGCCGTGGCGGATGCCGGCTCGCCGTCATCGACATGGTCGTCGCCGCTGACGGACCAACTGCGCAGGGCCATGACCACCAGCAACGCCGTCATGCCGAAGGAGATCACGATGGCGGTCAGCACCAGGGCCTGCGGCAACGGGTCGCTGTAGCGGGCAAGGTGCTCGTCGATCAGGGGCGGCGCGTTGACCGCCAGCCTGCCGGTCGCGAACAGGTAGATGTTGGTGGCGTAGGACAGCAGCGTCAGCCCCAGCACCACCGGGAAGGTGTGCGCGCGCAGCAACAGGTAAACGCCCGCGGCCGTCAGCACACCTACCGCGCTGGCAACCAGAAATTCCATGTCAGGCCTCCTCGCGTGGCGCCACGCCGGCGCCTTCGGCCTGCCGCGCGCCGCCGCTGCGCAGACGCGCCAGGCTGGTGAGCGCCAGCAGCGTCGCACCCACCACGACGAGGAACACGCCGGTGTCGAAGAACATCGCCGA
The DNA here is from genome assembly GCA_018240585.1 of Pseudomonadota bacterium. Taxonomy (GTDB): domain Bacteria; phylum Pseudomonadota; class Gammaproteobacteria; order Burkholderiales; family Rhodocyclaceae; genus Thauera. Next base: position 7,609 of record JAFEFM010000523.1, read on the forward strand.
CGCGATGTGCACTTCGCCCACCACCGGCACGTCCAGGTGCCACACCGTGCTCGTCAGGAAAGGATGGCCTGCCAGCCAGGCGCCCAGGCCGGTGGCCGCGGCCACCGCCACACCCCAGCCGATCGGCGTGTGGTAGTCGATGCGCAGGTGAGTGTCGGCCCAGCGCATGCCGTACGCCATGTACTGCAATGCCAGCGCGATCGCCACCACCAGCCCGGCGACGAAACCGCCGCCCGGCGCATTGTGGCCGCGCAGGAAGACGAACACGCCGACGACGATCGACAGCGCCAGCATGATGCGCATCGCCACCGCCATCATCAGCGAATCGGGCGCGTCCCCCGCTGGCGGCACGCCAGGCAATGCGCCGCGCCCCACCGCCGCGCTGCGGTCGAGCAGCGCATGGATCGCCAGCGCGGCGATGCCCAGCACGGTGATCTCGCCGAACGTGTCGAAACCGCGAAAATCCACCAGGATCACGTTCACCACGTTCGCCCCGCCGCCCCCCGGCACCGACTGCTCGAGGTAGTAGCCGGACAGCGTCTCGAAATCGCGCGTCATCATCGCCCACACCGCACCGCCCGTGCCCAGCCCGGCGGCCACGGCAAAGCCGGCATCGCGCAGCCGGCGCGGCCATCCACCCTCGCGCGGCGTATGGCGCGGCAGGTGGCCGAGCGCCAGCAGCAGCAGGATGACGGTGACCACCTCCACCGCAATCTGGGTGAGCGCCAGATCGGGCGCCGACAGATAGGCGAAGCCGAGCGAGACGATGAGGCCGATCACGCCGACGATCACCAGCGCCAGCAGGCGATTGCGGTGCAGCGCCAGCACCGCGGCACAGGCGGCGAGCAGCAGCAGCCAGCCGACCACCGCCACCGGCTCCGCCGCCAGCGTGGCACGTTCGCCGGGCGCGTAGGGCGTCGTCAGGAAGGTGGCGAAGCCGAGCACCAGCACCGCGCCTACGGCGAAGGCGAGCTGGCGCTGCAGCGAGCCGTTGTGCAAGCCCTGGGTGATGGTGCGCGCGAGATCGACGACATAGTCGATCACCGCGTCGAACATCGCTTTCGCCTGCGGGTGCGGTCCGGCCGCCCATGAGGCGCGTGCGCTGCGATAGGCCTTCAGCAGCACCAGGCCGGACAGCAGCGCGAGCGCGCTGAGCCCGAGCGCGGGGTTGACGCCGTGCCACAGGGCCAGTCGATGCGCGGGCAATTCGCCGCCGGTCACGGCCGAGGCGGCCGCGGCGACCAGCGTACCGGCCAGCGCTGCGGGCATCAGGCCGATGGCGACCACCAGCACGACCAGCACCGCCGGCGGCAGCCACAGGCCGGCGGGCGGATCGTGCGGCTGATGCGCCAGCGATGTACGCGGGCGACCGAAGAAGACGTGGATGACGAAGCGGAAGGAGTAGGCCACCGACAGGCAGGCCGCCAGCGTCGCCAGCACCGCCACCAGCCAGCCGTTGCCGGCCCAGTCGGCCAGCATCGCCTCCTGCAGCATCATCTCCTTGGACAGGAAGCCGTTCAGCGGCGGCACCCCGGCCATCGAGGCCCCCGCCAGCACGGTGAGCGTGGCGGCGATCGGCATCGCCTGCGCCAGTCCGCCCAGGCGCTGGATGTCGCGCGTGCCCGCTTCGTGACCGACGATGCCGGCGGTCATGAACAGCGCAGCCTTGAAGCTCGCGTGGTTGAGGATGTGGAACACCGCTGCCAGCGCCGCCATCGGCGTGCCGAAGCCCAGCAGCATCGTCACCAGCCCCAGGTGGCTGACGGTCGAATACGCCAGCACCGCCTTCAGGTCGTCCTTGAACAGCGCGATGAGCGCGCCCGCGAGCATGGTCACCAGGCCCGTCGTGGCCACCAGATAGAACCACGCCTCGGTGCCGGCCAGCACCGGCCACAGCCGCGCGAGCAGGAATACCCCCGCCTTCACCATGGTCGCCGAATGCAGGTAGGCCGACACGGGAGTCGGCGCCGCCATCGCGTGCGGCAGCCAGAAGTGGAAGGGAAACTGCGCGCTCTTGGTGAAGCAGCCGGCGAGGATCAGCAACAGTGCCAGCAGGTATTGCGGCGAGCTGCGGATGGCCTCGCCCTGCTGCAGGATGTCCGACAGGCGGTAGGATTCCGCGATGTCGCCGAGGATCAGCATGCCGGCGATCATCGCCAGGCCGCCGGCCGCGGTCACCGTGAGCGCCATGCGCGCCCCCTGCCGTCCTTCGGGCAGATGCTTCCAGTAGCCGATCAGCAGGAACGACGACAGGCTGGTCAGTTCCCAGAACACGAGCAGCAGCAGCACGTTGTCCGCCAGCACGATGCCCAGCATCGCGCCCTGGAAGGCCAGCAGATAGGCCATGAAGCTGCCCATCGGATCGCACTCCGACAGATAGAAGCGCGCATAGACGATGATCAGCAGGCCGATGCCGAGGATGAGCAGTGCGAACAGGAAACCCAGCCCGTCGAGGCGGAACTCCAGATCCAGCCCCAGCGACGGCAGCCAGGTCCATGCCGCGTCGATCGCCTCGCCTTGCGCCACCTCGGGCAGATGCGACAGCAGCAGCGCGAACGCGGCGAGACTGAAGGCGAACGCCGTCGCGGCGCAGGCGTTGCGGCCGGCGCGGCTCATCAGCGCGGCCAGCGGCGCGCCGAGAAAGGGCAGCAGCACGATCAGTGGCAGGCTCATCGGAAGTCAGAAAACGCCATGAGGCGCAAGCTCATTTCACTAGGCGCAATGAAGGTACAAGGTTACCATTGATGCCCGTACCCGACTCCATCGCAACGATTGCAAGGTCGAAGTGTCCTCCCCCAAGACTGGAACCTCTCCCGCCACCGGCGAAGGCAAGAACCCCATCCAGGTCATCGAGCGCATGATGAAGCTGCTCGACGTCCTGGCGCAGCACCCCGATCCGGTACCGCTCAAGCAACTGGCGCTGGAAACCGGGCTGCATCCTTCGACCGCGCACCGCATCCTCGGTGCGATGACGCAGAACGGTTTCGTCGAACGTTCCGACGCGGGCGTCTATCGGCTGGGCATCCGCCTGCTCGAACTCGGCAGCCTGGTGAAATCGCGCATCTCGCTGCGCGACACGGCCATGCCCTACATGCTTAGACTGCACGCGGCGACCGGTGAAAGCGTGAATCTCGGCATCCGTGCCGGCGACGAGATCGTCTATGTCGAGCGCACGTCGAGCGGCCGTTCGTCGGTGCGCGTGGTGCATATCGTCGGCGCGCGCGCGCCGCTGCACACCACGGCCACCGGCAAGCTCTTCCTGGTCGAGGACGGCCTGGAGCAGGTTCGCGACTATGCGCGGCGCACCAGCCTGCCGCCTTCCACCCCGGCATCCATCACTACAGTGAGTGCGCTCGAGAAGGAACTCGACCGCGTGCGCCGCCATGGCGTGGCGTTCGATCTCGACGAAGTGGAGTCGGGCGTGCGCTGCATTGCCGCCGGCATCCGCGACAACAACGGCGAACTGATCGCGGGATTGTCCCTATCCACGCCGTCAGAACGCTTCAATCCGGACTGGGCTCCGGTCGTGCGCGAAACGGCGGACGAAATCTCCCTCGCGCTCGGCTACACCGGCCCCCGCCACGCGAACTGAGGCCACGGCTACGGAGCCCCGCGGGCGGGGCTCCGCGCGTGCTGCGCAGCGCTCAGCCGGCGTGGTCCTTCGCAGCGGCGGCAAGGCGCTCGGCGCCTTCGGACTCGAGCCACTTGCGCACACGCTGCGCATCGGCGGTGCGCGTGTAGCGGCCGTTGGAATCCATCAGCACCATCACCACCGGTTGCTTCTGGATCCAGGCCTGCATCACCAGGCAGCGGCCCGCTTCGCTGATGTAGCCGGTCTTCTGCACGGCAATCTGCCAGTCGGGGTTCTTCACCAGCGAGTTCGTATTGCCGAAGCGCAACTGGCGCGAGCCGATCTCGACGTAGCGCTCGGGCGTGGTCGAGAACTCCCGGATCAGCGGGTAGGAGGCTGCTGCCGCCACCATCTTGGCCAGATCGCGCGGGCTGGAAACGTTCTGTGGTGTCAGGCCGGTGCTGTCAAAGAAGCGCGTGTCGCTCAGGCCCAGCATGCGTGCCTTCACGTTCATGGCATGGATGAACGCCTGCTCGCCCCCCGGATAGTTGCGTGCCAGGGCCGAGGCCGCGCGGTTCTCGGACGACATCAGGGCAAGGTTGAGCAATCGCTCGCGGGTGAGGCGCGTTCCCAGCACCAGGCGCGAGCCGGTGCCCTTCAGCGTGTCGATGTCGCCTTCGCTGATCGAGAGTTCTTCGGACAGGCTCTGGCCACCATCGAGCACGACCATCGCCGTCATCAGCTTGGTGATGGAAGCGATCGGCAGCACGGAAGTCGAATTTCGCTCGAGGAGTACCTCCCCGGTGTGCTGGTTCACCACGTAGAACGCCGCCGAACCCAGGTGCGGCATGCCATGCGCATCAACCGTGAAAGACGGTTCCGCCGGTGCGGCCAGCGCAGGAGCGGCCTTGGCCACCACCGGCTCGTGGCGCAGCGAAACACGCATCATCGCCCCGCCCCTCGCGCGGCGGCCGGCCTCGGCAACTTTGTGCGCCCTGGCGCCGCGGCGCGCCTCCGCGCGCTCGGATGCCCTGGACACATGCACGCCGGCCTTGGCCGTGCTCCGGCCCGCCGTCTTGGCGACGTGTTTGGCCCCCGCCTTGGCGGTGGTCTTGGCGGCGGTGCGCGCTTGATGGCTCGCACCTTTGGCGGATTTGCTGGCGTGGGACGCGGTTGCGGCAGCAGCGGTGTTGATGCCGGAGTGCGCGACGGACAGGCCAAGAAGAAGGGCAAAAAGAAGTCTGGGCTTCATGGCGGTAATAAAGCGAACGTACGGGCGGGAAAGCGGAAAGGCGGCGCAGCGATGCTATGTGCTAATTCTCAACCAAAATAAGCAGATAGCAAGTTCTTTTCAAGGTGTTTCGAAAATCGGTGTCGCCATTGTCCCATGAACGGCCGGACGCGGCCGAATCTTTACATACAAAAAAGCCGCCCCCGCTGCACCGGCGCGGCAGCGGGCGGAGCGCTACAGATCGAGGAAGGCGGCGATCTCGGCGCGGCGTGCCATCGCGTCGCCGTAGCCAAGCTCCATCAAGGCGCGGATGAAACCCGGCTCGAACAGCAGGTAGGACAACAGGGTGGATCCGTCGCGGCGCATCGCGCCCACGCCGCGCAATACGGCCGCCAGCAACGGCGGAATCTCCTGCCGGTAGCGCGCGGCGATGGTGTCGATGCGCCGCGAGGGCGAGATCACGAGCGTTTCGATCCGCCGCAGACCGCCGGCCACCGCGTCGCGCTGCTCGCCGCTCAGGCAGCCGATGATCTGGTTGATGCGCTCGAGCCGCTCGAGATCGACCGCCAGCGTGTCGAGGAAGATGCTGGACAAGGCATGGCCGGCGATCTGCGCCGGCGAAGGATAGCCACCGGAGCGCTGCCGGCCCTCCTCGGCCAGGCGGCCGGCACCGATCACCAGGATGCGGTCGGCGCCGAGATGGATCGCCGGGCTCACCGGCGCGAGCTGGCGCATCGAGCCGTCGCCGAAGAATTCCCGATTGATGCGCACCGCCGGAAAAACCAGCGGCAGGGCACTCGTTGCCATCAGGTGATCGACACCGAGGCGCGCACGCACTCCCATGCGATGGGCGCGGTGCCAGGGCTCGATGTCGAGCGAGCCCTCGAAGAAGCTCAGGCTCTCGCCCGAGGCGTAGCCCGAGGCCGTGACGCTGATGGCCCGCAGATAACCCGCCTTGATCGCACGATCGATGGCCGGGTAGTCGAGCACGCGTGTCAGCAGCTCGCGCAGCGGGGCATTGTCGAGCAGCGACCGCGGCGTCTGGTGCACCAGCCAGCCGGTGAAGGCCGCTGATCCCCAGCGCAGACCACTGCCGAAAAGCGCGACCGGATCGACCCGATACACGCGATCGACGTGGAAATTGCGCCAGATGCGCGCAAGATGGCGCACCGCATGGTTGAAGTTGGCCGAATGCACCGCCAGCGCAACGGCATTGATGCCGCCCGCCGACGTGCCGCACAGGATCGGAAACGGATTGCCGGGTTGCCGCCCGCGGATCTCGCGGATCGCCGACAGTGCCCCGACCTGGTAGGCGGCGCGTGCGCCGCCCCCCGTCAGTACCAGTGCCGCCCGCCCTGCCCTGTTTCCCATCCTGCGCCTCCCCTGTGAGCATCATGGCACAGGGAAACGAGACCGAAAAACTGCGCCGCGGGCGCTGCGTGACTTAGTCCCCCTGCCCCGCTTCGACCACGGTGAGCGCGGTCATGTTGATGATGCGGCGCACGGTGGCCGACGGTGTCAGCACATGCACCGGCTTGGACGCCCCGAGCAGGATCGGGCCGATCGTCACGCCTTCGCCGGCCGCGTTCTTGAGCAGGTTGAAGGCGATGTTGGCCGCGTCCAGCGTCGGGAAGATCAGCAGGTTCGCGTCCTCGCGCATGCGGGCGTTGGGGAAGATCTGCAGCCGGTGCTTGGCGTCGAGCGCCGAGTCGCCGTGCATCTCGCCTTCGACCTGCAGCTCGGGATGGCGCTCGTGCAGCAGGTGCAGCGCCGCGCGCATCTTCTCGGCCGTCGGCGAATCGGCCGAGCCGAAGGACGAGTGCGACAGCAGCGCCACCCGCGGCTCGATGCCGAAGCGCTTCATCTCCTCCGCGGCCAGCAGCGTCATCTCGACCACCTGCTCGGCCGACGGGTCGTAATTGACGTAGGTGTCGGCCATGAACAGCGTGCGCTCGGGCAGGGTGACGAGGTTGACCGTGTAGAAGTTGTTCACCCCGGGGCGGCGGCCGAGCACCGTCTCGACGAAATCGAGGTGCAGCCGGTGCATGCCGTAGGTACCGCAGATCAGCCCGTCGCCGTAGCCGAACTTCAGCAGCAGCGTGCCGATCAGCGTGGTGCGCCGGCGCACTTCCTTCTTCGCGTATTCCACCGACACGCCGCGGCGCTCCATCAGGCTGTGGTAGTGCTGCCACAACTGGTTGAAGCGCGGGTCGGAGTCCGGGTTGACCAGCTCGTAGTCGCGGTCGGCCAGCATGCGCAGGCCGAAGCGCTCGATGTTGGCCTTCACCACGTCCGGACGGCCGATCAGGATCGGGCGCGCGAGGCCTTCGTCTACCACCTGCTGCACCGCGCGCAGCACTTTCTCGGATTCGCCTTCCGAGAAGATGATGCGCTTGGGGTTCTCGCGCGCGGCGGCGAACACCGGCTTCATGATCAGGCCGGAGTGCCACACGAAGTTGTTCAACTGCGCGCGGTAGGCGTCCCAGTCGGTGATCGGGCGCGTGGCCACGCCCGAGGCGACCGCCGCTTCGGCCACCGCGGGAGCGATCTTGACGATCAGGCGCGGGTCGAACGGGCGCGGGATGATGTATTCGGGGCCGAAGCCCCCGACCTTCTCGCCGTAGGCGGCGGCGACGATGTCGCTCTGTTCCACGCGCGCCAGTTCGGCGATCGCCTTCACCGCGGCGAGCTGCATCTCGTCGGTGATGGTGGTCGCCCCCACGTCCAGCGCGCCGCGGAAGATGAAGGGGAAGCACAGCACGTTGTTGACCTGGTTCGGATAGTCCGACCGGCCGGTGGCGATGATGGCGTCGTTGCGCACCGCCTTGACTTCGTCGGGCAGGATCTCCGGCGTCGGGTTGGCCAGTGCCAGGATCAGCGGGTTGGCAGCCATCTTCGCCACCATCTCGCCTTTCAGCACGCCGCCCGCCGACAGGCCGAGGAACACGTCCGCGCCCTCGATGATCTCCGCGAGCTTCCTCGCCTCGGTCTTCTTCGCGTAGCGCGCCTTGATCGGGTCCATCAGCGTGGTGCGACCTTCATACACCACGCCTTCGATGTCGGTCACCCAGATGTTCTCGACCGGGATGCCCAGCTTCACCAGCAGGCCCAGGCAGGCGAGCGCCGCGGCGCCCGCGCCGGAGGTCACCACCTTGACCTTGTCCAGCGCCTTGCCCTGCATCTGCAGGCCGTTGAGGATGGCCGCGCCCACCACGATCGCGGTGCCGTGCTGGTCGTCGTGGAACACCGGGATCTTCATGCGCTCGCGCAGCTTGCTCTCGATGTAGAAGCACTCGGGCGCCTTGATGTCCTCGAGGTTGATGCCGCCGAAGGTGGGCTCGAGCGCGGCGATCATGTCGATCAGCTTGTCGGCGTCGGGCTCGTCGACCTCGAGGTCGAACACGTCGATGCCGGCGAACTTCTTGAACAGGACGCCCTTGCCTTCCATCACCGGCTTGGCCGCCAGCGGGCCGATGTTGCCCAGGCCCAGCACCGCCGTGCCGTTGGTGATCACGCCGATCAGGTTCGAGCGCGCCGTCAGGCTGGCGGCCTCGGCCGCGTCCTCGACGATCGCATCGCACGCCGCCGCCACCCCCGGCGAATACGCCAGCGACAGGTCGCGCTGGTTGGACAGCACCTTCGTCGGCGTCACCGAAATCTTGCCCGGCCGCGGAAAGCGGTGGTAGTCGAGCGCTGCTGCGCGTATCAATTCGTCCATGTCGGTCGTCCCTCCTGTCGTTGACGCTGTTTGCCCTCGCGGCCCGCCGCTGGCCCGGCGCATAGACTAACGCCGCCAGATGGTCGCGCAGCGCGAAGCATACTCTTCTTTGACGAATTTCTCACATAATGAAATCGTAAATTACCATGTGAAAACATGTGATATTGGTGCAAAGGTCCGCGCGCGTCAGAGGCCGGGCGTGGCATAATCCCGCGGCTTCGCTGATCGAGGTAAACCCCTAGCGTTACCGATCGGCGAAATGCGGATCGCCGGGCTGCGTGCCATCCTCAACCCGGCCATTCCGACGCCCGCCCGCCGGCCGCAAGGCCTTCGAGACGTCACGGGCTCGACCGACGGGAAACGGTTTCGCTTCCGAATTGTGGAGAGAGGAGAGGATTTCCCATGAATCAACGCTTTGCCGACGCCGCCATCGCTGCCGCACCGGATTACGTCCGCCACGAAGGCCTCAAGAAGTGGGTCGCCGAGATCGCGACCCTGACGGAGCCGGACCGCGTCGTGTGGTGCGACGGATCGCAGGAGGAATATGACCGCCTGTGCGCCGAGATGGTCGAATCGGGCATGCTCATCAAGCTGAACCCGGAAAAGCGCAAGAACTCCTACCTCGCCTGGTCCGACCCGTCGGACGTGGCACGCGTCGAAGACCGCACCTTCATCTGCTCCAGGGACAAGGCCGACGCCGGCCCCACCAACAACTGGGAAGACCCGGCGGTGATGCGTGAAACCCTGAGCGGCCTGTTCAAGGGTTGCATGCACGGGCGCACGATGTACGTCGTCCCGTTCTCGATGGGCCCGCTCGGCAGCCCCATCGCCCACATCGGCGTCGAGATCTCCGACAGCCCCTACGTCGTCACCAACATGCGCGTGATGACGCGCATGGGCCGCGGCGCTGTCGAGGTGCTCGGCACCGACGGCGAGTTCGTGCCCTGCGTGCACAGCGTCGGCGCGCCACTCGCCCACGGCGAGAAGGACAGCCGCTGGCCGTGCAACCCCACCACCAAGTACATCGTCCACTACCCGGAGACGCGCGAGATCTGGTCCTACGGCTCGGGCTACGGCGGCAACGCGCTGCTCGGCAAGAAGTGCTTCGCGCTGCGCATCGCCTCCACCATGGCGCGTGACGAAGGCTGGCTGGCCGAACACATGCTGATCCTCGGCGTCGAGTCGCCGCAGGGCGAGAAGACCTACGTCGCCGCCGCCTTCCCGTCGGCCTGCGGCAAGACCAACTTCGCCATGCTGATCCCGCCGAAGTCGTTCAACGGCTGGAAGATCTACACCGTGGGCGACGACATCGCCTGGATCAAGCCGGGCAAGGACGGCAAGTTCCACGCCATCAACCCCGAAGCCGGCTACTTCGGCGTCGCCCCCGGCACCTCGGAGAAGACCAACTTCAACGCGATGGCGACGCTGAAGGAAAACATCATCTTCACCAACGTCGCGCTGACCGACGACGGCGACGTATGGTGGGAAGGCATGAGCAAGGAGGCGCCCGCCCACCTGGTCGATTGGCAGGGCAAGGACTGGACGCCGGAGATCGCCAGCGAAACCGGACGCAAGGCCGCGCACCCCAACGCGCGCTTCACCGCGCCGGCGAACCAGTGCCCGTCCATCGACCCGAACTGGGAAGACCCCGCCGGCGTGCCGATCTCGGCCTTCATCTTCGGCGGCCGCCGCGGCACCACCGTGCCGCTGGTGTACGAAGCCTTCAACTGGAACTACGGCGTCTACATGGCTTCCACGCTGGGCTCGGAAACCACCGCCGCCGCCTTCGGCGCGCAGGGCGTGGTGCGCCGCGACCCGTTCGCGATGCTGCCCTTCTGCGGCTATCACATGGGCGACTACTTCAACCACTGGCTGCGCATGGGTCACGTCGTGGAAGACACCCCCAAGATCTTCTGCGTGAACTGGTTCCGCGTGAACGAGCAGGGCCAGTTCATGTGGCCGGGCTTCGGCGAGAACATGCGCGTGCTGAAGTGGATCGTGGACCGCGTGCGCGGCCGCGTCGGCGCCAAGGAGACCGCCCTGGGCTGGATGCCGAACTTCGAGGACATCGACTGGACGGCATCCGATGTCACCAAGGCCGAGTTCGACGCGCTGACCAAGGTGGATGCCGACGCCTGGCGCAGCGAGCTGTCGCTGCACAAGGAATGGTTCGACAAGCTGCAGGACCGCCTGCCGCGCGAACTCACGCTCAAGCGCGAGCTGTTCGAGCTTGCGCTGAACACCGACTGAACGGAGATGGCCGGCTGAAGCCGGCCCTACAGCAGCGTGCCGAGGCACACGTAGGGCGGGCTTCAGCCCGCCACCCCCACATCCGAGAAGCGCCGCAAGGCGCTTTTTCCTTTCCTGCGCTAGGATTCCGGACTTTGCAGCACAGGAATCCCGCCATGCTCCACGTTTCCAGCCGTGCCCTCGACATCCAGCCCTTCCACGTCATGGAACTGCTGCGCCGCGCGCGCGAACTCGAGGCAAAGGGGCGCGACATCATCCACATGGAAGTCGGCGAACCCGACTTTCCCACGCCGCAGCCCATGCTCGACGCCGCCACGCGCTTCCTCGCCGGCGGCGACGTGCATTACACCTCGGGCCTGGGCCTGCCGGCGTTGCGCGAAGCCATCGCCCGCTTCTACCGCGACCGCTTCGGCGCCGACGTGGCGCCCGAGCGCATCATCGTCACCGCCGGCGCCTCGGGCGCGCTGATGCTGGCACTGGCCGCCACCACCGATCCCGGCGACGAATGGCTGCTGCCCGATCCGGGCTATCCGTCCAACCGCCACCTGGTGCGCAGCTTCGAAGGCGTCGCGCGCGGCCTGCCGGTCGATGCCGCCAGCCGCTACCAGCCCACCCCCGGCCAGGTCGCCTCGGCCTGGGGTCCGCGCACCCGCGGCCTCATGGTAGCCACGCCGTCCAACCCTACCGGCACCCTGCTCAGCGGCGACGAGATCGAAGCGCTGCACCACGTCACTCACACCCGCCGCGGCCTGCTGCTGGTCGACGAGATCTACCAGGGCCTCACCTACGGCGTCGACGCCTCCACCGCGCTGTCGCGCAAGGCGCTCAACACCGCCGACGACCTCTTCGTGGTCAACAGCTTCTCCAAGTATTTCGGCATGACCGGCTGGCGCCTGGGCTGGCTCGTCGCGCCGCAGGGCTATGTGCGCACCCTCGAGAAACTGGCACAGCACTTCTTCATCGCGCCGTCGACGCCTGCGCAGCACGCCGCGCTCGCCGCCTTCGCGCCGTCCACGCTCGAAATCCTCGAACAGCGCCGGCACGAGTTCGCCGAGCGGCGCGACACGCTGCTGCCGGCGCTGTGCGACATCGGCTTCACCATCGCCGCCGAGCCGCAGGGCGCGTTCTACATCTATGCGGACGTGTCGCCGCTGGCGGACGATGCCGAAGCGCTCGCCCGCCGCCTGATCGAGGAAGCCGGCGTCGCCGCCACGCCCGGCATCGACTTCGGCGACCACCTGCCGCGCCGCCACCTGCGGATCGCCTACACCACGCGCCGCGAGCGCCTGCTGGAAGCGGCCGAACGCATCGCCCGCGTCTTGCGCTAGCCCGGCTTCATCGCGATCACCATCCACTGCACCCCGAAACGGTCGGCCAGCATGCCGAAGCTGGTCGCGAAGAAGGTTTCGCCCAGCGGCATCTGCACCTGGCCACCGTCGGCGAGCGCGGCGAAGCGGCGTTCGGCCTCGGCGGGGTCGGCCACCGACAAGGTAAGCGAAAAGCCCGCGAATCCCGGCTTGTCGGTGCAGCCGCCGTCGGATGCCATCACCACCGAATCGCCGATGCGCACGCTGGCATGCATCACCTTGTCGTCCCAGCCGGGAGGAATCATCCCGGGCGGCGGTTCATCGGGGCTCTCGCGGAAGCGCATCAGCATCTCGACTTCCGCGCCGAGCGCGGTGTGGTAGAAGCCCAGCGCCTCTTCGCAGCGGCCGCCGAAGTTCAGATAGGGTTGGATCTGCATGACTGCTCTCCTCTGTCGGGGGCTGCCTGCCCTCGGACTTTCAGTGTAGCCCCCGCTCCCGCAGCGGCCGGATCACCTCGTGCAGGAGCACCCCAGCCGTTAATGGATTGCGTGCCCGATGATGGTCATTTGTTGCCGCGACAAGCCCTGCAGGCGACACGCTCGACGAGACCTTCGGCAACGCACGCGAGGCTATCGGCTACACTGGAACCCGTGAGCGCGATGCGAAACTGGTAGGGACGCGCCCCTGCGACCGGGGATAGCAAGCCCAGGCAGCCAATCAAAGCCGGCGTGACAAGCGGCGCTCGCCCATCGACGTCGGCAGCGCGGGAGCCGCTCCCTGCCTGCAGGCGGGAAAGCTGCTCGCTTGCCCGGCAGCACGCTTCACGCATCGACAGGACCGCCATGCCGCAATCCGTCTCCCATCCCCTGCACGGCCTGCACTGGTCGGTGCGGCTGAGCGCGCTGCAGCGGCAGGGCCTGGCGCTGGGCGCCGCGGCGCTTGCCATGCTGGCTGTGACGCGCGGCACGCTGCCCAGCAATGAATTTCCCTGGCTGGTCGGCTGGATGGCCTACAGCGTCGTGTACTTCGGCATCACCTGGCACTGGATCGCCGGCCTGGACGCGCAGGCGACGCGCCGCCGCGCCCAGTGGATCGACCCCGGGGCGGCGGCGCTGTTCGTGTTCGCCAACGTCGCGGCCTGCGCCAGTGTCATCGCCGTGACACTGGCGGTCGACACCAGCCGCACGCTGCACGGTATCGCCCGCGGGGGCTATCTCGCGCTGTCGATGGCATCGCTGGCGTCGGCCTGGCTGCTGCTGCAGACGGTGTTCGCCCTGCATTACGCGCACGTCTACTACGGCCTGCGCGACGAGGAACACGAACCCCGCCGCGGCCTGCTCTTCCCCGGCGACAAGGAACCGGACTACCTGGACTTTCTCTACTTCTCGCTCGTCATCGGCATGACCTCGCAGGTGTCGGACGTGGCCGTCGCCAACCGGCACCTGCGGCGGCTGACGCTGACGCACGGGGTGCTGTCCTTCGCGTTCAACCTCGTCGTCCTGGCCATCGCGGTGAATGTGTTCGCCGGCAGCCTCGCGTGATGCGGGGAGCGAGACGACACGCGCCGCCGTTCGGCCTAGACTGCAGACGGTGCGCGAATCCGGTAGGGACGCGGCCCTTCGACCGGAGCTAGGGATTCCTAGGCAGCGGGTACATGCCGGACGATGGGACCGGCACACCCCTCGTGCGCAGCGCAGGCGCATGGGTGGATGGATGGCCGACCGGTTTCGCGGCCGGCGCGTGGATGGTTGGTGTGGTCCATGCCCTGCCGACGCTGGCCCCCCACCCTGACAGCCGGCTATCGGTCATGGGCCAGCCGGTTTCGCGCATCCACGGCTGGAGTTCAGCCCGTGCAGCGGAGATCGCCCGGCGGGGATCGTGAAATAAACCCTCAGGGCCTGAAGCGGGAGAAGGATGTCCATGGACCATTCCAGGCTGTTCATCGTCTCCGCGAGCGAGCGGCTGGACGTCGTCGTCGCCGCCCGCGCGCAACTGCAGGCGGCCCTTCAGCAGCGGTGCCACGTCAAGCCGTGGAATCTCGCATTCGACTTGAGCGCGGCATACATCGAGTCGCTGGAGAAGGCCGCGGACGAGGCGGACTTCGCCCTGGTGGTGCTCGCCGGCGACGACGAAACGATCAGCAGGAAGAAGAAGCAGGCTTCGCCGCGCGACAATGTCACCTTCGAGCTGGGCCTGTTCATGGGCCGGCTGGGGCGTGAGCGCTGCTACATGCTGCGCGAAGACCGAGCCGACCTGAAGCTGTCCTCCGACCTTGCCGGGGTGGAATCGGCCAGCTTCACCAAGCCCGAGGACGGCGACTGGGAGCGTGCGCTGAGCCCGGCGTGCGCAGCGATCACCGAGCGCGTGATGCGACTCGGGCTGCGCTACAAGTTGTCGGACGACGAGCGGAATTCGCGCGACATCATCCGCAGCTTCTGCGCACGCCTGACAGGCGCCTGGTGGGAGAGAATCTCGCTGAAGGACGGACAGCATGCGCTCAGCTTCTTCCAGATCGAGGACGACCCGCTGTTCAACTCGGTGTCGCTGGTGCGCGGCGATACCTACGACGGTGACGGCCACCTGACGGCCCGCTGGTGGAGCGTGATGACGCGTGTCGACCCATCGAAGAAGAATGGGCTGCTCTACCACTGGAAGGGCGAGCACACCGACCCGGAGGCTGCGAAGACGCCGCTGCACGGCTTTGGCGAGATCGATTTCGATCCGCCGGAGAAAGGTGGCACCCTCTGTCTGCGCGGCAAGGGCAAGTTCTGGAGTGTGGATGAAGCCTGCCCCGAGCGGACCATCCCGAAGCCGATGCAGATTCGCCGAGTGACCGATTCCAGCGCGATTACCACGATGACCGCCGGCAGCGAGAAGGACATCGCCGTGTTGGTGCGGAAAACCCTGGACCACTGGTAGGCACGCCCGACCATCGATTGCAGATCCATCGCGGCGCCGCTCGGCATAGACTGCAGGCGATGCGCTCGACATCAAACCTGAGGCAAGGAGACTCCGAGTGACCGAGAACTTCGATCTGATCGTCATCGGCGCCGGTTCCGGCGGTGTGGCGGCGTCACGGCGGGCGGCGGTGCACGGCGCGCGCGTGCTGATCGCCGAGGCCGACCGTGTCGGCGGCACCTGCGTGATCCGCGGCTGCGTGCCGAAGAAGCTGATGATGTACGCCGCCGGTTACGCCCAGGCGCTGCAGGAGGCGGCGGGCTACGGCTGGACCGACGTCGGTGGCCGCTTCGAGATGTCGCGCTGGGCGGACGCCAAGGCGCGCGAGATCGATCGCCTGGAGGGCATCTACCGCAAGATGCTCGCCGACGGCGGCGTCGAACTGGCGGCGGGCCGCGCCCGATTGCTGGGCCCCGATACGGTCGACATCGACGGGCGCACGCTGCGGGCGAGCCGGATCCTGATCGCCACCGGGGGCGCGCCCGCACATGGCGCCCTGCCCGGGCTCGAACTGGCGATGACGTCGAACGACGTGCTGAACCTGCGCGAGGTGCCCAGGTCGCTGCTCGTGATCGGCGGCGGCTACATCGCCATGGAGTTCGCCAGCATCCTGGCGGGGCTGGGGGCGAAGGTCACCGTCGCCTACCGCGGCGCCCATCCACTGCGCGGCTTCGATGCCGACCTGTGCACCCGCCTGGCGCAGGCACTGGAAGCGCGCGGCATCACGCTGGCTTCCGGCGTGGGACTGAAGGCGTTGCAGCGCGGCGAGTCGGGCTTTGCGCTGCAGCGTGCCGATGGTTCGGTGCTGACCGCCGACGCCGCGCTCAACGCCACCGGCCGGCGACCCAACACCGCGGGGCTGGGCCTGACAGAAGCGGGGGTGCGCCTCGCCGCCAGCGGCGCCATTGCAGTGGACGCCGAGAGCCGCAGCAGCGCGCCCGGTATCTGGGCGATCGGTGACGTGACCGACCGCGTCAACCTGACGCCGGTGGCCATCGCCGAAGGCCGCGCCTTCGCCGACACCGAGTTCGGCGGCCGGCCCACCCGGGTGGACCATCGCACCGTGGCCAGCGCGGTGTTCACCGATCCGCCGATCGCCACGGTCGGCCTGTCCGAGGCCGAGGCCCTGAAACTCGGCCCGGTGGATGTGTATGAGTCGGACTTCCGGCCGATGAAGACGGCCTTCGCCGGCAGCGACGCGCGTAGCTACATGAAACTGGTGGTCGACGGCCTCAGCGAGCGTGTGCTGGGCATCCACATGATCGGCGCCGACGCGCCGGAGATCGTGCAGAGCCTCGCCGTCGCAATGACCTGCGGCGCGACCAAGCGCGATTTCGATCGCACCATCGCCGTCCATCCGACGGCGGCAGAAGAATTCGTGCTGATGCGCCAGCCGTCGCGATCCGTGGGGCCGGCCGCTCCGCCTGCCGGGTGACGAGCCGGTCTGCCGTCCGAATGGCCGTCCCGCCGAATCAGTCGCGGATGCGGCGGGTTTGGCTCCCGCCCGGTGACCCCGGCGAGTCTGCCCGCCCTCTTGCGAAGCGCCGCCAGCGCGTTCAGGCGCCCCGCCCCAGCGCCGCGGCGAGGAAGTCGATCAGCGCCCGCACGCGGTGCGGCAGGTAGCGGTTGCTCGGCAGCATCGCGTAGATGCCCAGGGGCGGCGGCGCGAAGCGCTCGAGCACGGGTTCGAGCGCGCCGCTGGCCAGGTAGTCGGCAACGATGAAATCCGGCTGCAGCGTGATTCCCAGGCCCTGCGCGGCGGCCTCGGCCAGCGCATCGCCGTTGTTGGCCTGCAGGCGGAAAGGCAGGTAGACGTTCTCCGTCTGGCCGTCGATCTGGAACGACAGCGGCCGGTTGTTCACCTTCGGTGAATAGCCCAGGCAGGCGTGCGCCGACAACTCGGACGGATCCGCCGGGCGCCCGTGCTGCGCCAGATAGGCGGGCGACGCAACCGCCACCAGGCGCATTTCGCTGAGCTTGCGCGCGACATCGCCCGGATCGAGCCGCGCCGTGATGCGGATGGACAGGTCGACGCCTTCGTCGATCAGATTGACGTGGCGGTCGGTGAAATCCAGCGCAAGGCTGATGTCGGGGTAGCGCTTGAGGAAGTCCGGCAGCACGGGTGCGATGCGCTTGAGGCCGAAACTCAGCGGCAGGCTGACGCGCAGGTTGCCTCGCGGGGTCAGCCGCTCTTCCATGACGTCGGCCTCGGCCGCGTCGATCAGGTCCAGGATCGTGCGGCATTTCTGCAGATAGCTCGTTCCTGCCGTGGTCAGCGTCAGTTGCCGCGTCGTGCGCACCATCAGTTTCACGCCCAGATGCTCCTCGAGCGCCGCGATCTGGCGCGTCACCACCGAGCGTGCCACACCGAGCTGGTTGGCGACGGCCGCAAAGCTGCCCAGATCGGCCACCCGCACGAAGAGATTCATCGCATCCAGTCGGTTCATTGTTGCCTCTACGGCAATGGTGATTTGCCGATTGTGGCCTATTTCGCTCCGCGGCAGCCGACTAAAGTACGCCCATCGCAATCGTACGGACCACGGTCCACACGGACCGCCAAAGGACAAACCACCATGAATCGCATCGCCCAACTCTCCGCCGCCCTCATCATCGCCGCCGCTGCCGCCACGCCGGCGTTCGCTGCACCGGAAACCTACTCGGTCGACGGCACCCACACCTTCCCGCGCTTCTCGTACAGCCACTTCGGCATGTCGACCCAGCTCTCGAAGTTCGACAAGACCACCGGCACCGTCGTGCTGGACAAGG
>JAFEFM010000524.1 GCA_018240585.1 Pseudomonadota bacterium
AAAACGCTGCGGTCGTGCAGCAGGTGGATCTCCTGCAGCACCAGCCCGAGGTTGCGCCGCAGGTAGGGAATCGCCCGCTGTGGCAGGTGCGACACGTCCTGGCCGTTGATGCGGACGGTGCCGGCAGAAGGGCGCTCGATCACCGGGATGAGCTTCATCAGCGTGCTCTTGCCGGCGCCGGAATGGCCGGACAGCACGACCAGTTCGCCGTGGCGGATCTCGAAACTGACGCCGGCCAGCGCCGTGTAGCCGCCGGGGTAACGCTTTACCACCTCCTCGAAGACGATCATGCGCGCCCGCCAGCCTCCGCGCCTGCCTTCACCGCGCCCGGCACGGGCTCGAACAGCGCGTCGACGAACTCGCGCGCCTTGAAGGGCTGCAGGTCGTCGATGCCTTCACCGACGCCGATGAAGCGCAAGGGCTTCGGACACTGGCGCGCGATCGCCGCCAGCACGCCGCCCTTGGCGGTGCCGTCGAGCTTGGTGACCACCAGGCCGGTGACGCCGACCGCCTTGTCGAAGGCCTTGACCTGCGCCAGCGCGTTCTGGCCGATGTTGGCATCGAGCACGAGGATCACCTCGTGCGGCCCGCTCGGCTCCGCCTTGGCGATGACGCGCCTGACCTTGGCGATCTCGTCCATCAGGTGCAGTTGCGTCGGCAGACGGCCGGCGGTGTCGGCCAGCACGATGTCGATCCTGCGCGCACGCGCGGCGTTGATCGCATCGAAGATCACCGCCGCGGCGTCGCCGCCTTCCTGCGCCACCACGGTGACGTTGTTGCGCTCGCCCCAGGTCATCAACTGTTCGCGCGCGGCCGCGCGGAAAGTGTCGCCGGCGGCCAGCAGGACGCTCTTGCCCTGGGCCTGGAAATACTTGGCGAGCTTGCCGATGGAGGTCGTCTTGCCCGAGCCGTTCACCCCCGCGATCATGATGATGTAGGGCGAGTGGCCGGACACGTCGAGCGGCTGCTCGAGTGGCGCGATGATGGCGTGCAGCGCATCGGCCAGCGTCTGCTGCAACTGGTCCGCGGTCTCCAGCTTGTCGCGCTTCCAGCGCGTGCGCAGCTCGCCCAGCAGATGCTGCGTGGCCTCGACGCCGCAATCGGCCATCAGCAGCGTGGTTTCCAGCTCCTCGAGCAGGTCCTCGTCGATCTTGCGACGGCCGAACAGGCTGGCAAGACCGCCGCCCAGTTGCTGGCGGGTGCGTGCGAGGCCGGCCTTCAGGCGCTCGGCCCACGAGCGCTTCGCCGCGGGGACGGGGTCGACGACCGGTACGGCTGGGGCAGCCGGCCGGATTTCAGGCGCTGCGACGGGTTCGGACACGGGCGCCTCGGCCGCCGGGACGACAGGCGCAGCGGACGAATCTGCCGCGGCCGATTCGGCGCCTGCGGCGGGCACTGCGGTATCGTCGGACGTGCCGCGCTTTTTCTTCAAGAAACCAAACATGGAAAGCTCGAGTCAGAGGAATCGTTTCGCCGCGGACGCGGCATGCGCCGGGGCCGTGGGCACCCGATCCCGATCACGTTAAGATGCGGCTCCGCATCGCGCCGGCCATCAGCCACCAGCCCCTGCGAAGTGCCGCGGATTTTACCAGATGCAGGACATCCCCCATGTTTCGCCAGACCTATAGACAAGCCTTCGGCCGCGCGTTGCTGATCGGCGCCACGGCGTGCGCGGCCGCGGCCGCACAGGCCAACCCGTTCGAGACGACCCTGCCGAACGGCATGAAGCTGATCGTCAAGGAAGACCATCGTGCGCCGTCCGCGGTGCACATGGTGTGGTATCGCAGCGGCTCCATGGACGAGGCCGAGGGCGTGTCGGGCGTCGCCCACGTGCTCGAGCACATGATGTTCAAGGGCACGAAGAAGGTCGGCCCCGGCGAATTCAACAAGCGCGTGGCAGCCATCGGCGGACGTGACAACGCCTTCACCACCAAGGACTACACCGCCTATTTCCAGCAGGTGCCGCCGCAACGACTGGGCGAGATGATGGCGCTGGAAGCCGACCGAATGAAGAACCTCGTCATCTCGGACGACCAGTTCCGGCGCGAACTCGAAGTCGTCAAGGAGGAACGCCGGCTGCGCACCGACGACCAGCCGCGCTCGCTGGTTTATGAGCAGATCGCCGCCACCGCCTTCCAGGCCCACCCGTACCGCCGCCCGGTGATCGGCTGGATGACCGATCTCGACACCATGCGGCCGCAGGATGCGCGCGAGTGGTACCGCCGCTGGTACACGCCCAACAATGCCTACCTGGTGGTGGTGGGCGACGTGGACCACAAGGCGGTGTTCCGCATGGCGGCCGAGCATTACGGCAGGATCGGCACGCAGGAACTGCCGGCGCGCCGCGTGTCGGCCGAGCCCGAGCAGCTCGGCCCGCGCGAGACGGTGGTGAAGGGCCCCGCGGAGCTGCCCTACCTGGCCCTGGCCTGGCATGTGCCGGCGCTGCGCAATCCGGCGACGGACCGTGACCCCTATGCGCTGCAGATGCTGGCGGCGGTGCTCGACGGCTACGACGGCGCGCGCCTGAATCGCCACCTCGTGCGCGACACGCGCCTGGCGGTGTCGGCCGGCGCCAGCTACGACGGCTCGGGCCGCGGCCCGTCGCTGTTCTACCTCGACGGCGTGCCCGCGCCGGGCAAGACCGTCGCCGAGCTTGAAGGCGCGCTGCGCGCCGAACTGCAGCGCATCCGCGACGAAGGCGTGAGCGAGGCCGAACTCGCACGTGTGAAGGCCCAGGCCGTCGCGTCGCGCGTGTACAAACGCGACTCGCTGATGGGCCAGGCAATGGAAATCGGCTACCTGGAATCCGCCGGCCTGTCGTGGCGCGACGAGGATCGCCTGCTGGAAGGCCTGCGCGCCGTCACCGCGGACGAGGTGCAGGCGGTGGCGAAGCGCTATTTCAGCGACGACAGCCTCACCGTCGCGCGACTGGAGCCACAGCCGGCGACGGTCGCCCGCCCACGCCCGGCCCTGCACCTGCGCCACTGACACGCCGTGCCGCCTCCTGAACCGGATACCGATTCGCCATGACCCAGACACAGACTTTCTGCCCGGCCGGCGCCGTCACACGCACGCTCCTTCGGAGCCTGTTGCTCGGCGCTGCCCTCGCCCTGCTGCCCACCTTCGCCCGGGCGACCCCGCACATCGAGCAATGGAGCGCGCCCAGCGGCGCGCGCGTGCTGTTCGTCGAAAGCCACGCCCTGCCCATGGTCGACATCCAGATCGATTTCGCCGCCGGCAGCGCGCGCGAGCCGGCGGACAAAGCCGGGCTCGCCGGCCTGACGCGCGGCCTGCTGGAAGCGGGAGCGGGCGCGCTCGACGAACGGGCGATCTCCGACCGCAGCGCCGACATCGGTGCGCAGATCGGCGGCGGCACCGACGACGACCGCACCAGCCTCAGCATCCGCAGCCTGTCGTCCACGACCGAGCGCGACGCGGCTGTGGACCTCGCCGCCACGCTGCTGGCGCAGCCGACCTTCCCCGCCGACGTCCTCGAGCGTGAGCGGGCACGCGCGATCGCCGGTCTCAAGGAAGCGCTCACCAAGCCGGCCACCCTGGCAGAGCGGCGCTTCACCGCGCTGAGCTATGCCGGCCATCCCTATGGCCAGCTCACCACGCCGGAAAGCCTGGCCGCGATCAGCCGCGACGACCTCGTCGCCTTTCATCGTCAGCACTACGGCGCGAGCAACGCCTCCATCGCCATCGTCGGCGATGTCGATCGTGCCACGGCGGAGCGCATCGCGGTCCGCCTGACCGCCAACCTGCCGCAAGGCGAAGCCGTCGCCCCGCTGCCGCAACCCGCGCTGCCCCGGGCCGAGCGCGTGCATGTGCCCAACCCGTCGGCCCAGGCCCACATCCTGGTGGGGCTGCCCGGCATGGCGCGCGAGGACGCCGACTACTTCCCGCTGCTGGTGGGCAACTACGTGCTGGGCGGCGGCGGCTTCGTGTCGCGGCTGACGCGAGAGGTGCGCGAGAAGCGCGGCTACGCCTATAGCGTCTATAGCTACTTCATGCCGCAGCAGGTCGCCGGCCCGTTCCAGATCGGGCTGCAAACCAAGGGCAGCCAGGCCGAGGATGCGCTTCGCGTGGTGAACGACACCCTGGCCGGGTTCATCGCCGGTGGCCCCAGCGCAGCGGAACTGCAGGCCGCCAGGGACAACCTCGTCAACGGCTTCGGCCTGCGCCTGGACTCCAACCGCAAGGTGCTCGACTACGTGGCCATGATCGGCTTCTACCGCCTGCCGCTCGACTGGCTCGACAGCTATCCGCGCAAGGTGGCGGCGGTCACTGCCGAGCAGGTGCGCGATGCCTTCGCGCGCCGCGTGCAGCCCGAACATCTCGTCACGGTGATCGCCGGTGGCGACGGCGATCGTGCCCAGGCCACGCCCGCCGCGCCGGCGGCTGCGCCCGGCGAGGCGCCCGCACGCCAATGAGGCGCCAATGAGCCGCGTCCGCATCGTCGGCGGCGAGTGGCGCTCGCGCCTGCTCGACGTCGCCAGCGTCCCCGGCTTGCGGCCCACGCCCGACCGGGTGCGCGAGACGCTGTTCAACTGGCTGGGCCAGGATCTGGACGGCCTGCGCTGCCTCGACCTCTTCGCCGGCACCGGCATCCTCGGCTTCGAGGCCGCCTCGCGCGGCGCCGGCGGGGTGGTCCTGGTCGAGCGTGACGCGCACGCGCTCGATGCACTGCACAAGGCGGCAAAGACCCTACAGGCGGCGCAAGTAGAGATCGTGCGCGGCGATGCGGTAAGATTCCTGCAAACCACCCATCGCAAATTCGATGTGGTCTTTCTCGATCCCCCTTACAGGCAGGGCTGGATCGAGCGCGTGAGCCCCCTGCTCGAGCGGGTTCTCGAACCCGACGGCTGGCTTTACGTCGAGTCGGAGGCGTCTCTGACCCATGTCGGCCACTGGCAGGTCGTCAGGCAGGGGCACGCGGGACAGGTGCATTTCCATCTTCTGCGTCGGAGGCAGGAATGAGGGAAGGTGTGGCAATCTATCCGGGGACGTTCGACCCGTTCACCCGCGGTCACGAGGATCTCGTGCGCCGCGCTGCGCGGCTGTTCGACCGGGTGGTTGTGGGCGTCGCCACGAGCAGCGGCAAGAACCCGATCTTCTCGCTGGAAGAGCGGGTGGAAATCGCGCGCGAGGTCACGGCGCCGATTCCCAACGTGTCGGTCGTCGGCTTCGACGGGCTGCTCATGGATTTTCTCTCGTCGCAGAACGCGCGCCTGATCCTGCGCGGCCTGCGCGCCGTCTCGGACTTCGAGTACGAATTCCAGATGGCGGGCATGAACCGCAAGCTGTTTCCGGACGTCGAGACGGTGTTCCTGACACCGGCCGACGAGTTCATGTTCATTTCCGCAACGATGGTGCGGGAAATCGCACGCCTCGGCGGCGATGTCAGCAAGTTCGTGCATCCATCGGTGCTTGCGCGCCTGCACGACAAGGTCAACCACCGCAAGTAATTGCACAAGCGAAAGGCAAGGAAGCGAAAATCATGGCTCTGATGATTACCGACGAATGCATCAACTGCGACGTCTGCGAACCGGAGTGCCCCAACGGCGCCATTTCCCAGGGCGACGAAATCTACGAGATCGACCCGAACAAGTGCACCGAATGCGTCGGCCACTTCGATGAGCCGCAATGCCAGCAGGTCTGTCCGGTCGACTGCATTCCGCTCGACCCGGACCACAAGGAATCGAAGGACCAGCTCATGGAGAAGTACCTGAAGCTGACCGGCAAGGCCTGACCCCGCGGCAGCCCCGCCAGATGACGAAAGGCCGGCATCTGCCGGCCTTTCGTCCTTTCACCTCCGCGTTGCTGCAGGCGCTCAGGCGGCCCGGGCCTGTGGCGGCGCCTCCGCTGCCCCGACACCCAGCGCGGCACCGATGCCGTCCTCCAGCGCGTCGAGTTCGGCGATCAGCGCCAGCACCGCATTCTCGCCCTGCTTCAGCTCCTCGACGCGATCCTCCAGCGTGTCGGTGGCCTGGTGGATGCGCTTGACGCTCTCGAGACGGCGCTTGAGCTGGATCTGGTACTCGCGCACCTGGGTCTCCAGCGGCGACATCACCGCTCGCAGCCACTGCTCGATGTCGCGATTGGCCACCTCGAAGGTGCGCCGCGCCTGCACCGCGATGGTCTCGAAGAACTTCTGCGTCAGCGCGTGCTTCTCGGTGGTGACCAGTGTCAGCGCGGTGTTGATCTGGCGATTGAAAGCCGCTTCCAGGCGGTCGATTTCCTTCTCGTAGCGCAGCGTGGAGAAGCCCGCGGGGGAGGCGAGCTTGAGCCCGTGCTCGATCGCGAAGCGCTTGTACATCGCGTCCAGCATGCGGGTGATCTCGCCGATCTCGTCGGTGGAGCGGCGCAGGTTGTCGCGCAGATGGGTGAAGAAGCTCTCCATCGCGTCGCGCAGCCCCTTGGTGAAGGATGAATCGAGCATCGCCTCGCGCGTGCGCCGCGTCTCGTCGCGCAGCGCATCCATGCCGATGTGGGCGAACAGGCTGTTGGTCAGGTCGGAGAACACCGAGCGCACCGCGTAGTACTTCTGCAGGCCCTGCTCGAACTCGTCCTTCTCGGTGCGGATCTTGCGCATCATGTATTCGATGACGCTCTGGTTCTTGCCGCGCAGGTCGGTGAGCTCCTGCAGTTGCTCCCGCAATCCCGACAGCCGCGCCTCCAGCAAGACGCGCGTCTGGCGCGCCACGTCGCGGGTTTCGCCCAGCGTGTCGTCGCGCACGATGTCCTGCTTGGTGGGCAGCAGGTCTTCGGTCAGCGCGCGCTCTAGCTCGGGCAGTCGGCTGCGTGCCAGCAGCGCCGCATCGTCGTTGACCCGCGCAACGAGCCCCTTCTGCGCCGACACCGGGAACACCGTCGCGCGGTCGATCTCCAGTGTCTCCGCCACGGCACGCACCTGGCTGTCGATCTCCTCGCCGATCTGCTCATCGTCGCGCAGCCCGTCCCACAGTCCGTCGATCTTGTTCAGCACCACCAGCCGCCCCTTGCGACTGGCCTGCCCGGGGTGGACGTATTCGCGCCATACGGCGAGGTCGCTCTGCGTCACGCCAGTATCTGCGGCAAGGATGAACAGCACGGCATGCGCATTGGGCAGCAGCGACAGCGTCAGCTCGGGCTCCGCTCCGATGGCGTTGAGGCCTGGCGTGTCGAGCACCACCAGCCCCTGCTCCAGCAGCGGATGCGGGAACTGCACCACCGCGTGGCGCCAGCTCGGGATCTCGACCTTGTCGTCGCCCCCCGGCTTGAGGCCGGTCTCGCCCCTCGGGTCGATCCTGAAGCCGAGTTGCACGGCTTCGTCCTGCGTCACCCGCTCGGTGTCGCCGACGCGTGCCAGCGCGGCCTGCAGGTCGGAGGCCTCCAGCGAGCGCAGCGGAAATACGTGCCACTCCTCGGCAAAGCGCTTCAGCTCGCTGACCGGCGCCCGCGACGCGCGCGTGCGGATCGGCAGCAGCCGCAGCTCGGGCTGCGCATCGCGCGTCCATTGCAGCTCGGTCGGACACATCGTGGTGCGTCCCGCACTCGAGGGCAGGATGCGGTCGCGATAATTGGCGAAGAAGATGGCGTTGATCAGCTCCGACTTGCCGCGCGAGAACTCCGCGACGAAGGCGACGGTGAGCTTGTCGTCGCGCAGGCGTTCGAGCAGGTACTGCAGCCGCAGATCGGCCTGCACGTCGCCCACCTCGTTGCGGGTCAGCCAGTTGCGCAGCTTCGCCACCGCATCGGCGGCGCCGCTGCGCCAGCGGCTGTAGGAAGAAAACTGGTCGGCCAGATTCACGATCGTAGTGTTCATCGCACGGACTACCGCTGGTTTGAGCGCGCGGGACAACCGCCAGGCCGCGCACCGGATGGAGCATGAGCATAGCCGCGAACGCGCCGTCCGGCCATGCTCGCCGCGCCGGCCGCGGACTGGCGGCACCGCACGCCCGACAAACGCTACCCGCGGCGCTGGCAGTGGGGGCAGAAATAAGTGGCGCGCTGGCCGGTGACGACGCGGCGAACTTCGCCGCCGCACACCCGGCAGGGCTCGCCGTCGCGGCCGTAGACGAAGTACTGCTGCTGGAAATAGCCCGGCTTGCCGTCACCGCCGACGAAGTCGCGCAAAGTGCTGCCACCGGCTGCGATGGCCGCGCGCAAGGTTTCGCGCACCGCGTCGACGAGACGCGCGCAGCGCTGCGGACCGAGCCTGCCGGCGGCGGTCATCGGATGGATGCGGGCGCGAAAAAGGCTTTCCGACGCATAGATGTTGCCCACGCCCACCACACGCCGGCTGTCCATCAGCACGTGCTTGATCGGCGCGCGCAGCCCGCGCGTGACACGATGCAGCCAGGCCGCGTCGAAGCCTTCGCCGAGCGGCTCGGGGCCGAGATGCGCGAGCAGCGGATGGCTCGCCGCGTCACCCGGCTGCCAGACGACCATGCCGAAGCGCCGCGGATCGCGCAGCCGCAATGCGAGCGCACCGAACACGAAGTCGACGTGATCGTGCGGGCGCGGCGGCTCCTCCGCTGGCACCACGCGCAGGCTGCCCGACATGCCCAGATGGACGATGACGGTGCCCGCACCGAAGTCGAGCAACAGGTACTTGGCGCGCCGCGACACCCTCTGCAGCCGTGCACCGACGATGCGCGCCGGCAGATCCTCCGGTACGGGCTGGCGCAGGCGCGGATTGCGCACCACCAGCGCGCTCAGCACCCGTCCCTCGGCGTGCGGACGCACGCCGTTGCAGGTGGTTTCGACTTCGGGCAGCTCGGGCATGATGGTCGGGAACGAAATCGGGCGGCAGGAACGGCAGGCGGGACGCAACTGCCCGGAGCCGACCGCGCGCGCGGCTGGCTTGCAGGCGCAGCGCCAATCTGCCTAACATGAAGCGAACCGAATTCTAGTTCAGCCATCCAATGGCCGTCATCGCCCGGTCGGCCTGTCCGTGCCGCGACGCGATGCGCTTCGACACCGTCCGCCGGACCGTATTCATGACTTTCAAGTTTGCCCGCTTCGCCCGCCGGACGACCCTGGCCATCGTGCTCGGCCTCGGCACCGCATCCTCCATCGCCGCCGACAAGCCGAGGAACGCAGATCCGCTGCCGGCGCAGGAGCTGACGCCGCGCACGCTCTACGAACTGCTGCTCGCCGAAATCGCCGGTGCGCGCGGCCAGATCAGTCTTTCCACCCAGCTCTACCTCGACCTCGCGCGCAACACGCGCGATCCGCGCATCGCCCGACGCGCCACCGAAGTGGCGATGTTCGCGCGCAACCTGGAGGCCACCAGCCAGGCGGCGCGGCTGTGGGCGGAGGTCGCACCCGATTCCGCCGATGCGCGCCGCATCCTGTCGACCATGTCGTCCGGGGCCAGCGGCAGCCTCGAGGAGGTACAGGCGCAGCTCGCCCGCGCCCTCGCCTCGCATCCCGAGCGCCTCGCACAGAACCTGCTGGGGCTCAATCGCGCGCTGGCACGCATCGACGACAAGCCGGCGGTGCAGGCGATGGTCAACCGGTTGACCGACCCGTACCTCGATCTGCCGGAAGCGCATTTCGCGCGCGCCCAGGCGGCGATGATCGCGGAGGACCCGATGGAAGCCGCGGCCGCGCTCGACGCCGCGCTCGGGCTGCGGCCGGACTGGGAACCCGCCATCCTGTTCAAGGCACAGGTGCTGCAGCACGGCGGCGCGGCCGATGAAGCGCTCAGGCAGATCGAGGCGGCGCTCGCGCGCCACCCGGAGAGCCGCAACCTGCAAGTCGCCCGCGCCCGCGCCCTGGTGGGGGCCAGGCGCTATGAGGAGGCACGCGCCGAATTCCGTCGCCTGCTCGAAGCTGCGCCGGAAGACGGGGACCTCCTGTTCGCCGCCGGCCTGCTGTCCGAGCAGCTCAACGACACGGCCGACGCCGAGGCGCAATTCACCCGCGCGCTCGCGGCAGGCCACCCCGAGCAGGACGTGATCCGCCTGCACCTGGGGCAGCTCGCCGAAAATCGCGGCGACGGCGCCACGGCGCGCAAGTGGTTCGATGAGGTGCGCTCGCCCGAACACCGTGCGGAAGGCGTCATCCGCAGCGCACAAAGCCTCGCCCGCGAAGGCCGGATGGAGGAAGCGCGGCAGCGCCTGAAGATCGAAGAAGGCGACGCGGCCACCCGCCGGCGCTATGTGCTCGCCGAAGCGCAGTTGCTGCGCGATGCCGAACGGCCGGCGGATGCGCTCGACGTAGTCGACGCCGCGCTGCGCAGTTCGCCTGACGACGTGGACCTGCTCTACGAGTCGGCGATGCTCGCCGAGCGCCTGGACCGCATCAAGCTGATGGAAACCCGCCTGCGCCGCGTGATCGCGCTCAAGCCCGACCACGCACACGCCTTCAACGCGCTCGGCTACTCGCTGGCCGACCGCGGCCTGCGCCTCAAGGAGGCCGAATCCCTGATCACGCACGCGCTGGAGCTGTCGCCCGACGACCCCTTCATCCTCGACAGCATGGGCTGGGTGCGCTTCCGCCGCGGCGACGGCGCCGGGGCGCTGAGCCATCTCGAACGCGCCTATCGCATGCGCCAGGACCCCGAAATCGCGGCACACCTCGGCGAGGTGCTGTGGAGCCTGCGTCGCCGCGACGACGCCAACCGGATCTTCGACGAAGC
Source organism: Pseudomonadota bacterium (assembly GCA_018240585.1). Lineage (GTDB taxonomy): Bacteria > Pseudomonadota > Gammaproteobacteria > Burkholderiales > Rhodocyclaceae > Thauera. The sequence goes on from JAFEFM010000524.1 coordinate 10,631, forward strand.
GCTCGCCGCGAACCCGGGCAACAAGCTGCTTCGTGACACCGCGCAGCGCCTGCGCAGCCGATGAAGGCAGCGATCCTGAGCGCGCCCGGCCGGGGGCGTCCGGCGCCGGGAAGCCTGTTCGCCGCGCTGCTGACTGCCGCCGCGCTGTCCGCCTGTGCGCCGCTGGCGCCGTCTGTCGCACCGGCCGCGGAGCGGCACGCGACGGCCGCCTTCGAGCTTGAAGGGCGCATGTCAGCCAGCGACGGCGCCCGCGCCGCGAGTGGCCGCGTGGAATGGCAGCACGCGCCTGCCTCCGACACCTGGACGGTCTATACCCCGCTCGGCCAGATCGCCGCGCGCCTGGAAAGCGATGCCGAAGGTGCCCGGCTGACCGATGCCAGCGGCCAGCGGCTCGACGCACCACGCGCCGACGCGCTGCTACCCCAGGTACTGGGCGTGGATGTGCCGGTGGCGCGGCTTGCCGACTGGGTGCAGGCGACGCCCGGCGATGGTGCCGAAGTGCGCGCCCGCGACGCGCTCGGCCGGCCCGCGCTGGTGATCGACCAGGGCTGGCGCATCGATTACCTGGAGTACGCGGCCCCCGGCGCGGAGGCCCCCCCCGCACGCATCGACATCTCGCGCGGCGACGCCCGCATCCGCCTGATCGTCGACACCTGGACGCCACTGCCCTGAACACGCGCGTGAGTTACGCTCCCCTGCCCCACCGCCTTGCCCCGCCGCGCACCGACCTTCCCGGCCGACTTGCCGGCTGCCCCGCACCGGCCAAGATCAACCTCTTCCTGCACGTCGTCGGCCGCCGCGCCGACGGTTACCACCTGCTGCAGACCGCCTTCCGCCTGCTCGACTGGGGCGACACCCTCGATTTCACGCGGCGCGAGGATGGGATCGTGCGCCGGGTGAGCGACGTACCCGGCGTGCCTGAGGCGGACGATCTCGTGGTGCGCGCGGCGCGCCTGCTGCAGCAGGCCACGGGGAGCCGCCTGGGCGCCGACATCGCCCTGCACAAGGTGCTGCCGATGGGCGGCGGCATCGGCGGCGGCAGCTCGGACGCCGCCACCACGCTGATCGCCCTCAACCGGCTGTGGAACACCGGCCTGTCGCGTGCCGAGCTGCAGGCGCTGGGACTGCAACTGGGTGCCGACGTGCCGGTCTTCATCTTCGGCCGGGATGCCTTCGCTGAAGGCGTGGGCGAGGCGCTGCAGCCCCTGGCGCTGCCGCCGGCCTGCTACGTGATCGTCTTTCCGCGCGTCGGCGTGCCCACCGCGGAAATTTTTCGCGCACCGGAGTTGACGCGAAACACGACACCCATCAAAATAGCGGACTTCGTTACGAGCACGACGCGAAACGATCTGCAGCCAGTGGCCTGCGATCGGTTTCCCGAAGTCGGGCGCGTGATCGACTGGCTGGCGCAATTCGCGCCGGCACGGATGACAGGCTCGGGCGCCTGCGTCTTTGCGGAACTCGCATCGGAACCCGATGCCGAGCGCATCGCCGGAAGCTGCCCTGCGCCGTGGCAGGCATGGAAAGTTCAAAGCCTGCCTCGCCATCCGCTGTACGAATGGTTACAATAGCGACCGTTCTCGGATCGGCACGCAAGCGATAGCGAAAAAGGTTTCTTGGGGAGTCGCCAAGTCGGTTAAGGCACCGGATTTTGATTCCGGCATTCGAGGGTTCGAATCCTTCCTCCCCAGCCATACAACGACGGGCAGGCCCAGGTTTTTCCCGGAGCCTGCCCGAGTCGTTTTTGCGCGATGATTCTTACGGCATCGGAGTAGCGGTAATGCCCCACGGCAGCCTGATGGTCTTCACCGGCAACGCCAACCCCAAGCTCGGCGCGGATGTCGCGCGGCGCCTGGGAATATCCCTCGGAGCTGCCACCGTCGGCCGCTTCTCGGACGGCGAGGTCAATGTCGAACTGCTCGAGAACGTCCGCGGCAAGGACGTGTTCGTGCTGCAGCCCACCTGTTCTCCGACCAACGAGAACCTGATGGAGCTGCTGATCATGGTCGATGCGCTCAAGCGCGCCTCGGCCGGCCGCATCACCGCCGCCATGCCCTACTTCGGCTATGCGCGCCAGGACCGCCGCCCGCGCTCCGCGCGCGTGCCCATCACCGCCAAGGTCGTCGCCAACATGCTGCAGGCCGCGGGCGTCCAGCGCCTGCTGACGATGGACCTGCACGCCGACCAGATCCAGGGCTTCTTCGACATCCCGGTCGACAACGTCTACGCCGCGCCGGTGCTGCTGGCCGACCTCGACAAGCAGAAGTACGACGACCTGCTGGTGGTGTCGCCCGACGTCGGCGGCGTGGTGCGCGCGCGTGCCTTCGCCAAGCGCATGGAGTGCGACCTGGCGATCATCGACAAGCGCCGCCCGAAGGCCAATGTATCCGAAGTCATGAACATCATCGGCGAAGTCGAAGGCCGCACCTGCGTGATCATGGACGACATCGTCGATACCGCCGGCACGCTGTGCAAGGCCGCCGCAGCGCTCAAGCAGCACGGCGCCAAGCGCGTGTTGTCGTACTGCACGCACGCCGTGCTGTCGGGCGCCGCGGTGTCGCGCATCAACGATTCCGAACTCGACGAACTGGTCATCACCGACACCATCCCGCTGCGCGAGGAAATGCGCGCCTGCGACCGCATCCGCCAGGTCTCGGTCGCCTCGCTGCTCGCGGACACCATCCTGCGCATCAGCAACGAGGAATCGGTGTCCTCGCTGTTCATGGAATAAAGCTTTCGCCCGCGCCCGCCTCGAGTGGGCGCGGGCCTCACCTCTCCGCCTGGTCGCGGGCGGAGTCTTCAACTCAGGAGCAACACAATGCAGATCGAATTCAAGGCCACCAAGCGTGACGCACAGGGTACGGGTGCGAGCCGCCGCCTGCGTCGCGCCGGCCAGCTTCCGGGCATCGTCTATGGCGGTGCGGGCGATGCCCTGCCGGTGCAGATGGACCACAACGAGCTGTACCACCTGCTGCGCAAGGAGGCCTTCCACTCGTCCGTGCTGACCATCGACGTCGATGGCAACAAGCAGACCGTGGTCCTGCGCGACACCCAGTGGCATCCGTTCAAGCAGCAAGTGCTGCACATCGACTTCCAGCGCATCGACGCCAACGAGAAGATGCACCTGAAGGTGCCGCTGCACTTCGTGAACGGCGACGTGTCGCCGGCCGTCAAACTGGGCGGCTGCATGATCGCTCACCCGATCAACGAGATCGACATCCAGTGCCTGCCGGCCAACCTGCCGGAGTTCATCGAGGTCGACCTCTCCGCGCTGCAGGCCGGCGAGACCATCCACCTGTCGCAGGTCAAGCTGCCGGCCGGCGTCGAGATCGTCCACCATGGCGAAGGCGACCCGGTCGTGGCCAACGCCACCGTCGCCAAGGGCGGCGCGGCCGAGGCCGAGGAAGGCGAAGCGGCGGCCTGAGTCCGCCCGCCTGCCCCACGGATGCCCGGGACCGACACACGATGAGCACCGCGTCCGCGCGCCCGCCTCGTCTCATTGTCGGCCTGGGCAATCCGGGGGCCGAATACTCCGAAACCCGGCACAACGCCGGGTTTTGGTTTTGTGAGCGGCTCGCCGACAAGCTCGGCACGCGCTTCTCGCACGAATCCCGCTTCCATGGCCTGGTCGCCAATGCGCGCGAAGCGGGGGTGTGGCTGCTGATGCCGCAGACCTTCATGAACCGCTCCGGCCAGGCCATCGGCGCACTGGCGCGTTTTTACCGCATCGAGCCGTCGGAGATCCTCGTCGTACATGACGAGCTCGACATCCCGCCCGGCCAGTTGCGCCTGAAGTTCGGCGGCGGGCTCGGCGGCCACAACGGGCTGAAGGACACGTCCGCCCACCTGAACACCCACGACTACTGGCGCCTGCGCATCGGCATCGGCCATCCGGGCGACCGCAACGAGGTGGTGAACTTCGTGCTGAAGCCGCCGCGCCGCGAGGAGCTGGCGCTGATCGACGAAGCCATCGACAAGGCGCTCGCCGCCTGGCCGCTGATGGCCCGCGGCGAACTCAACACCGTCGCCACCCGGCTCAACGCGCGCCCCGCTGCACCCAAGCCGCCCAAGCCCCCGAAGGCACCCAAGCCTGTCGCCGGCCCCGAATCACCCCAGGACGAACCCAAGCCATGAGCCTGAAATGCGGAATCGTCGGCCTGCCCAACGTCGGCAAGTCGACCCTCTTCAACGCCCTCACCAAGGCCGGCATCCAGGCCGAGAACTACCCCTTCTGCACCATCGAGCCCAACGTCGGCATCGTCGAGGTGCCGGACCATCGCCTCGCGGCGCTGTCCGAGATCGTCAAGCCGCAGAAGATCCAGCCTGCCATCGTCGAATTCGTCGACATCGCCGGCCTGGTCGCCGGCGCCTCCAAGGGTGAAGGCCTGGGCAACCAGTTCCTCGCCAACATCCGCGAGACCGACGCCATCGTGCACGTGGTGCGCTGCTTCGCCGACGACAACGTGATCCACGTGTCCGGCAGCGTCGATCCGATCCGCGACATCGAGGTCATCGACACGGAGCTCGCGCTCGCCGACCTCGCCACGGTGGAAAAGGCGATCAACCGCTACAAGCGCCCCGCCGCCTCCGGCGACAAGGAAGCCAAGATCCTCGTCGCGGTGCTGGAGAAATGCTTCGCCCAGCTCGACCAGGGCAAGGCGGTGCGCGCACTCGACCTCTCCAAGGAGGAATGGGCCGCGTTGAAGCCCTTCTGCCTGATCACCGCCAAGCCGGTGCTGTACGCCGCCAACGTCGCCGAGGACGGCTTCGAGAACAATCCGCATCTCGATGCGGTGCGCGCCCACGCCGCCGCCGAAGGCGCCGAAGTGGTGGCCCTGTGCGCCGCGATCGAAGCCGAGATCGCCGACCTCGACGACGCCGACAAGAAGGACTTCCTAGAGTCCATGGGCCTCGAGGAACCCGGCCTCGACCGCCTGATCCGCGCCGGCTACAAGCTGCTCGGCCTGCAGACCTACTTCACCGCCGGCGTGAAGGAAGTGCGCGCCTGGACCATCCACGTCGGCGACACCGCGCCGCAGGCCGCCGGCGTCATTCACACCGACTTCGAACGCGGCTTCATCCGCGCCCAGACCATCGCTTTTGATGACTTCATCCAGTACAAGGGCGAAGCCGGTGCCAAGGAAGCGGGCAAGATGAGGGCGGAAGGCAAGGAGTACGTGGTGAAGGATGGGGACGTGATGAACTTCCTGTTCAACGTGTGAGCCAATTGGGCTCCTTCCAGGGGTTTCATACGATTGCACATAGACCCCGAAACGGCGGCAGAACGCCGTATCTTTCGGGGTTTTTCATTTCAAGAAACCTCTTGCGCTAAGCTGAGCTTGCCGGCGAAAAGCGCCTGCGGCGGCATAGATGACCATCTTGCGTTTGAGGCGGCTGATGTCATCGCTTCGCTTGTGTCGTGGCAAAGAGACAAAGGGAGGGCATCGCTGATGATGGTGCCTGCTCATACGCCTCTTCCCTTGTCCTGCAAGCTCACTCGAAAAGAGGTGCCAGCCGCGCCAGCACCTCTTCCATGATGGCGGATGGAACGCTTTCCAGCTTTCGACCGCGCCGAGAACTTAGGTCAAGAGCGCGGGGTTGATCACACCGTACGACTCCCGTGGTGGCTGTCCCGGCCCCCATGAGCGCGACGGCAAAACCCGCCATGCGGGCGAAGTTCCCACCGCTGGTGATCGGCACCACAATCGGCGTTTTCGTCAGGCGATTGAACGCTGTCGGCGACACGACCAGCACCGGGCGGGTTCCCTGCTGCTCGTGGCCCCATGTCGGGTCCAGCGACACCAAGTAGATATCGCCGCGCTCCATTACAGCAACTCGCTGCCGACCGGTCTGTCATCGAGCCAGACGCGATCCGCGACGCCCTCCTCGGCTGAAGCATCACATTGAGCCAGCAGTTCATCCAGCGTGTAACGCGGACACTGCGGTTCGATCACCAGACGCCCGTCATGAACGACCACGCCGACCGTAGCTCCAGCTTGCAGGTGCAGTAAGTCAAGAATGGCGGGCGGTATGGCCAGCATGACCGAGCCGCCAACCTTACGAAGACTGGTTGTGTGCATGATGCACCTCCACGCTTTAAGTTATATTTTTATATAACTTAAACCATTTCCCGTCAAGGCTGGGTAAGTCTCGCTACCGAGCGCGCTTCGGCCTTCCTCCAACGACCCCGCCGGTGTCGATTACGACACGCTGTACGACACAAGTTGGACACTAAGAACAGTTTCCTTCCGATACAATCACGGCTTGTTTGCACACAAGCTCGTGTGCGTCCGGGCTTATGACATTGTCATAATCCCGTTCCTCCCGGATTCCTCACTGCGGTGCCTTGGCTCCGTTTCGACCGCCACACCGAAAACTCGAATGCGCTGGACACTTCCGATCACCCACTGGACAAGTTGGAACATCGACACCACATCATCAGACCAGGGGGCGGAGCCAAAGCCAGTCGACTTCAGCTTCGTAGATCCCTTGCTGCGACGCCGCCTGAGCCAACTAGCACGCATGAGTCTCAAGGTCGCCCACGACTGCAGTCGCGACTTGCCCCGCATGCACTTCGTGTATGCCTCTCGTCATGGCGAGTTGAAACGTACCACGGACATGCTGAGCGACCTCGCTGCCGGCGAGACGCTGTCGCCCACCGCCTTCAGCCTGTCGGTACTCAACGCGAGTGCGGGAATCTTCTCCATGCTGCGCCACGATACCGCCCCGGCGACTGCAATCTCAGCAGGGGCCTCGACTTTCGGTTTCGGTCTGCTCGAAGCCGGATTGCAGTTGGCGGCCAAACCGAACATTCCCGTGTTGTTCGTTTATGCGGACGAGCCCGCACCAGCAGTGTACGGCGGGGTCGCGGCGGACACCGGCCCCGCCCATGCGGTCGCCGTACTGCTGTCGTGCGACGCTCCGCTGCGCATCATCTGCAACGTTCTTCACTTCACCGCCAGCGATAGCTCCGAACCACAATCCGCCACCTTTTTGCGCTGCATCGAAGGAAACGCGACGGCGAGCAGCACGTGGCGGGGCGAAGGTCGCACCTGGACATGGCATCGCGATGGCGTCCCGGCTTGACTACTGCTGGCGTCTGGTCGCGACCGGCGGCTGCTTCGCAGTGTTCAGCATCGGCGGGCTGGCGCTGACCACGCTCGTCTTTCCGGCGCTGCTGCTCGTGCCGCGGCGCCACCGTCCGGCGCGGGCGCGGCGGGTCATCCAGCAGTCGTTCCGGCTGTTCATGTGGCTGATGGAGACGGTCGGCATCATGCGGCTGGAAATCATCGGTCGCGAGCGGCTGCGTGACTGCCGCCGGACGCTGGTGCTGGCCAACCACCCTACCCTGGTCGACGTCGTCGCACTGATTTCGCAAATGCCGGCCGCCAGTTGCGTGGTGAAGGAAGCACTGTGGCGCAACCCCTTTCTCGGCGGCGTGGTGCGCGCAGCCGACTACATCAGCAACTCCGGTCCGGAGACCCTGCTCGACGACTGCGCCACCGACCTCACCGCCGGCAATCCGCTGGTCATCTTCCCAGAGGGCACCCGCAGCCAGCCGGGCGAGCCGCTGCGTTTCCTGCGTGGCGCCGCCTACGTCGCACTAAAGAGCGGCATGCCCATCCTGCCGGTGCTGATCGAATGCGCACCGTCGACACTCACCAAGCGCGAGAAGTGGTATCAGATACCGCCGCGCCGCTTCCATCTGCGCCTGCGCGTGCTCGAACCGCTGACCATAGACCGCTGGGTCGATCGTGCCGAGCCGCCGGCGATCGCCGCGCGCCGTCTCACGCTCGCGCTGGAAACCTATTTCACCCGACAGCTTGCCGCCCATGGACCCCTTGCAAATCCTGAAGCTTGAACTCAAGCGCCTCGTCATCGAAGCCCTCGAGCTCGAGGACACCACCGCGGACGACATCGCCGACGACCAGCCGCTGTTCGGCGACGCCGGTCTCGGCCTGGATTCGATCGACGCCCTGGAGCTCGGCGTCGCACTGCGCAAGAAGTACCAGTTGCAGCTCGAAGCCAACGACGCCGGCAACCGCGAACACTTCCGGACCATCGAAACGCTCGCGCAACTCGTGCATCGGCACACCGGCGCGGCCTGACTCGCGCTGCGCCATCCACGCCGGCGCGCGACAAGACGACAACATCCGACAGGAACACGACATGACCGACGAACAGATCCTGGACAAGCTCCGGGCGATCCTCGCCGACGGCTTCGAAATCGATCCGCAGCGCGTCACCCCCGACGCCCACCTCTTCGACACGCTCGACCTCGACAGCATCGACGCGGTCGATCTGGCCGTGCGCCTGCAGGAACTGACCGGCAAGCGCATCAAGCCCGAAGACTTCAAGAACGTGCGCACGGTCGGCGACGTGGTCGCCACGGTGCGCCAGTTGCTGGCCGCCTGAAGCGGCCGGCGACCGACCCGACGATGAACGCCAAGGCCTTGCTGCGCGTGCTGCCCTGGCTGGCCTACCCGCTGGCCATCTGCTTCGGCCTGCAGGTGCTGCAGCCGCGCTACCTCGCGCTCGTCCTCGCCGCCACGCTGCTGCTGCGCCGCCGGCGCGATGCGCGCCGCCTGCTGGCGGGGTTGAACCGCGCCGAGCGCATCGTGCTGGGTGCGGTACTCGGCCTGAGCGCACTGACCGTCGCCACCAACAGCGAAACCCTGCTGCGCCTTTACCCGGCAGCGATGGCGCTCGGCATGCTGACGCTATTTGCGCTGTCGCTGCGCCGCCCACCGTCGATGATCGAACGCCTCGCCCGCCTGCACGAACCCAACCTGCCGCCGGCTGGCGTGCGCTACACCCGGCGCGTCACCCAGATCTGGTGTGCATTCTTCGTCGGCAACGGTACCGTGGCCGCCTACACCTCGGTCTATGCCAGCCGCGAGGAGTGGGCGCTGTACAACGGCTTGATCGCGTATGTGCTGATGGGCGCCCTGTTCACCGGCGAATGGCTGGTGCGGCGCCGACTCTTTCCCCATCGCACGGCATGACGATGACGCATTCGAAGTTCATCCCGCTGCACGCCCTGCTCGCGGCGGGTCGCCCGGCCGCTCACCCGGTGTGCCATGACGGCGAGCGCCTGCTGAGCTGGCGGATGTTCGCCGGCCGCGTAGGGGCCCTGTCCGCTCGCTTCGCCGCCCGTCCCGAGCAGCGCTGGCTGCTCGCCGGCGACGAACCGCTCGCGTTCGCGGTCCAGTTGCTCGCCCTGCTGTACGCCGGCAAACAGGTGGTCGTGCCGCCCGGCACGCAGCCCGGCGCGCTCGCCCAGTTGCGCGCCGCGTTCGATGCCAGTGCGGCAGAGGAGGCATCGGCCGCGGATGCAACCACAGACGACACCGGACAGGACGACAGCCTGCTGCCCAGCCTGTCGCCGGTCGACGCGCAGGTGGCGATCATTGATCTGTACACCTCGGGCAGCACCGGTGAGCCGAAGCGCGTGCGCAAGACGCTGGCGCAGTTCGAAGCCGAGATCGCCGCGCTAGAGGCGCTGTGGGGCGACACCCTCGAGGGCGCCACCGTGGTTGCCACGGCACCTCACCACCATATCTACGGCCTGCTGTTCCGGCTGCTGTGGCCGTTGTCGGCAGGGCGCACGTTCGATTGCGTCACCTGCGCCAACCCGGACACGCTTGCGGCGCGACTCGCCCTGCTCGGCGACAACGTGCTGGTGTCGAGCCCGGCACAACTGTCGCGCCTGCCTGAACTGGTCCCGCTGGCCACGCTGCAGCCGCCGCCGCGCATCATGTTCTCGTCCGGCGGGCCGCTGCCGGCCGAAGCGGCAGCAGCCTTTCGCGACCAGTTGGGCAGTGCCCCCACCGAAGTGTTCGGCAGCACCGAAACCGGCGGCGTTGCGTGGCGCCGGCGCACGGAGGGCGAACAGGGCGACGCGTGGACGCCGCTGCCGGGCGTCGGCGTCGACGCCAGCCCGGATGGCGCGCTGCGCCTGAGCTCGCCTTTCCTCGCCGACGATGCACCGTGGGTCATGGACGATGGCGTCCACCTGCTCGGCGACGGACGCTTCCAGTTGCGCGGCCGGCTCGACCGCGTCGTCAAGATCGAGGAAAAGCGCCTGTCGCTGCCCGAACTCGAAGCACGCCTAGGCGAGCATCCCTGGGTCGGCGCTGCTGCGGCGGTCGCTCTGTCCGGCCGGCGGCAGAGCGTGGGCGTGGCGCTGGTGCTGTCCGCCGCCGGCCGTCAGCAGTTCGCCGCACATGGCCGGCGCGCCACCACGCAGCACCTGCGCCGCCACCTCGCGAGGTATTTCGACGCCGTGCTGCTGCCGCGCCACTGGCGCTTCCCGCCGCACCTGCCGATCAACGAGCGCGGCAAGCTGACGCACGCCGCCGTCGCCGCCATGTTCACTGCACCGAGCACCCATCACGATGATCCTTCTGCCTGAAGTGCTCGCCGTGCGCCATAACGCCAACGGTGCGCAGCCCGCCACCGAGGTCGAGCTCGATCTCAATGTGCCGCCCGCGCTCGCCCATTTCGCCGGCCATTTTCCCGGTCAGCCGATCCTGCCCGGCGTGGTGCAGCTCGACTGGGCGGTCCGCTTCGCACGCGAGCATTTCCGCATCGCCGGCCACTTCAGCGCGATGGACAACGTCAAGTTCCAGGCCCTGGTGCTACCCGACGCGCACCTGACGCTGAACCTGCGCTGGGATGCGGAGCAGGCGCGGCTCGCGTTCGCCTACACCCATGAACAACGCACCCGCTCCAGCGGCCGTCTCGTGTTCGGCGGTGCGGCAGCCACAGAAGGGTAGATCAATGAGCTTCAGTCCCTGCCTGCTGATCCCGATCTACAATCACAAGGACAGTATCCCCTCCACCGTCGCTTGGCTGTTACCGCACGGGCTACCGATCCTGATCGTCGACGACGGCAGCGATGCCGCCACGCAGCAGGTTCTCGCGGCGCTCGCCGCAACGCAACCGCTGCTGCGGCTGTTCCGCCTGCCGCACAACGCCGGCAAGGGCGCGGCGGTGATGCGTGGCCTGCGCGAGGCGCAGGCGGCCGGCTACAGCCATGCGCTGCAGATCGACGCCGACGGCCAGCACGATGCCGCCGACGTGCCGCGCTTTCTCGCCCGCGGCGCGGCGCGGCCGGCGGCGGTGATCTGCGGCCGGCCGATCTACGACGCCTCGGTACCGAAAGGCCGGCTGTATGGCCGATACCTGACCCATTTCTGGGTGTGGGTCGAAACCCTATCGCTGTCCATCGGCGACTCGATGTGCGGCTTCCGTCTCTACCCGCTCGCCACCACCTGCGCGCTGCTCGACCGCGTCCGCATCCCGACGCGCATGGACTTCGACATCGAGATCATAGTCCGCCTCGCCTGGGACGGGGTGCCGATCGAGAACCTCGACACCCGCGTCACCTATCCGGCCGACGGCGTGTCGCACTTCGATATGCTGCGCGACAACCTGCGCATCACGAAGATGCACACCCGCCTCGTGTTCTCGATGTTGCCGCGCGCGCCGCGGCTGTTGTGGCGCCGGATGCTGTCATCGACCGCGGGCGCGCAGGCCGCGGATGGCCACGCCTCGCACCACTGGTCCCGCCTGGCCGAACGCGGCGGCGGCCTCGGCCTGCGCATCGTGTTCGCCTGCTATCGACGGCTCGGCGAGCGCGCCGCGCGTGCGCTGCTGTATCCGGTGGTCGGCTACTTCTACCTGACCGGCGCACAGGCGCGCACCGCGTCCGCCGCCTATCTGCACCGCGTCGCCGCGCACGCCGGCAAGGCACCGCCGCGGCGCCGCGACAGCTTCCGCCACATGCTGGCCTTCGCCCAATCCGGCCTGGACAAGCTGGCAGCCTGGATGGGCCGGCTCGACGGCAGCCGCGTCGATTTCCCCAACCGCGCCGAGTTCGACCGCCTGCTCGCCTCCGGCCGTGGCGCGGTGCTGATCGGCGCTCACCTCGGCAACCTCGAGATGACGCGCGCGCTGGCCCACGGCAGGCAGTTGGCGACCGTCAACGCGGTCGTGTATACCGAGCACGCGCAGCACTTCAACCGCATGCTCGCCGCCGCCAATGCCGATTTCGGCGTGAATCTGCTGCAGGTCTCCAGCCTCGGGCCGGACACCGCGATCCTGCTGCGCGACAAGATCGACCGCGGCGAGCTACTGGTCATCGTCGGCGACCGCACGCCGCCCGCCGACAACGGCCGAGTGTGCGAGGCGGAGTTTCTCGGCGCGCCAGCACCGTTCGCGCAGGGGCCGTTCATCCTCGCCAGCCTGCTCGACTGTCCGGTGTACCTGTTCTTCTGCGTGCGCGAGGACGACATCGACGGCTGCAGCCGCTACCGCATCCACTTCGAACCCTTCGCCGAGCGCATCGAACTGCCGCGACGCGAACGTCAGGCCCGCCTGCAGGCCTGGGTGCAGCGCTATGCGCGGCGCCTCGAGGCGCACTGCCTTGCCGCGCCTTACCAGTGGTTCAATTTCTATGACTTCTGGCGTCGCGCGCCGGGCGCCGGGCTTTCCGCCGAACGCACGGCCGGCGGCGCCACCGACCCCGCGAACACCTGACGATGGACATGCCTCTCACCCCGCTTCCGGCTTCCGCGCCACCGACTACGGCCGTCACCGTCGGTGAGGGCCGTCTAACGATCGAGGACGTGCTGCGCGTCGCGCGCGGCGACGCCACCGTTCGATTGTCCACGGCGCCCGGCTTCGCCCGCCGCATCCGCAGCGGCGCCAACTTCCTCGAACGCCTGCTCGCCGACGACGGCACGGTCTACGGCGTGAACACCGGCTACGGCGACTCGTGCACCGTCGGCGTCCCGCCCGAACTGGTTGCCGAGTTGCCGCTGCATCTGACCCGTTATCACGGCTGCGGCCTCGGCGCCCACCTTGACGACGAGGCGACGCTGGCCGTGCTCACCTGCCGACTCAACTCGCTGGCACAGGGTTACTCCGGCGTGCGCTGGGAACTGCTCGAACAACTGGCGGCACTGATCGACCAGAGGGTGCTGCCCTTCATCCCAGCCGAAGGCTCGGTCGGCGCCAGCGGCGACCTGACACCGCTGTCCTACGTCGCCGCCGCACTGATCGGCGAACGCGATGTTCGCCATGCCGGCATACGCCGCACCGCGGCGGAGGCGCTCGTGCTGATCGGCCGCCCACCGCTGCGGCTGGCCCCGAAGGAAGGTCTGGCGATCATGAACGGCACCGCGGTGATGACCGGTCTCGCCTGCCTCGCCTGGCAGCGCGCCGAACAGCTCACCCGGCTGTGCTGCCGCCTGACTTCGCTCGCCAGCATCGCGCTGCGCGGCAACCGCGGCCACTTCGACCCGCGCCTGTTCGCCGCCAAGCCGCACGCTGGGCAGAACGAAGCCGCAGCGTGGATCTTCGGCGACATCCATGCCGGCGAGGCCGAACAGATTCGCCTGCAGGATCGCTACTCGATCCGCTGCGCGCCGCACGTGATCGGTGTCGCACGCGACGCACTGGGCTGGATGCGGCGCGATATCGAGAACGAGCTGAACAGCGCCAACGACAACCCGTTGATCGACGGCGACGCCGAACTCGTGCTGCACGGCGGCCATTTCTACGGAGGCCACATCGCCTTCGCGATGGATGCGCTGAAGACGGCGATCGCCAACCTCGCCGACCTGATGGATCGCCAGTTGGCGTTGCTGGTCGACAGCAAGTACAACCATGGCCTGCCGCAGAACCTGTCCGGCAGTCGTGGCGCGCGCGCCGCGATCAACCACGGTTTCAAGGCGGTGCAGATCGGGGCTTCGGCGTGGACCGCCGAAGCGCTCAAGCTGACAATGCCGGCCAGCGTGTTCTCGCGCTCGACCGAATGCCACAACCAGGACAAGGTCAGCATGGGCACCATCGCCGCGCGCGACTGCCTGCGCGTGCTCGAACTCACCGAACAGGTCGCCGCCGCGCTGACGCTGGCGACGGTTCAGGGCGTCACACTGCGCCAGCGCCTGGACGATGCCGCAGCCGCCGAACTGACGCCGCCGGTAAGCCGCTTCATGCGCAGCGTCGGCGAACATTCGCCCTTCCTCGACGAGGACCGGCCGCTCGAAGCCGAACTGCGCGCGCTGACAGCGCTGATCCGCGCCGGTCACTGGCCGCTGTACCCATCCGAGGAGCCCCAGGCCGATGTTTAAGCTGTCCGCCACCGTCGACATCGACGTGCCGTTCCACGATGTCGACGCGATGAACGTCGCCTGGCACGGCCACTACCTGAAGTACTTCGAACTGGCGCGCTGTGCGCTGCTGCGCCGCTTCGACTACGACTACCCGCAGATGCAGGCGTCGGGCTACCTGTGGCCGGTGGTCGACTGCAAGTTGAAGTACATCCGCCCGGCGCGTTACGGCCAGCGCCTGCGAGTCGAGGCGAAGCTGCTGGAATACGAGAACCGCCTCAAGATCGGCTACGAGATCAGCGACGCGGCGAGCGGCGAACGCCTGACGAAGGGCAGCACGATCCTGGTCGCGGTCGATGCGCACAGCGGCGAGCTGCAGTTCGTCTCCCCATCCATCGTGCTCACCAATCTGGAGCGGGCATGCGCTGGCTGATCCGCGGCATCTTCATCGCATGCGTCGCGGTCGCCCACCCGGTGCGCGGCACCGAAACCGACACACTGGCGCTCATCGGCGCGCAGATCGAGCAACACGCGGTGGTCCGCGCCGACTTCGTGCAGAGCAAGCAAATGGCCGCGCTCAAGCGTCCGCTGGTGACGTCCGGCCGCCTGGTGTTCTCGCGCCGGCACGGCGTGCTGTGGCAGATCGAGCAGCCCTACCGCATGAGCTACGTGCTGGGCGAGGATCGCATCGTCCAGATCGGCGCCGACGGCGTGCGGCGCGAGCGCGGCATGCGCGACGTGCCGGGGCTGGCGCAGGTGGGCCGCGTGTTCCGCGCCCTGCTCGGCGCCAATCCGGCGACGCTGCGCGAAGTGTTCGAGGTCGCGGTGCACGGCGACCCGGCGCGCTGGGACATCGCGCTGCAGCCACGGCAGGCGCAGCTCGCGCAGTTCCTCGGCACGCTGCGGCTGGCGGGCGGACGCTTCGTCGACGCGATCGACATCGTCGAGGCCAGCGGCGACACCACGCAGATCCGCTTCCGCAACAGCCAGGGCACCGACGCGCCAGACGCGGCCGAGCTGCAGTTGTTCGTCCCCGGAGCGAGCGCGCAATGACGCAGGTACAGGCGCAGGCGGCGCTGGCGCCGCCGGCCACGCCGGAGATGAAGCTGCGTGCGGCGCTGTGGCTGCTGCTCGCGCTCGGCGTGGCACTCGCCTGCACACTGCAGTTCGCCGCCGGCGGGCGCCTGCCGGTGCAGACCAACCTACTCGCGCTTCTGCCCCCCACCGAGCGCAACCCGGTGGCCGAAGACGCCGTCGCGCGACTGGCCGACGCTGCCGGCAATCGCGCGGTGTTCCTGGTCGGTGCCTCGACGCCGGTCACCGCGGCCGGCGCGGCGCGCACGTTCGCCGCGGCGCTGCGCGCCAGCGGCAGCTTCGCCGCGGTGATCGCCGACATCCCGCCGTTCGACCCGCGGCAACTCACCAGACTCTACCTGCCACACCGCTTCTCACTGCTCGCCGACAGCGACCGCCGCGCGCTCGCCGCCGGCGACGCCGACCTCGAAGGCCGGCTGCAGCGCAAGCTGTACACGCCGTTCCGCCTCGGCCCCACGCTATCGCCGGCGGACGATCCGTTCGGCTTCACCGACGCGTGGCTCGCCGCCCTGCCGCTCGCCAGCCTGAAGCTGCAGCCGGAAGACGGCCTGCTGGTGACGCGCGACACGCAGCACACCTGGGTCTTCGTCTCTGCCGAGCTGCCCGGCTCGGCCTACGACGGCACGGTGCAGCAGCGCGTCGCCACCGCCGTCGCCGGTGCCGAAGCGGTGCTGACCACCGCCCATGCGGACGCCGAGCTGTTGCGCACCGGCACCGTGTTCTACGGCGACGCCGCGCGCCGCAGCGCCGAGCGCGAGTTCGACCTGATCGGCGCCGGTTCGCTGCTCGGCATGCTGGCGATGCTGTACCTCGTGTTCCGTTCGCTACGGCCACTCGGACTGGGTCTGCTGTCGGTGGCGTTCGGCATCGGCGCGGCGGTGGCGGTCAGCGTCGCGGTACATGGCGAACTGCACCTGATCACGCTGGTGTTCGGCGCCGCACTGATCGGCGAGGCGATCGACTATTCGGTGCAATACTTCGCCGCCCACCTCGGCGCCGGCCAGGACTGGGAGCCGATGGCCGGCTTGCGCCGCATCGCCCCCGGGCTGTGCGTCGCGCTGGCCACCAGCACGCTCGGCTATGGCGCGCTGATGCTGGCGCCGTTTCCGGCGCTGGCGCAGATCGCGCTGTTCGCCCTCGTCGGCCTCGGCGCCGCGTGGTTGTCGGTGTTTCTGCTGTTGCCGGCGTTGCTGCGGCGCCCGAGCCGGCGCGACCCGGTCGCGGCGGTCGCCGGCCCACAGCGCTTCCTGCTGTGGTGGCAGGCGCACATGGGGCGCCGCGTCTGCCTGCTGCTGGCGGCGGCGCTGCTGCTGCTGGCCGCGCCCGGCTGGCCGCGGCTGGCAGGCAACGACGACATCCGCCTGCTGGTCGCGCGCCCCCCGGCGCTGGTCGCGCAGGAAGAAAAGATCCGCGCGCTCACCGGCTTCGGCAACAGCAGCCAGTTCTTCCTCGTCGAAGGCGACACGCCCGACGCGGTACTTGCGCACGAGGAAGCGCTCGTCGACCGGCTGCGCGATGCTGTCGCGCGCGAGGACATCGGCGGCTTCCAGGCGCTGTCGGCATTCGTCCCGGCGCTCGCGACGCAGGCCGAAAATCGCCGCCTGTGGCAGCAGCAAGTATTCGCCGAGCCCGCTGCGTTGCGCGCGCAGTTCGCCCGCAGCGAACTGCGCGACGACATCGCCGACCGCCTGCTCGCCGATTTCGCCGCTGCCGCGGACCAGCCGCTGCGCCTCGAGGACTGGCTGCTGGCACCGCTGGCCACGCCGTTCCGCCACCTGTGGCTGGGGCCAACCGCCCACGGCTACGCTTCCATCGTGCTGCCGCAGGGCGTGCGCGAGCTCGCACCGCTGGCGGACGCCGCCGCCGGCCTGCCCGGCGTCACCTTGGTGGATAAGGCGGGCAGCGTCAGCACGCTGTTCCGGAGCTACCGCGAATGGGGCGCCGTGTGGCTCATCGGCGCGATGGCCCTGGTGTATGGCGTGCTTTGCGTGCGCTACCGCTGGCGCCAGGCGGCGGTCACGCTGGCGCCCACGCTGCTGGCGATGGCGATCGCGCTCGGCCTGTTCGGCTATGCCGGCGCACCGCTGACCCTGTTCAACCTGATGGCGCTGATGCTGGTGCTGGGCGTCGGCGTCAATTACGCGATCTTCCTGCGTGAAGGCGGCGTGCGCGCGGCAGCGACGCTTGCCGGCGTGCTGCTGTCGGCGGCCACCACGCTGCTGTCCTTCGGCCTGCTCGCCTTCAGCTCCATGCCCGCACTGTCCGGCTTCGGCCTGACCCTGCTGGTAGGGGTCGGCATCGCCGTGCTGCTGGCGCCCATCGTGCTCAGCTTCGCACCGCGGGAAGCCGCATGAGACTGCTTCCGCCCTTCGCCCTGCGGTCGCTGGCCGTGCCGTTGGTGCTCGCGCTGGCGGCCTGCGGCCCCCCCGACCCGCGCTGTGCGGCGCTACCTGGCGGTGGCCGCTACTGCCTGCAGCCTAGCACCGCACTGGCGCCCTTCGACGCGCAGCAGAAGGTCGAAGCACGCCTCTCCGGGCGGCGCGAGACGATGATCGTCGAACTCGAGAACGACGCCGCCGGCATGCGCTTCGCCGCGCTGACCCCGTTCGGCCACACGCTGCTGCAGGCCAGCTACGACAACCACACCGCCACCGCCGCGACGCTGCCCAACCCCCGCCTCGAACCAGCGCTGCCGCTCGCGCTGGTGCAGCTCGCGTTGTGGCCGGCCGCAGCAGTGCGCGACGGGCTGGACAGCCTGCTGACCCTGGACGACAGCGGCGAGCACCGGCGTATCCTGCGCGATGGCGAGACCACGCTGCAGATCGACTACCTCGGCGACATGCACAGCGACGACCGCGGCCCAGATGCGCGCCACCGTCGGCTGCGCGTGAGCGTGCCGTCGGCGCAGATCGAGCTCGACATCGAAACCCTGCCGCATTTCCCGCTCGCGGCCCCCGGGCCGGATCAAGGACACGACGTGCCATGAAGCAACGAACCTTCCTGTCCGCACCGGGCATCATCAATGCGCTGGGCTGCGGCAGCGACGAAGTCGCGCGTGGGCTGTTCGCCGGCGACAGCGGCGGCATGGTGCTGGAGGAGTGCTGGCTGCCCACCGGGTCGGCGCGGGTCGGCCGCGCCCGCGGCGCACTGCCCGAGGTGCCGGCGGCCCTCGCCGACCAGGCCAGCCGCAACAACCGCCTGCTGCTCGCGGCGCTGGCACAGATCGAAACCGCGGTCGATACGGTGCTGACGCGCCACGGCCGAAGCCGCGTCGGCGTCGTGCTCGGCACCAGCACCTCGGGCATCGCCGAAGGCGAAGCGGCGATCGCCGCTCACCGCGCCACCGGCGCGCTGCCGCCCGGCTACCACTATGCGCAGCAGGAGATCGGCGCGCCGGCGATCTTCCTCGCGCGCCATCTCGGCCTGCGGGGCCCGGCCTACACCGTATCCACCGCATGCACGTCAAGCGCGAAGGCCTTCGCCTCGGCGCGCAACCTGATCCGCCACGGCCTGTGCGACGCGGTATTCGTGGGCGGGGTCGATTCCCTGTGCCGGCTCACGATCAACGGCTTCACCGCACTCGAATCGACCACTGCCGAGCTCACCAACCCGATGAGCCGCAACCGCCACGGCATCAATATCGGCGAAGGCGCGGCACTGTTCATACTGGGCCGGGACGAGAGCGCGGTCGAGCTGCTCGGCATCGGCGAAAGCAGCGACGCGCACCACATTTCGGCACCCCACCCCGAGGGCCTCGGTGCCGAGGCGGCGATGCGCGCAGCGCTCGACGATGCCGGCGTCGGCGCGGACGCCATCGACTACCTGAACCTGCACGCCACCGCCACGCCCAAGAACGACGACATGGAGAGCCGCGCCGTCGACCGCGTGTTCGCCGGCGGCGTCGCGGCCAGCGGCACCAAGCCGCTCACCGGGCACACGCTTGGCGCAGCCGGCGCCACCGAACTGGCCTTGTGCTGGCTGGCGCTGCGCGATGGCCGCCTGCCGCCGCACGTGTGGGACGGCGAGCCCGACCCGGCGCTGCCGCGCCTCGACCTCGTGACCGGCGAACGCCGTTTCACCAAGAGCCAGCATCGCCTGTGCATGAGCAATTCGTTCGCCTTCGGCGGCAGCAATGCCTGCCTGGTCATCGGAGACGCACAATGAACGGCGCCACGCTGCCGCCGGTCGAGGCGCTGCTGCCGCACCGCGGCACGATGCTGCTCATCGACCGCGTGCTCGCCTTCGCCGGCGACACCGCCAGCGCCGAATGCACCCCGCGACCCGACGCGTGGTATGCCGACGGCGCCGGGGCGATGCCGGCGTGGATCGGCATCGAGCTGATGGCGCAGACGGTGGCCGCCCACGTCGGCCTGCGCAAGCGCAGCGAGGGCGTGCCGCCGAAGCAGGGTGCACTGCTCGGCACGCGGCGCTACACCTCGACCGAACCCGCCTTCGCCGCCGGCCACGCGCTGCGCATCGACAGCACGATGATCTACCGCGACGTCAGCGGCCTCGGCGCCTACGACTGCCGCATCACCTGCGACGGCGTGGAAGTGGCCACTGCGACGCTGAAAGTCTTTGAGCCCGACGATTTCGATGCCTTCGTGCAAGGGAGCCTGTCATGACTGACCGCCGCGTGCTGGTGACCGGATCGAGCCGCGGCATCGGCCGCGCCATTGCATCGCGTCTGGCGCGGGACGGCTTCGCAGTCACGCTGCATTGCCGCAGCGGCCGTGCCGAGGCCGATGCCATCGCGGCGCAAATCGATGCGACTCGTGCCACGGATGGCCCACCGACCAAGGTGTTGCAGTTCGACGTGTGCGACCGCGCCGCCGCACGCGCCGCGCTGGATGCCGACGTCGGCGCCCGCGGCGCCTATTACGGCATCGTCTGCAACGCCGGTCTGACGCGCGACGGCGCCTTTCCGGCGCTGTCCGACGACGACTGGGACCGCGTGCTCGATACCAGCCTCGACGGCTTCTTCAACGTCGTGCAGCCGCTGACCCTGCCGATGGTGCGCGCGCGCCGGGGCGGCCGTATCGTCACCCTGGCGTCGGTATCCGGCGTCATGGGCAACCGCGGCCAGGTCAATTACAGCGCAGCGAAGGCCGGGTTGATCGGCGCGACGAAGGCGCTCGCGGTCGAGCTGGCGAGCCGGCGCATCACGGTCAATTGCGTCGCCCCGGGCCTGATCGAGACCGACATGACGGACGAACTGCCGCTGGACGAGGCGCTGAAGATGGTGCCGATGAACCGCGTCGGCCAGCCCGGTGAGGTGGCCGCGGCGGTCGCCTTCCTGATGTCGGACGAGGCGTCCTACATCACCCGCCAGGTGCTCGGCGTCAATGGAGGCATCGTCTGATGAAGCGCGTCGTCGTCACCGGCATGGCCGGCATCACCGCGCTGGGGAGCGACTGGGACAGCATCGAACGCAATCTGCGCGCCGGCCGCAACGGCGTGCGGCGCATGGGCGAATGGGACTACATCGACATGCTCAACACCCGGCTCGGCGCGCCGGTCGACGACTTCGCCGTGCCGGCGCACTACCCGCGCAAGATGATCCGCTCGATGGGCCGGGTGTCGCTGCTGGCGGTGCGTGCCAGCGAACTGGCGCTAGCCGACGCCGGCCTGCTGGGCGATCGGACGATCGGTGACGGCCGCATGGGCGTCGCCTACGGTTCCTCCTCGGGCAGCGTCGAGCCGGTGCGGGTGTTCGGCCGCATGCTGGAGACCGGCGCCATGCAGGGCGTCACCTCGACCAGCTACATCCAGATGATGCCGCACACCACCGCGGTCAACATCGGCCTGTTCCTGGGCCTGAAGGGCCGCGTGATCCCGACCTCGAGCGCGTGCACCTCGGGCAGCCAGGGCATCGGCTACGCCTACGAATCGATTCGCTTCGGCCGCCAGACGCTGATGCTGGCCGGCGGCGCGGAAGAGATCTCCGCGCCTGGCGCCGCGGTGTTCGACACCCTGTTCGCCACCAGCACGCGCAACGCCGCGCCGCACACCACGCCGCGCCCCTTCGACCGCGACCGCGACGGCCTCGTCGTCGGCGAAGGCGCGGCGACGCTGGTGCTGGAAGAGTACGAGCACGCCCGGGCGCGCGGCGCGACCATCCACGCCGAGATCGTCGGCTTCGGCTGCAACGCCGACGGCAGCCACATCACCCAGCCCGAAGCGGAAACCATGGCGGTGGCGATGCGCCTGGCGCTGGCCGACGCCGGCCTGCCGCCTGAAGCGATCGGCTACATCAGCGCCCATGGCACCGCCACCGACCGCGGCGACGTCGCCGAAAGCCGGGCCACCGCCGAGGTGTTCGGCGCGCGCACGCCGATCAGCTCGATGAAGAGCTATCTCGGCCACACCCTCGGCGCCTGCGGCGCGATCGAGGCCTGGTGGGCGATCGAGATGATGCGCCGGCAGTGGTTCGCACCCACCCTCAACCTCGCCCACCCCGACCCGGCCTGCGACGCGCTCGACCACGTCACCGGCGCCGGGCGGGCGCTGGCCCCGGAGTATGTCATCAGCAACAATTTCGCCTTCGGCGGGATCAATACCGCCATCATCCTGAAGCCCCACGCCTGAACCCCGAGTCACCATGCCTGCCTTCCTCAAGTACACCACTGCCGCCACTGCCATGATGTTGTCCATCTCAGGGTGCGCCATCCAGCAGAAGGTCAAGCCGGTCGATCCGCTCGCCGACAACCAGATCTGCATCGTCGAAAGGCGCGACGTCAAGGCCGGCTTTCTCGACACTTACAAGCGCGCCCTGAGCGCCAAGGGCTACGCCGTCACGCAGCTTGCGCCCTCCGCCTCGCTGCGCGCGTGCCCGGTCACGTCGACCTATACGGCGAACTGGCGCTGGGATCTGGCCCTGTACATGGCCTACGCCGAGATCAGGGTGTTCAACGACGGCAAGCCGGCCGGCGAAGCGATTTACGACGCCAAGGGCGGCGGCGCGAGCTTCGGCAAATTCATCGATGCAGAAACCAAGATCACCGAACTGGTCGATCAGCTTTTCCCGGGTGAGGCACCCCGATGAAATCCCGACTGCTGACAGCACTCGTCGCCGCCACACTGCTCGCGGCAACCCCCGCCATGGCCCGCGCGCCCGTACCGATCATCAACCACGACAGCATCGTCATCGCCACCGGTAGCGGCACCGCGCCGCAGGCCGAGCAGGTGCGGCAGGCGATCGTTGCCGCGGCGGGCGCGAAAGGCTGGACCCTCGCGACACAGGCCGACGGCCGGCTGCTGGCGACGCTGGTGGTGCGCAACAAGCACACCATCGTCGTCGACATCGCCTACGCGGCCGACAGCTTTTCGCTGAACTACAAGGACAGCATCAACATGAAATTCGAGGATCGCGTCGTCGAAGGAAAGGTCATCCATCCCTTCTACAACCGCTGGGTGCAGGAACTCAAGGACGCCATCCAGCTCGAGTTGCGCAAGCTCTGACAGGCATCTTTCCGTTGCGGACTCCTCCAATGCGGCGAGTCGTCGTCACCGGCCTCGGCATCGTGTCCTGCCTCGGCAACGAGCTCGGCACGGTGGCGCTGGCGCTGCGCGAAGGGCGATCCGGCGTGCGCTACATGCCGGAGCATGCCGAGCTCGGCCTGCGCAGCCTGGTCGCCGGCGCACCGGACATCCGCGGCGAACCGCCGGTCGAACGCAGGCTGCGCCGCTTCATGGGCGACGCCGCGCTGTACGCCTACCACGCCACCCGCCGCGCCCTCGACGATGCCAGCTTGCTGCCGGCGGACATCGCCTCGCCCCGCACCGGGCTGATCGTCGGCTCGGGCGTGGGCTCACCCTGGGAGCACATGGCCGCACTCGATGCGCTGCGCGCGCGCGGCATCGACAAGGTGGCGCCCTACGTGGTGCCGCGGGTGATGGGTAGCACCACGTCGGCCAACCTGGCCACCGCCTTCGGCATCCAGGGCGCGAGCTACTCGATCACCTCGGCGTGCGCCACGTCCGCCCATTGCCTCGGCCATGGCGCCGACCTGATCCGCCTCGGCCGCCAGGACATCGTGATCGCCGGCGGCGCCGAGGAGCTGCGATGGACCTCCACCGCACTGTTCGACGCGATGGGCGCGCTTTCCACCGCCCATGCCGACGACACCGCGTCGCGGCCGTACGATGTGAGCCGCGACGGCTTCGTCATCGCCGGCGGCGCGGGAATCCTCATCCTCGAGGAACTCGAGCACGCCCGCGCGCGTGGCGCGCGCATCTACGCCGAGCTCGCCGGCTACGGCGCCTGCTCCGACGGCCGCGACATGGTGAGCCCCGCGGCGGAGGGCGCCACACGTGCCATGCGCCTGGCACTGGACGAAGCGCAGTGCCGGGTGGATTACATCAACACCCACGCCACTTCCACCGTGATCGGCGACATCGGCGAACTCGGCGCGATCCGCGCGGTATTCAGCGACGAATTCGGCAACGCCAATACAGGCCACATTCCGTTGATCTCGTCCACCAAGGGCCTCACCGGCCACCCGATCGCCGCTGCCGCAGCACACGAGGCCATTTATTCCATTATCATGATGGAGCACGATTTCGTCGCTGGTTGCGCGCATCTGCGCGAAGCCGATCCGGCCTGCTCCGGGCTACCGGTGGTGCGACAGACCATCGGCCACCACATCGACACATTCATGTCGAACAGCTTCGGCTTCGGCGGCACCAACGCCAGCCTGGTGTTCCGCCGCATCGAACGCTGACAGCCGATTTCCGTTCGCCTATTCATCCCTTCACCAACAACGTCACAGGACACTCGCAATGCGCCGCACACTTCCCCTCGTCGCCCTCCTCGCTTCACTGGTCGCCAGCAGCGCGGCCATTGCACGCGACGACCGCCTGATGCTGCCGCTGGACGAAGCGCTCAATACGCCGGCGGCGAAGGAAAAGCTCGACCCCTCGATCAGGCTCTATTTCGGCGAGCAGAAGCACCCGAAAGTGGGCAAGGATTTCGGCGAATGGAAGACGAACAAGAAGACCAACGCCTTCAACAAGTCCGACAAGGAGGCCTGCGAATGGGTCTTTCTCAGCGCCGTGCTCGAACTGCAGGAACGCGCGCAGGCCGAGGGCGGCAACGCGGTGATCGACATCAAGAGCAACTACAAGAGCGCCGAACGCAGCAGCGAAACCGAATACATGTGTGGCGCCGGCGCGCTGATGGCGGGGGTGGCGCTGAAGGGCAAGGTGGTGAGGCTGGGCAACTGAGCGCCCGGGATACAGTCCGGGCCCATCACGGCCGGCCCGGCTTCACCCCCACCGCATTGACCAGCGTCTCCTCGCGTGCCTTCGGCACTGGCACGCCGATCCACTCCAGGAAGCCAATGTCCGGCCGGCTCCACCACAGGTAGGGCAGCGACACCTGCGTGTCGGGCAGGTCGAAGCCAGTGGCGCGGATCAGCGCGAGATACTCCTCGGCGGTCTTCTGCACGTCCATCGGGTGACGAAACAGCAGCCGAATCGGCAACGAATGGATGTAGCGGCGTGTCGATTCCGCGAACAGCAGCACCCCACCCGGTTTCAGGACGCGGAAGAACTCGCGCAATGCCGCTTCCTGCTCGACGATGTGGTGGAAGGTCTGGTGGCAGAACACCAGATCGAATTGATCATCTGCAAGGTCGACGCGCGCCGCATTGGCCGCATGCAGCTTCACCGGACAGGGGCAATCCTCGGCAGCCGATGCAGCACGTTCATGCAAGGCCGGATCGGCATCCAGACCGACAATGAGTTCGGGCTCAAAGCGTCCCGCAAGTTCCGCAAACGAGTGGCCAAAACCGCAACCGACGTCGAGAACGCGGGGAAAGCGGCGTCGCGTCCCAGGCAGCAGGCGGGTCAGGTCGTTCAGGGCACGTCGCAGCACATGCACTTTCCACGTGTCGGATTTCAGGAACCAATTGCCGAAGCGGGTTTCTTCGATAAACGGGAAATTGGCGTGCGCAGGGGAAGGCATGGTATCGATGGAATGGGCGGATAGCGGATCCATGGCCATTTTACCCGGCAACCGGCGCCGCTCCATGTCCGGGATGTGCGCAAGATGGACGGGCTGAACGTCGCCGAGGTGGAGACCATCCTCACCGATCCCGCTCAGCACGCCATCGTCTTGAAGCCTTTGCACGACAAGGCTCCGCGAGCGTCCGACCCCGGTGATCAGATGCTCCGGGATACCCTTGCGGTGAGGGCGGACCTGCGGCTGGTCACCGGCGACAGGCTGCTGCTCGAAGATTCCGGCATGGCGGATTGCGTGACTACTCAGTGCGAGTCCGTGTGTGGCATTTAAGGATGCCGCCAAGCGTCATGATGTTCGTTTGCCTCCGCCTTGCGGACAGCTTCTTGGATGTCCGCCCGCCAGCGCACGATGAGCGCGTGGACCTCCGCGCCGCCGATCGGCCCCACCAAGCGGGAAAGCGGCGGCATCTCCCGGGAGATCACCCATGCAATACGACGTATTCCTGTCCCACGCCACCATCGACCGCGCGATCGCCGACCTCGTCCAAAACGAACTGCAGGCGCTGGGTTACCGCGTGTTCGTCGATTACGAGGCGCTGCCGGCGGTGAAGCCGGAGGAGGTGACGCGGGAGACCGCCGACGCCTTGCTGAAAGCGATGCGCGAATGCGCGTCGCTGGTCTATGTGCTGTCGGCCCATTCCGCCGGTTCGAACTGGATGCCGTGGGAGCTGGGCTTCTTCGACGGTGCCCGCGGCCGCGTGTTCATCTGGCCGGTGGACGACGAAGCGGAGGCGTATCCGAAGGATCGCCCCTACGTGAATCTGTACCCCAGTGTGCCGCGCGTCGGGCGCAAGGCCTTCCTCAGCAAGAACCTGCCGCAGGAAGAAACGCCCGCGGCACTGCCCTGCCCGCCGCCGCAGCCGGCGGATTTCGTGCCCTTCCGGTCGCCGCTGTTCGACCACGCTGACCAGATGATGACCGGCGGCTATGCGCAGCTCCTGCCCGGCATGATGGCCGACCCGGCACAGGCGATGCAGGCGGCGAGCGAGATCATGCTGGTGTGGTGGCGCCTGTGGGGCCTGCTGCCGCCACCGCGACGTCCCGGCGACGACGGCTGCGCCGGATGGCGTGGAGCGAAGGCGCCGGCGCTACCTATACTGGTCTTGAAGCGTAGCGCGGGCGGGCCACGACATCGCGGCCCTGCGGCGTGGACGACGGACCGATGAAATGGCGATACATGCTCGGCGAATGGGGCCTGGCGAAGCTGCAGTTGCCGCAGGGCTTCGTCGACGCGGAATTCGCCCCCCACGAGGCCGACCGCGAGGCGGCGTGGGAACTCTACATCGAGCTTGCGACACGCATCAGCACGCAGCCCCTGCCGCCCGGCCAGGGCGTGGAGGCGGCCGCGCTGGAGAGCCTGCATTCGCTGTTCGCCACCACGCGCGAGATCATGAAGCGCCACGGGCGCGACGCGCAGGCTTTCGCCCGCATCGGCATCGCGGTGCTGAACCGCATCGTGCGCCCGATGCTCACGCGCTGGCACGCGCGCTTCGCGGAAACCACCACGCCGGATGAAGCCTCGCTGATGATCTTCCGCCAGGAACTGGAGGCGATGCGGCTGGACATGCTGGCGTACGCCCGGCTGCTGGCGGCGATCGCCGATGTGGCGCCCATGGCTGGCGAGGACGAGCATGAGTAGCCTGATCCCCGAGCTCTACGTGCTGTGGCACCCGCGCTGCGAACCGGGCGATGCGCTGGCGACACGGATCCATGGCTGGCTACGGCCCGGCAATGGACTGGGGCCGCAGGTCTTCTATCGCAGCCTGCCGGCACCGGAAGCCCCGCCCGGCGGCCTGCCGCCACCGCTGCCGGGCGAGAGCCGGCCCCTGTCTGCCGTCCAGGCCCCGCCTCCGGGCAGCAACCTGCAGGTGGTGATCCTGCTGATCGACGCCTTCATGATCGCCGCCCCCACCTGGCGCCACTGGATCGGCCAGCTTGCCCGCGAGCAGGGCGCGGCCGCCCGTGTATGCCTGCCGGTGGCGCTCGACACCACCGCCTACAACGGCCCGGTCGCGCTGCATGCGCTCAACTTCCTGCGGCCGGCCGGCGTGCCGGCCAGCGGCACTGCGCAGCCCTGGGCCGACGAGGTCGTCGAAACGGTGAGCCGCTCGCTGCTGAAGCAGCTCACCGAAACGCTGTGCGACCTGCTGCTGCGGCCGGACGACGCGCCACCCGGGGCGGGGCCGGGTCCGACGCTCGACCTGGCGCGCCCCAAGGTGAAGATCTTCCTGAGCCATGCGAAGAAGGACGGAACCGTCCCGGCCAGGCGCATCCGCGACTACATCTACAGCCAGACGCAGCTTGCCGCCTTCTACGACGAGAACGACATCCCCTACGGCTCCAGCTTCAGCCGGGTGCTCGAAGGCAATGTGTCGGGCCCGACGCAGAGCGCGGCCCTGATCGCGGTGCGCAGTGCCGAATACGCGCGGCGGCCGTGGTGCCGGCGCGAGTTCTCGCTGTTCCGCCGTCCGCTGCCGATGCCTGCGGCCGGCCGCATGGCCGAGCACTGGCTGCTCAACCCGACCCTGGTGGTGGATGCGCTGGCCGGCGGTGTGCACACGCCGGGCATCCCCGAGTTGGGCAACACCGCGGCGATCCGCTGGTCGGAAGACATCCCGGCGCAGGAAGAGCAGATCGTCACCACGGTGCTGCGCGACGTGCTGCTCGCCGCCTTCCACCGCGCCGTCGGCCAGACGGTCCCGGACGCGCCGAATCATGTCGTCCTCAACTGGCTGCCCGACCCGACCTCGCTGCTCCACATCCCGCGCATCCGCCAGGCCGGGGCGGGTCTGCACGTGTATTACCCGGGCCGTGGCCTGACCGGGCTGGAGCTCGACACGCTGACGGACTACTTTCCCGAGGTGGAATTCTTCAGCTTCGACCGGATGAACCCATGAATCCCCTCATCAAGGCAGCGCGCTATCGTTCGCGCGACAGCGCCCATCGCCTGATCGCCCTGTCACTGTCGTACGAGCGCGCACCCTTGCTGGCACGCGGCTTCGGACTCGAGCATCTGCGCGAACTGCTCGTGCTGCTCGCACGCCCGCTGCTGCGGCAGGGCGCCAGCCTCGCCTACGGCGGGCGGCTGCAGGAGCGCAACGACAACTTCACCTTCGATCTGCTGCGCCTGGTCAGCGCCGAACAGGACGAAGCGGCCGAGCGCGAGAAATCGGGCGACGCCGACGACGTGCTGCCGATCGGTCGCCTCTTCAACTACAGCGCCTGGCCCCACTACCTGCGCATCACGCCCGCGCTCGAGGCGCGCTGGATCAACAGTTGCCGCATCATCCGCATCGACCAGGCAATGGCCGGCATCGCGCCGGACCAGTGCATTCCCGACGGCGATTTCGACCCGGATCGCGACGTGGCGCACGCGCCGCGCCGCGTCCCGCTCAACAGCGCGATCTGCCTGAGCGCGATGCGCCGCATGGCGATGGATGGACTGGCGCTGACCAGCCCCGACGTGGCGCGCACGGAATCGGTGCCCCCTGTGTCCGTGCGCATCGTGCTGGGCGGGAGAATGTCCGGCTTCAGCGGCTTTCTGCCGGGCATCTTCGAGGAAGTCCTGCTCACGCTCGAACGCGGGATCCCCCTCTACCTGCTGGGCGGTTTCGGCGGCGCCGCGGAGGTCGTCGCCAGGGCCTTGCTCGCGCCGCCGGGGACACCCTTGCCCGAGACGCTTCATGCCGGCTGGCAGTTCAAGAACGCGCCTGCGCTCGAAGCGCTGCGCAGGATGCAGGGCATGCAACCCTTGCCCTACGGCGCGCTCGACACCGAGACCGGGCTGGCGCGGCTGGGAACGGCGATCGAGAACGCCAGGGGCAGGCTTCCCCAGGCGCTTGCGACCGGCCTCGACGACATCGAGACCCGTGAGCTGATGGAAACGCGCGACATGCGCCTCGCCGCAGCGCTGGTGCACAAGGGGCTCGAGAAAAAGGGGTTCGTGATGCTCGCCGCCTGATCCCTCGCCGCTGCCATGAAGGCCCTGCAGCCGGCTCGCTTTTCCGGGACATGTTCCTTCCCTTCAGCACGTCCGCCCCGCCGCGCCCACCAGGCCCTGTGCTATGTTGGAAAAGCAGTGGAGGGCAAGCGATGAAGATCCGTCAGGCCATGCGCTGGGAGTGGGACGCGATTGCCGGCATTACCGCGGCGTTCGTGGCGATGGTCCTGCACCTGCTGCACATCGTCGATGAGGCGGTCGTCCTCCCCATCCTGCTGGCGCTGGTTGGCCTGCTGTTCATCAATTTCATGCGCCACAGCCGCAACAACGAGCTGACCGCCGAGCAGGTCGAGCGCACGGCACACACGGTCGACGCCCTGCACGCCGCACTCGAACATCCCGGTCTGGCCCTCATCGGACCGCGCCAGTTGCAGACGGAATACCACCGCTTCCTGCTCGCGATGAGCGGAGACTCCATCTGGTTCAACGTGTGCCTGTCGATGTACCGCACACCCGCGCTGTTCGACGCTCTGCTGCGCCCGGCCGTCGACAATCCGGCGGTCGGTTCGATCCAGTTCGTGCTCGATGAAAGCCAGCACGCACTCTGGGACAGCACGATCGCGCCACAGATCGCCACCTGCGCCGGTCATGCGCGTGTGCGCACGCCACGCTGGTGCAAGCTGGACCGCACGCTTTCCTTCATCCTCGCAGATAGCCAGCACAGCGGCGGATGCGAGGCCCTGCTCAGCTTCTGGGGCGAACCCTTCATGGCCCAGACAACCGGGCGGGATGTGCCACGCTTCGTGTTCCACGTGCACAAGCACTCCGAGTTGCTGCCCCACCTGCTCGAACTCGAAGGCTGCAGCGCCCACTTCCGTTCGCGCACACAGTGAATGAAGGATGGATTGCAGCCGCGCGTGTCGTCTCAGGACGAACGCCGCAGCAGAGCCAGCCTGATGCGCTCGATCGCATGCGAGGGACTCAAGCCCTTCGGGCAGACTTCAGTGCAGTTCATGATCGTACGGCAGCGGTAGAGGCGATAGACGTCGTCGAGGAAATCGAGCCGCTCGGCGGTGGCGGTGTCGCGGCTGTCAGCGATGAACCGGTAGGCCTGCAGCAGGCCCGATGGCCCGATGAACTTGTCCGGATTCCACCAGTAGGAGGGGCAGAACGCACTGCAGCAGGCGCACAGGATGCATTCATAGAGCCCGTCCAGGCGCTCGCGCTCGGCCGGGCTCTGCAGCCGCTCGCGCTCCGGCAGAGGCTCGCCGTTGATCAGCCAGGGCTTGATCGAGTGGTAGTGGGCAAAGAATTGCGTCATGTCCACGATCAGATCGCGGATCACCGGGAAGCCCGGCAGAGGGCGCAGCACCACCGGCTCTTTCAGGCCGTCGAGCGCAGTCAGGCAGGCGAGACCGTTGCGCCCGTTGATGTTCATCGCGTCCGAGCCGCACACTCCCTCGCGGCACGAGCGCCGGAACGACAGGCTGTCGTCCTGGACGCGCAGGCGCATCAGCAGGTCGAGCAGCTTCTTGTCGCCCGCCTCCGGACGCACCTCGTATGCCTGCATCCGCGGCGGATTCCCGCTCTCCGGCTCGAAGCGATAGATGCTCAGTTTCATGTCCCGTCCCTTCGCCGCTCAAGCGGCGAGCGCCACCGCGGCCAGGCTCAGCAGCACACGCACGAGCACGCCGAGCAGCACGACCGCGATCAGGCTCAGTACGAAGAAGCGCAACCCGCGCGGCTGGACGTAGTCGAGCACGATGTCGCGCATGCCGACCCACGCGTGCGCGCACAGGGCGCCGAACAGCAGCGCGATCAGCGGCCCGCCCAGCGCACCGCCGGCGAAGGCGCGCCATGCGGAGAAATCGAGCGGCACCGCAAAAGGCAGCGCGAGCGTGGCGAGCATGATCAGCACCAGCAGCAGCAAGGCGCTGATCCGCTGGATCACCCATGCCCGCTGACCGTCGAACAGCCTCATGACAGCCCCCAGACCAGAAAGAGCAGCGCGAGCAAGGGTGCGGCGAGCAGGACCACCCGCGCACTGGCGCGCGCCCGGGCAAGTTCGCTCCCTACGCCGACGTCCATCAGCAGGTGGCGAACACCGGCCAGCACGTGATGCACGAGCGCCCACACCAGCACAGTTGCCGCGACGACGTAGAGCGGCGACGAGAGCAGCTTACGCAGCGAAGCGAAAACGTCCTCGGAGCGCAGCGACGCATCGAGCAGAAGGGCGATGACGGGCAGGGTGATGAACAGCAGAACGCCCGACACGCGGTGTGCGATCGAGGCGATCGCGCCGACCGGGAAACGGATCTGCGCCAGATTCAGGAACATCGGCAAGCGACGAGAATGCCTGTCCATAGCGGCTCCTGCCCAGTTCAAACCTCCGCCCCGCCGACTGCGGCGGCGCGAGTCATACCCGAACCGTAGATCAAAAATCGGCGCTGCGGTGGCTCCGCACGCAGCTTACTTCGCCGCAGCGCCGTTCTTCTTCTCGAGCATGTTCGCACCCACCGAGCGCACCGAGGCGACCGACTTCAGCACGTTGAACCAGAACGGCGCGCCCAGCGCCAGCGCGAAGGCCGACAGCAGCAGGCCGACCAGCTTCTCGAAGCCCTCGCGCGACAACAGGTCGCCGATCCACTCATGGAACTCGTCCTCGTCCCAGCCCAATGACAGGCCTGCGCCCGCCAGGGTGTCGACCTGGTCGACGATGCGCTCGCTCACCGCCGCCCGCTCCTCGTCCAGGGCATCCCGCAGCGCATCCTCGTTGTCGAGCGCGGCCTGCAGGTCGGGATGGGCCTGCAGGCATTCCTCCGCCGGCCCCTCATCCTCTACCTCGGCCGGGCAGCCAGCGGCCTGCTCCGCCTGCCTGCGGGTGGCGACCGCCTTGTCGTAGGCCTCTTTCGCGGCATCGCGTGCGGTGGTGTCCATCAAGGCCTGCACCTGCGCCCCCTGCTTGACCAGCTCCTTGCGCAAGGCGGGGTCGGTCGACAACTGACGCGCGATGTCGATCGTGTCGACGTTCATCGCCACCGCGACGAACAGCGACAGACCGACGACCACGTACTGCGTCTTCTGCCGGTACCACGCGGTGAGCTGATCCTCGAAGCTCTTGAACCAGGCGTCGAGCAGTTCCTGGAACTTCGCCAGGTCGCCATTGGCGCGCGCGCAGAGATCGATGAGGATGCTGCGGATCGGCGACTTGTCGTCGAGCTTTTCCGCCAGCGCGCGGATGTCGCTCACGCGGGCGAAGGCATCGGCCCTGAAGCCATCGACCGTTGCCAGAACGC
>JAFEFM010000525.1 GCA_018240585.1 Pseudomonadota bacterium
ATGGGATTGCCGTCGACGCTGCAGCACGCGCCGTGGAGCGCGCTGCTGCTGCAGGGCGTGTATCAGGGCATCATCGCCGCGCTGGTCGCCGGCGGCCTCTACAGCTACGCGAACCAGAAGATCGGGGCGAGCCGCGCGTCGATGGCGCTGGCCCTGGTGCCGGCGGTTTCGGCCGTCGCCGGCTACCTGCTGCTCGACGAGGCGATTTCGCTCGCCGTCGGCGCCGGCATCGTGATCGTCACCGCCGGCGCCGTGATCGGGACATTGTCGCCGGCTACCGCCGGCAACACCCGCTCATGAGCGGGTATCAGTGCGTGCCATGCTCCGTCGGCTTGCTGGCGGCCGGCGCATTCAGCGGCCGCACCGGAGCGGCGATCTCCAGCGTCTGCTGCTTGCCGTCCTTGCCCTCGATGACGAGAGTGAGCGGGACCTTGTCACCTTCCTTCACCTGACCTTTCAGGTCCATCAGCATCACGTGGTAGCCACCGGGCTTGAGCTCGACGGCCTTGCCCGCGGGCAGGTCGAGACCCGTGACGGGGCTCATCTTCATGACGCCGCCCGCCATGGCCATCTCGTGGATCTCCACCACGCCGGCCACCGGCGAACGTGCCGCGACCAGGCGCGAGCTGGCGTCGGCGGTGAGCTGCATGAAGGCGCCCGTGGCCTTCTGCGACGGAACGGTCGCACGCACCCAGGGGTCGCTCACCGTGACATCGGCAAGGACGGGCGCGGAAAGCAGCGTGGTGACGAGGGACGCGAGGGCGAGCTTCTTCATCATGAGACTCCTTCTTGTTGAAGCTGCAACTATGCACCACGAAGGTGCGGCGGTGGAGTGCCAGAATGTCGCACCCTGAGCCCGGCCAAGCTCAGCCCAGCCAGACGCGCGCGTTGCGGAACATGCGCAGCCACGGCGAGGCGTCCGGGCTCTTGTCCGCCAGCCACTGCGGCGCCCACGACATCTGCAGCGTGCGGGCGGTGCGCTCCGGGTGCGGCATCATGATCATGAAGCGGCCATCGGCGGTGGTGAAGCCGGTGACGCCCTCCGGCGAACCGTTCGGGTTCTTCGGATACGTTTCGGTCGGCTTGCCATAGTTGTCGATGTAGCGCAGCGCCAGCAACGCGGCCGCACGATCCGGCTCCTGCGCGAACACCGCCCTGCCCTCGCCGTGACTGACGACGATGGGCATGCGGCTGCCGGCCATGCCCTTGAAGAAGATCGACGGGCTGTCGACGACCTCGACCATCGCGAAGCGCGCCTCGAACTGTTCGCTGCGGTTGCGGTGGAAGGTCGGCCAGGCTTCGGCGCCGGGGATGATGGGCGCGAGGTGGGCCATCATCTGGCAGCCATTGCACACGCCCAGCGCGAAAGTGTCGCTGCGGCGGAAGAAGGCCTCGAACTCGTCGCGCAGGCGGCTGTTGAACAGGATGGACTTGGCCCAGCCCTGGCCGGCGCCGAGCACGTCGCCGTAAGAGAAGCCGCCGCAGGCCGCCAGGCCATGGAAATTGGCCAGATCGATGCGGCCGGCCTGCAGGTCGGACATGTGCACGTCGACCGGGGCGAAGCCGGCGCGCTCGAAGGCGGCCGCCATCTCGAACTGCGAATTGACGCCCTGCTCGCGCAACACCGCGACCTGCGGCCGCGCGCCGGTGGCGATGAAGGGCGCGGCGACGTCCTCGGCGACGTCGAAGGACAGCGACACCGACAGGCCCGGATCGGCGGCATCGGCCAGGCCGTCGAACTCCTGCTGCACGCTGTCGGCATCGTCGCGCAGGCGCGCGATGCGGTAGCTGGTTTCCGACCAGGCCTGCAGCAGCTCGGCGCGACTGGCGCCAAACACCAGCTTGGCGTTGCGGCGGAAGCGGATCTCGTCCTTGTCGTTGGGCTCGCCGATGAAGTGGTAGCTGAGCCTGGCCGCGCGCAGCACTTCGGTGATCCGCGCGCGGTCATCGCGGCGGATCTGGATCACCGCACCCAGTTCCTCCGCGAACAGCCCGGCGAAGAGCTTGTCGCCGAAACGGCCCTTCAGCGTGTCCGGTTTCTTCTCCAAGCCATCCACGTCGTTCATGTACTGGTCGTAGCACACGGTGTCGAGCACCAGCGACAGGCCGCAGCGGGCGGCGAAGGCCATCTCGCACACGGTGGCGAACAGGCCGCCGTCGCCGCGGTCGTGGTAGGCCAGCAGCAGTCCATCGCCACGCAGGCGCTGGATGGTGGCGAAGAAGGTGGCGAGCTGGGCGGGATCGACGTCGGGTGCATGCTCGCCGACCGCGTTGTAGGCCTGCGCGAGCGCCGAACCACCGAGCCGGTTGCGGCCGTTGCCGAGGTCGATCAACAGCAGTTCGGTGTCGACGCCTTCGGGCAACTGCAGTTGCGGGGTCAGGGTGCGGCGGATGTCCTGCACCGGCGCGAAGGCGGTGGCGATCAGCGACAGCGGCGCGATGACCTGCTTGTCCTCGTCGCCGTCCTTCCACGCGGTGCGCATCGACAGCGAATCCTTGCCCACCGGAATCGACAACCCGGCCGCGATGCAGAATTCCGATACCGCCTTCACCGTGTCGAACAGCTTGGCGTCCTCGCCGCGATGGCCGGCCGCCGCCATCCAGTTCGCCGACAGCTTGACGTCGCCGATGGCGGCGATGTCGGCCGCGGCGATGTTGGTGACGGCCTCGCCGATCGCCATGCGACCGGAAGCCGGCGCATCGACACAGGCGACGGAAGTGCGTTCGCCCATCGCGAAGGCTTCGCCGCGGTAGCCGTGGAAGCTCATCGCGGTGACGGCAGCGTCGGCCACCGGAATCTGCCACGGGCCGACGAACTGGTCGCGCGCGGTCAGGCCGCCCACCGAACGGTCGCCGATGGTGATGAGGAAGTTCTTGCTCGCCACCGCAGGCATGCGCAGCACGCGCATGCCCGCCTCCTTGAGGTCGAGGTCGGTGGTATCGAAAGGCGGCAGGAACACGGCACGGCGCGACACGTTGCGCGTCATCTTCGGCGGCTTGCCGAGCAGCACCTTCATGTCCATGTCGACCGGCTTGTTGCCGAAGTGGCGGTCGGAGACCGTGAGATGGCCATCGGCGGTGGCGGTGCCCAGCACCGCGAACGGGCAGCGCTCGCGCTCGCAGAAGGCTTGGAACTGCTCGAGGCTCTCGGGCGCGATCGCGAGCACATAGCGCTCCTGCGATTCGTTCGACCAGATCTCGCGCGGGCTCATGCCCGGCTCCTCGATGTGCACCTCGCGCAGCTCGAAATGCGCGCCCAGGCCGGCGTGGTCGGCGAGTTCGGGCATGGCGTTCGACAGGCCGCCCGCGCCGACGTCGTGGATGGCGATGATCGGGTTGCGCTCGCCGAGCTGCCAGCAGGCGTCGATCACTTCCTGGCAGCGGCGCTGGATCTCCGGGTTGCCGCGCTGCACCGAGGCGAAGTCGAGGTCGGCGGTGTTGGTGCCGGTCGCCATCGACGAGGCGGCGCCGCCGCCCAGGCCGATCAGCATGCCCGGACCGCCGAGCTGGATCAGCAGCGTGCCCGGCGGGAAGGTGGGCTTTTCGGACTGCTGCGCCTGGATGGCGCCAAGGCCGCCGGCAATCATGATGGGCTTGTGGAACCCGCGCACCTCGCCCTGCACTTCCTGCTCGAAGCTGCGGAAGTAGCCGGCAAGGTTGGGACGGCCGAATTCGTTGTTGAAGGCAGCGGCGCCGATCGGCCCCTCGATCATGATGTCGAGCGCGGAGGCGATGCGCTCCGGCTTGCCGTAGGACCTGCCGTTGGCGGTCTCCCACGGCTGCTCGAAGCCCGGGATGTTCAGGTTCGACACCGAGAAGCCGGCAAGGCCGGCCTTCGGACGCGAGCCGCGGCCGGTCGCGCCTTCGTCGCGGATCTCGCCGCCGGCGCCGGTCGCTGCCCCCGGGAAGGGCGAGATCGCCGTCGGGTGGTTGTGCGTCTCCACCTTGGCGAGGATGTGGGTCTCTTCGGTGTGGTAGCGCCACACGCCGTCGGCGTCCGGGTACAGGCGCTCGATCGTCGCGCCCTCGATGATGGACGCGTTGTCGGAATACGCCACCACCGTGCCCTGCGGATGCGCCTTGTGCGTGTCCTTGATCATGCCGAACAGGGACTTGTCCATCGGCCGCGCATCGATGACCCAGTCGGCATTGAAGATCTTGTGCCGGCAGTGCTCCGAGTTGGCCTGCGCGAACATCATCAGCTCGACGTCGGTGGGGTTGCGGCCGATGCGGCTGAAGTTGTCGACCAGGTAGTCGATCTCGTCCTCCGACAGCGCCAGGCCCAGCTCGCCGTTGGCCGCTTCGAGGGCCGCACGGCCGCCGGCGAGGATGTCGACGCTGGTGAGCGGCTGCGGCGCATAGTGGTGGAAGAGTTCGTCGGCCTGGTCCAGCGTCGGCAGCACCGATTCGGTCATGCGGTCGTGCAGCAGCGCCAGCAGGGCCGGATTGTTGCCGGCGTCCTTCGCATCCACCGTGTACGCGGTGCCGCGCTCGATGCGCACGATCTTGTCGAAGCCGCACTGGCGCGCGATGTCGGTGGCTTTCGACGACCAGGGCGAGATCGTGCCCAGGCGCGGCACGACGAGCAGCAGCGTGCCGGCGGGCGCCTGCTCCGTCGCCGGATGGGCGCCCAGCAGATCGACCAGCCGTGCCAGTTCCTCCGCGGTCAGCGCCGACGACAGTTCGATGAAATACCAGTGTTCGGCCGCGAGCCCCTTCAGCTTGGTCAGCACCTCGCCCGCAGCGCGGGAGATGCGTTCCAGTCGGGTACGGGACAGCGCCGCAGCGCCACGCAGTTTCAGGATCGAGGTCATGTCGGTCGGGGCGGGAATGAGAAGGGTCCCCAGGCGGTGCGCGCCTGCAGAGGCCCGAAATTATACCCGACCGCCCGCCTTTCCCCCCGCGCCCCTACTGCTTGGGCTTCGGGTTGAGCCAGCCGCGCATCAGCTTCGTCAGCCGCGGCATCACCACCCAGGTCATCGTCACCACGATCACCGCGGTGAATACCGCCGTGCGCGGCAGGAAGGGAAGTTCGACGAAGCCCGGCCACAGCGACACCAGCCACAGGTAGAAGGACACCACCGGGAAGATGCCCATCCAGGTCACGACCGCCATGCGAAAGCGCGGCGGATGCATGGACGCGGGGACCACCGCGCCGGTGAACCAGGCCTCGAGGCCGCTCAGACGACGGTATTCGGGCTCGTCCTCCGCCACCTCGCGCATGCGCCCGTGCATCTCCTTGCGCACGGCCGACTCGTCCCACACCTGCAGATCGGCCTCCGAAGCGAAATTGACTACCACTTGGTAGGCATCTCCGGGCTGATGCGGCGGAATCAGCTCTGCGCCCATGAAACCGCGGAAGGCACGCATCTTGCCGAACATCTCGCGGATGAGCACCTCGTACTGCGACTCATGCCCCGGCCGCGCATGGCGCCGCGCGATGCGCGTCACCGGTGCCGGCGCCGCAGACACCACCGCAGCCGCCTTGCTTGTTTCGCTCATTCGATCACCCCGAACATGGCGCCGCGTGGCCCGCGGCGTCGGAAGTCTGAAAAGAATTCGGCCGGTCGCAGACGCTTCCGGCCGAATGGCATCGAGTCATTGCCGCGACGAGCTCGGGACCGAGTTCATCGCCGCATGGTGGCAACGCGACCTGCTGCTCAGCGCCCCAGATCCTTGGCAGACACGCCGCCAATGCCCCAGTTCGTCTTCGGCACCTCGCGGATGACCACGCGCACCGTCTGGATCGGCGCACCGACCGCCTCGACCAGCGCCTGGGTGACCTTCTCGATCACCGCGCGCTTCTGGTCCTCGGTGCGTCCCTCAATCATCGTGATTTCAGCCAAAGGCATCGCTATCCCTCCCCTCGTTGTGCGCGGCGTCGGCCGTTCCAGGCCGATCACCGCAACCATGCAAAATCCACGTGCGGCGCGCGTCGCGCACGACGCGCGCCGTGATCGACGCTCAGGCCGCCTGCTTGCGCGCCTTCGCCAGCGTGATCGCGGTGTCCTCGATCATGTCTTCCTGACCGCCGACCATGCCGCGACGGCCCAGCTCGACCAGCAGCTCACGCGCCGGGATGCCGTACTTCTTCTCGGCACGCTTGGCGAACAGCAGGAACGAACCATAGACACCGGCATAACCCAGGGTCAGCGCATCGCGGTCGCAACGGATCGGGA
This sequence comes from Pseudomonadota bacterium, assembly GCA_018240585.1. GTDB lineage: Bacteria > Pseudomonadota > Gammaproteobacteria > Burkholderiales > Rhodocyclaceae > Thauera. The sequence goes on from JAFEFM010000525.1 coordinate 6,180, forward strand.
AGTCCATGATGGGCACGACGAGGTCTTCGGCCACGTCCTGGATCTTGAACACGTCCACACCCGTCTCGATGCCCATGCGCGCGCACACGGCCACCAGCACTTCCATCGGCGTGTTGCCGGCACCGGCGCCCAGGCCCGCGGCAGCCGCGTCTACGCGGTTGGCACCGGCTTCGACGGCGGCGATCGAGTTGGCCACGCCCATCGCCAGGTTGTGGTGGCCATGGAATCCCAGCTCGGTCTCGGGCTTGAGCGCCTGGCGCACCGCGCCCAGCTTGGTCCGCACTTCATCCGGCAGCATGTAGCCGGCGGAGTCGGTGATGTAGATGCAGTTCGCGCCGTAGCCTTCCATCAGCTTCGCCTGGCCGATGAGGCCTTCGACGCTGTTCATGTGGCTCATCATCAGGAAGCCGACGGTATCCATGCCGAGCTTGCGCGCGTAGCCGATATGCTGCTCGGAGACGTCCGCCTCGGTGCAGTGGGTCGCGACGCGAATCGTGCTCACGCCCAGCTCATGGGCCATCTTCAGGTGGTCGACGGTGCCGATGCCGGGCAGCAGCAGCGCAGACACCTTGGCCCGCTTCATCAACGGGATCACCGCGCCGAGGTATTCCTCGTCGGTGTGCGCCGGGAAGCCGTAGTTCACCGAACTGCCGCCCAGGCCGTCGCCGTGCGTGACTTCGATCAGCGGCACGCCCGCCTCGTCGAGGCCGACGGCGATGCTCTTCATCTGCTCGAGCGTCATCAGGTGGCGCTTCGGGTGCATCCCGTCGCGCAGGGTCATGTCGTGCAGGGTGATTTTCTTGCCGCGAAGATCCATCGTCATCTCCTTCAGGCTGCCATGACGGCGCGGTTGGGTTCGAGGGTGAGACGGCCGGCGATGATCTCTTCGGCGAACATCTCGGCAGTGCGCGCGGCGGCCGCGGTCATGATGTCCAGGTTGCCGGCGTACTTCGGCAGGTAGTCGCCCAGGCCCTCGACCTCCAGGTACACCGACACGCGATTGCCGTCGAACACCGGGCCATTGACCAGCTTGTAGCCGGGCACGTACTTCTGCACTTCCGTGATCATGGCGTGGATCGACTCGGTGATCTTCGCCTGGTCGGGCTCGCCCTCGGTCAGGCAGTGCACCGTGTCGCGCATGATCAGCGGCGGCTCGGCCGGATTCAGGATGATGATCGCCTTGCCCTGCTTCGCGCCGCCCACGCGCTCGACGGCGCCGGCGGTGGTGCGGGTGAATTCGTCGATGTTCTTGCGCGTGCCGGGGCCGGCCGACTTGCTCGACACGGTGGCGATGATCTCGCCGTACTTCACCGGCTGCACGCGCGACACCGCGGCCACCATCGGGATCG
>JAFEFM010000526.1 GCA_018240585.1 Pseudomonadota bacterium
TCGGGCGAGCCCTTGCCTTCCACCAGGATGATGTAGCGCTCCACCCCCAGGCTGCCGTTGCCGGAGATGCGGCGGGCGACGTCGAGCGGCCTGAAGAAACGCGGCGCGGGCTGGCGCGTGGCGAATTCCTCCATGAAGGCAGTGACGCGGCTGCGCTGGCTGTCCGACGCAGGCAGCGCCTTCGCGCCGTCGATGCGGATCCTGCGCTTCTTGCCGGTCAGCTCGGTGCGGCTGTCGAGCAGCAGGGAGCGCGACCGCATGCGCGCCGACTTCAGCAGATCCGCCACCAGGCCGTCCGCGGTGTCGCGCTCGACCCAGCGCGCCTTGCCTTCAGCCAGCGCCCCGGCATAGCCGTCGAGGAAGGCGGCGCACAGGTCGAGGGCTTGCTGCTGGCTCAGGCCGAGGCTTTCCGCCCCGACCAGCAGGCTGGACAGAAAGCGCACCAGCTCGCGGGTGACGGGGCCTAGCGCGGCCTCGTCGAAATCGTTGAGATCGAAATAGACCAGCCGGTTGTCGCCCTTGTAGCTGCCGAAGTTCTCCAGGTGCAGGTCGCCGCACAGCCAGGCCAGCGGGGCCGCAGGCGTGGCTCCGAGCCCGGTCAGGCGGTCCTGGAACAGGTGGCAGCTCGCGCGCAGGAAGATGAAGGGGCCTTCGCGCATCCTGCGGTACTTGAGTGCGAGGCGCTCGGGATCGCGCCCGGCGTTGAACTGCTGAATGCGTTCGATGATGTCCATGGTCTTGTACGTCGGGACGGGGTGGTGTTTCAACGTGTCATCGCCTGCACCGCGTCGTCCACGCTCCAGAAGAGATTCTCCGCCGCATGTGTCGCGCGGCCACCGTTGTTGGTGGCGTCGAAGCGCAGCAACGCCTGGCGCGGCCTGTCCTTGAGCCGGGCGAGGCTCAGCACCTGGTTGCGCGCCGCCAGGTCGGAGCGCAACTCGGCCAGCGCTTCGACCGAGGTGGTGTCGAGATCGTCGCAGATTTCCATGCTCAGGATCAGCGAGTGGATGTCGTCGCGTCGTGCGGCGTCGCGGACTTCCTGGAAGATGCGCTCCGCGTTGGCGAAGAACACCGGCTCCTCCGGGCGCACGATCAGCATGCCGGGGTGGCGCACGGTCTCGGCATGCTGTGCGATGTCGACGTAGTCGCGCGTGCCCGGCAACTGCCCCAGCTCGGTCCAGATCGGCTGCGAGAAGCGCTTGATCGCCAGCGCCACCGACAGGCCCACCGCGAACAGCATGCCGGACAGCACGCCGGTCGTCAGCACGCCGGCGATCGCCACCAGCGCCAGCCACGCGTCGCTGCCGGCGCGCAGCGAGGACAGCAGCGGCATCGGGCTGACGTTGTGCAGCAGGATGCAGACCACGATCGCCGCCAGCACGGGCAGAGGCAGCAGTGCGAGTTCGCCGCGCAGCAGCCAGATGATGAGCGCGATGGCGCATGCGGCGACGACGCCCGCCAGCTTGCTGCGGGCCCCGGCCGAGAAGCTCGCCGCCGAAGCCGAGAACCCGGCGCCCACCGGCAGGCCCTGCACCAGGCTGGTGGCGAGGTTCGCGGCTCCGAGCGCCAGCAGTTCGCGCCGCGCCGAGATCTCGTCGCCTTTCTGCAGCGCCAGCGAGCGCGACGCGCCCCACGACTCGGCAAACAGGATCATCAGCAGCGCCGGCGACAGTTGCGCGGCATGCTGCCAAGTCCGCTCGTCGAGCTGCGGCCATTGCAGCGACAGGCCTTCCAGGTCGATGCGCCCCACCAGGCTGATGCCGGCGGCGGCCGGCTGCAGGATGTGCGATGCGACGATGCCGGCCGCCATCGTGAGCAGCGAAGGCTGCAGCCACGGCTGGCGCCGCCTCGCCCGGTGCAGGCCGAGCCACAATGCGATGGCGGCGGCACCCCACAGCAGGCTCATTCCCTGCCATTCGCCGGTGCGGCGCCAGAGTGCGGCGAGGATCTGGAACACCGTTCCGCCCACCGCCGGCAGTCCGGCGAGATGCGGCAACTGCTTGACGATGATGGTGAGCGCCAGCGCCCACGAAAAGCCCCGCAGCACCGGGCGCGACACGAAGGCGGCGAGAAACTCCATGCGGAACAGCGCGGCGAGCAGGAACAGGCCGCCGGTGAGCCCCACCAGGGCGTAGCCGCTGGCGGTGCCGCTTGTGGCAACCATGGAGGCGAAGATCGCCGCCGCCGACGAGGTGGGTGCGACGGTGGCGAAGCGGCTGCTGCCGAACAGCGGATACACGCACAGCCCGACCAGGGCGGCGATCAGCGCGTGCACGGTGGGCACGCCGGCGATGCTCGCATAGGCCACTGCCTCGGGCAGCAACATGCCGGCCACCGCGGTCCCTGCCGCGATGTCGCGCCAGTGGTGTGAGTCGGTTGTCGGCATGCGCATCGTTCGATCCCTGGCCAGCCCTGCCTGTGTAGTATCCGCCAGATGCGCGCCGCGCGGCCCGGTTGGCGGGCAGCCTCGTGACACAATGCGCGACTTTCCCGCCTGGAGCCCATATTGGAGCTGCTGCGCCTGACTCTCCTGTTCGCCGTGACCGCGGTCGCCGAAATCGTCGGCTGCTACCTGCCCTGGCTGGTGCTCAGGCAGGGCAGGAGCTCATGGCTGCTGATTCCCGCGGCGATCTCGCTGGCGCTGTTCGCGTGGTTGCTGACGCTGCACCCCACCGCTGCGGGGCGCACCTATGCTGCGTATGGCGGCATGTACATCGCGGTCGCGCTGTTGTGGCTGCGCTTCGTCGATGGGCTCGCGCTGACGCGCTGGGATGTCGCCGGCGCCGCGATCGCGCTGGTGGGCATGGCGGTCATTGCGCTGCAGCCGCCGGCCGGCTGAGCATGGCGCGGGCGGAGCCGACCGTCGGGCGGCGCAGCTTCAGCCCGCCTTGCCGCGCGTGGGCTTGCGTTTCCGCTCGCGCTCGGCGCGCGGGGCGCCCTTTGCCTTGACGCCGCTGCGGCCGGCGTTGGCCTCGTCCAGCCATTGCAGCGCGTCGATGTAGGACAGGAACTGCTCGAGATAGGCCGGCGACAGCTCGCGCATCTGCGTGAGTGCCTGCAGCGCAAGGTGGTGCGAGTTGAGCGGACCGGCATTGTCGGGCGCACGTGCGACGGCATGGGAGAGCTGGCGCTCGACATTGAGCTTCGACCAGGTGCGGCGGAACTGCCGCAGGGACTTCAGTTCGCGCGGCGGATGGGTGACGGGCCCGC
>JAFEFM010000527.1 GCA_018240585.1 Pseudomonadota bacterium
ACAGCGCCGCCGCAGCGTTCGCGTCGCTCGCCAGCCACAGGCCGGCGGGCTGCTGTTCGGATTGCGCCAGGTAATGCTCGAAACACTCGGCGATGCTGGCGCCCTCGAGCGGCACCAGGCTCTGGTAGGGCTGGTCGAGGCCTTCGACGTCGAGCGACAGTTGCAGCCGGCCATCGCCCACCAGGTCGGCAAGCGTGCCTCCCTGCGGCGCACCTTCGGCCTTGGCGTAGCCGCGCAGGTTGAGGCTCTCCGAGCAGTCGACGACGAGCAGGCTGACCGGGCCGTGGCCGGTGATCTGGAAAGTGAGGCGTGCGGGCTGCTTCAGGTTGCCGGCGATCACGCTCGACACCGCGCTCATCTCGCCCAGCAGGCGGGCGACGGCCGGTGCGTAGCTGCGATCCGCCTGCATGGCCTGCCAGACGTCGGTGAGATGCACCACCGCGCCGCGGATGTCGAGCTCCTCGAGCAGGAAGCGCTGCACGTAGCTGGTCGGTTTGCGCTCATTCATGACGTTCATTCCTTGTGCAGGCAGCGCGCGTAAAGATCGGTGTCGAGGCCGATGAGCAGTTGCAGCGCGCCGCCAGGGGCCGACGCGCGTTCGATGACCGGCCGCCGGATCAGGCTGGGCTGGGCCTGCATCAGCGCGATCGCGGCGCGCTCGTCGGCGATCGCCTGCTGCTCCGGCGACAGCTTGCGCCAGGTGGTGCCGCGCTTGTTGACAAGCGCTTCCCAGCCGGCCTGGGCGCACCAGCGCCGCAGCGTGCCGGCGTCGATGCCGCTCTTGCGGTAGTCGTGGAAGCGGTAGGGTACGGCGTTCGCGTCCAGCCAGGCGAAGGCCTTCTTCATCGTGTCGCAGTTCTTGATGCCGTAGACCACGGTGTCCATGTCGGTGCGCCTCCCCCTACTTGCCGCGCGCACGCGCAAAGGCTTCGGCGAGTGCGCCAGCGGCGGCAGGGCGGCGTTCGCCCTGGTCGCGTCGGGCGCCGCCCGCCGCCGGGCGCTGCGCATCGCGACCGCCGTTGCCGCGCGGCCGCGCGTCCTGGCCGCGCGCGTCACGTGCCGGCTGGCGCGCAGGCTCGTCGGCGAGGCGCATCGTCAGCGCGATGCGATTGCGCGGGATATCGACCTCGAGCACCTTCACCTTCACCACCTGGCCGGCCTTCACCACGCTGTGCGGATCCTTCACGAAGGTGGTGGACAGCGCCGAGATATGCACCAGGCCGTCCTGATGCACGCCGATGTCGACGAAGGCGCCGAAGTTGGTGACGTTGGTGACCACACCTTCGAGCAGCATGCCCGGCTGCAGGTCCTTCAGCGTCTCGATGCCTTCGCGGAAGCTGGCGGTGCGGAACTCGGGGCGTGGATCGCGGCCAGGCTTCTCGAGTTCGGACAGGATGTCCTGCACCGTGGGCAGGCCGAAGCGCTCGTCGGTGAATTCGGCGGGCTTCAGCGACTTCAGGAAGCCGCCATTGCCCATCAGCTCGCGCACGCTCTTCCTGACGCGCTCGAGGATGCGCTCGACCACCGGATAGGCCTCGGGGTGAACGGAAGACGCGTCGAGCGGATTGTCGCCGTTCGGGATGCGCAGGAAGCCGGCGGCCTGCTCGAACGTCTTCGGGCCGAGGCGCGGCACGTCCTTGAGCGCAGCGCGATTGCGGAAGGGGCCGTTGCCGTTGCGGTATTCGACGATGTTGGCGGCAAGCGTGGGATTGAGGCCCGAGATGCGCGCCAGCAGCGGCGCCGAGGCCATGTTCACGTCGACGCCGACCGCGTTCACGCAATCCTCCACCACCGCGTCCAGACTCTTCGCCAGGCGGCCCTGGTTCACGTCGTGCTGGTACTGGCCGACGCCGATCGACTTGGGATCGATCTTCACCAGCTCGGCCAGCGGATCCTGCAGGCGGCGGGCGATGGACACCGCGCCGCGCAGCGATACGTCCACATCGGGGAATTCGCGTGCGGCCAGCTCCGAGGCCGAATACACCGAGGCGCCGGCTTCCGACACCACCACCTTGGTGAGCTTGAGCTCGGGGTGGCGCTGCATCAGCTCGGCGGCCAGCGCGTCGGTCTCGCGCGAAGCGGTGCCGTTACCGATGGCGATCAGCTCCACCGCATGCTTCTTCGCCAGCATCGCCAGCGCGGCGAGCGAGGATTCGCGGTCGCGGCGCGGCTCGAAGGGGTAGATGGTGGTGGTGTCGACCAGCTTGCCGGTGGCGTCGACCACCGCCACCTTGACGCCGGTGCGGATGCCGGGATCGAGCCCGATCGTCGGCCGGCTGCCGGCGGGCGCGGCGAGCAGCAGATCCTTGAGGTTGCGGGCGAAGACGCGGATCGCCTCCTCCTCGGCGCGTTCGCGCAGCTCGTTCATCAGCTCGAGCTCGAGGTGGATGGAGATCTTTACGCTCCAGGTCCAGCGCACGGTGTCGGCCAGCCAGCGGTCGGCCGGGCGGCCCTGGTTACGGATGCCGAAGCGCGCGGCGATGCGGCCTTCGCAGGGGTGCGGAGCCTCGGGATCGGCGCGCTCCACGTCCAGCGCGAGGCGCAGCACGCCTTCGTTGCGTCCGCGCAGCAGCGCGAGCGCGCGGTGCGAGGGCATCTTCGCGATGGACTCGCGGAAGTCGAACCAGTCGCGGAACTTCGCGCCTTCGTTTTCCTTGCCTTCGATCACCGTCGAGCGGACGTCGCCATGCTCGTGCAGGTAGTCGCGCAGTTCGCCCAGCAGCGTGGCGTCCTCGGCGAACTGCTCCATCAGGATCTGGCGCGCGCCCTCCAGCACGCTCTTCGCGTCGGCGAAGCCAGCCTCGGCGTTGAGGAACTTTTCCGCCTCGCTCTCGGGTGTGAGCGTCGGATCGGCGAGCAGGGCCTCGGCCAGCGGAGCGATGCCGGCTTCGCGCGCAATCTGCGCTTTGGTGCGACGCTTGGGCTTGTAGGGCAGGTAGAGGTCTTCGAGGCGCTGCTTGGTGTCGGCGTTCTCGATGTCGGCGCGCAGTTCGGGCGTCAGCTTGCCCTGCTCTTCGATGGAGGCGAGCACGGTGGCGCGGCGGTCTTCCAGCTCGCGCAGGTAGCCGAGGCGCTCTTCCAGTGTGCGCAGTTGCGTGTCGTCCAGGCCGCCGGTGACTTCCTTGCGGTAGCGGGCGACGAAGGGCACGGTGGCGCCATCGTCCAGCAGTTGCACGGCGGCGATGACCTGACGGGGGGAGACGCCGAGCTCTTCGGCGATGCGGTATTCGATCGGAGGCAGCATGGATGCGGTGCGCCCTTGGGGTGGGCGGTGTTTCAGGGATGGGCCCCGCAAAGAGGGGCGGGAAGGGCGCGATGTTGCAGCAAGCGGCCGCGTGGAACAAGTGCGAAGGACAGCGCCCGCCCGCACGCGGCTGTCTGCGCTCCCACAGGAGAGCTGACCGCGGTCTCGGCGAAGTGCCGTGGAGGCGGATGCGGCGCCGATCCTGCGCCGGTTCAGAGCGCGACCAGCGTCTGCCGCCCCCACCAGCTCGTGCCGGGTTCGAGCTCGATGGTCTGGTGCACCGCGGCGGCGTCCACGCACAGCATGTGGCGGAAATCGCGGTCGGGCATGTCGGCAAGCGCGGCACAGCGTTCTTCCCACGGGTTCCACACGACCAGGTCGCGGAAACCGTCCTGGTTGATGCCGAGGCTGCGGTCGTATTCGCGCACCAGCAGCGGACGCGGCACGTCGCGGTAGATGCGGTCGGTTTCCGCTTCGATCAGCAGCACGTCGCCGGAGTCGCGCAGCAAGCGGGCGCCGTCGGCGCTGTCCTCGTATTCGAGCCCGTACAAACCCTCGATGCGCGTTTCCTCGACTTCGCGCAGGCGCAGGTAGGTGTGCAGGGCGGCGGTGAAGGCGAGCGGCTTGTCGTCCTCATTGACGATCTCGAGTTCGAGATCGAGGCGGCTCTCTTCGATTGCGATCGTCAGCTCCGCGGCGAAGCGGTGCGGCCACAGCGCACGCGTGTCGGCGGAGTCGGTGCAGCGCAGGATGACCAGCGCGAAGTCGGTGCCGGTGCGTTCGGTTGCTACCGACCACGGCATCGTCCGCACGAAGCCATGGCGCGGCAGCGGGCCGCGCGCGGCAAACTGCGGGAAGCACACCGGCACGCCACCGCGCACCGCGGCGGCCCCGTCGAACACAGCCTGTTCGCTGAGGTACAGGCGCTCGGCACCGCCCGGCGGGGACCAGGACACGAGCTGTGCGCCCTGCAGCAGCACGATGGCCTTCGCGCCCGCAGCCGTGGCCAGCCGCAGCGCGGGCTGGCCGTGAAAGTCGATCGTCTCGATTGCCGCCGGCATCGCACTCAGTCCTGCAGGGTGAGCACGCCGACTTTCACCGTGCTGTCGTCGGGGTCGTTGCTCAGCACGAAGCCGAGTTTCTGCACGAATTTCAGCATGCGCTCGTTGTTCGCCAGGAAAATGCCGTTCATGAACTTGAGGCCACGGTCACGCGCCGTCTCGATCAGCACGCCCATCAGCTTGCGTGCGAGGCCGCGGTGCTGCCAGTCGTCGACCACCACCACGGCGAACTCGCACGATTCACCGTCGGGATTGACCGCATAGCGACACACGCCGATCTCGCTTTCGCGGCCATCGGCCGGCAGCGTCGCGACAAAGGCCATCTCACGGTCGTAGTCGATCTGGGTGAGGCGCGCGACCATCGCCGGGGGCATCTCGCGCATCGTGTTCATGAAGCGGTAGTACTTCGTTTCGGGGGACAGCCGGCTCATGAAGTCGATCTCGAGCTCGGCATCTTCCGGCTTGATCGGGCGGATGGTCACCGTGGTGCCATCGGGCACCGTCCACGAGCTGACCAGATGCTGCGGGTAGGGGTGGATCGCCATGTGGTCGTAGCGATCGGCGGTCGGCGAGATGTTCTCGACCATGATGCGGGCATCGACCGCAACCACGCCGTTCTCATCGACGATCAGCGGGTTGATCTCCATCGCGGTGATCCACGGCAACTCGCAGACCATTTCCGACACGCGCAGCAGCACCAGCTCCAGCGCCTCCATGTCCACCGCGGGCATGCTGCGGAACTCGCCCAGGCGCGACGCGATGCGGGTGGAGCGGATCATGTCGCTGACCAGGAAGCTGTTCAGCGGCGGCAGCGCGATGGCGACCTCGGGGTTGGCGTCGACGTTGTTGCCGCCCTCGCCGAAGGTGATGACCGGACCGAAAGCCGGGTCGCGGCGCACGCCGACGACCAGCTCGCGGCCGTTGCGCTTCTGGATCATCGGCTCGATGGCGATGCCGTTGATGGCGGCGTCCGGCTGTGCCTTCTTCACCTCGTCGATGATTTCCTGGTAGGTCGAGCGCACCGCCGCCAGGCTGCGGATGTTGAGGCGCACGCCGCCCACGTCCGACTTGTGGATGACGGCGGGCGAATCGATCTTCATCACCACCGGCAGGCCGATTTCCGCGGCTAGCACCATCGCCTCGGCCGCCGAGCGCGCGACCACCGTCTGCGCGATGGGGATGCGGAACGCCGCCAGCAGCGCCTTCGATTCCATCTCGTTGAGCTTCTTGCGATGCTCGCCGAGTGCCATCTCGATCACCAGGCGCGCGCTTTCGATCGACGGCGGCGACAGGTGCGACAGCGAGGCCGGCGTCTGCATCAGCAGCTTCTGGTTGCGGTAATAGGCCGAGATGTGGCTCATCAGTTCCACTGCCGGCTCAGGCGTGCGGAAGGTGGGAATGCCGGCCTCGATGAATCTCGAGCGGCCCTCGGCGACGAGCTCCTCGCCCATCCAGCAGGTGACCACCGGCTTGTCGGCCTTCTTCTCGAGTTCGATGATCGCCTCGGCGACGCCGGTCGGGTTGGTCATCGATTGCGGTGTCAGCATCACCAGCACGCCGTCCACGTTCGGTCCCTCGAGCACCGCCTGCACTGCCTTGCGGTAACGCTCGGGGTCGGCATCGCCCAGGATATCGGCCGGATTGCCATGCGACCAGCTTGGCGGCAGCACGGCGTTGAGCTTTTCCATCGTGCTGTCGGAGAACTCGGCCAGAGGGATGCCGATATCCACCGCGCGATCGGCCGCCATCACGCCCGGCCCGCCGCCGTTGGTGATGATCGCGAGGCGGTTGCCGCGCGGGCGGAACTGCGAGAACAGTGCGTTTGCGGCGGCGAAGAGCTGGCCCATGTTGTACAGCCGGATCACGCCGGCGCGGCGCAGCGCGGCGTCGAAGACCGCGTCGTCGCCGAACGACGAGGCCGAGTGCGACAGCACGGCGCGCGACACGTCCGGGTGGCGCCCGGCCTTGATCAGCAGCACCGGCTTGACGCGGGCGGCACCGCGCAGCGCGCTCATGAAGCGGCGCGCGTCGCGCACGCCTTCCACGTAAAGGAAGATGCTTTCGGTGTGCGGGTCGGAGATCATGAAATCCAGCACTTCACCGAAATCGATGTCCGACGAGGTGCCCAGCGAGACCACGGCGGAAAAGCCGACATTGTTGGGCTTGGCCCAGTCGAGGATCGCCGCGCACAGCGCACCCGACTGCGAGATCAGTCCGATCGTGCCCTTCACGGCGCCAGCGTGCGCAAAGGTGGCGTTGAGGCCGAGCTTTGGCCGGATTGCGCCGAAGCAGTTGGGGCCGAGCAGGCGGATGCGGTGACGGCGCGCCGCATCCATGACCTGGCGCTCGAGCAGGGCGCCGCGCGGCCCGGCCTCCGAGAACCCGGCCGACAGCACGATGACGGCCTTCACGCCGGCGCGCCCGCAGGCATCGACGACGGCTGGCGTCTTTTCCGCCGGGATGGCGATCACCGCCAGGTCCAGGCGTTGCGGGACTTCCTCGATCGACTTGAAGCACGGCACGCCGTGCACGGCTTCGTATTTGGGATTGATGGCGAACAGCTTGCCCTTGTAGCCGGCCGACAGCATGTTGCGGATGAGCACATCGCCCAGCGAGGATTCGCGTTCGCTCGCGCCGATGACGCCGACGGAGGCGGGTTCGAGCAGTGGAGACAGGTAGTGCTTTTCGTTCATGGTGTGGCCCCGCGAGGGTTCGTTAGTGCTGGTGGCGATCGTGTCGCCAGAAGCGTCATGTTGGATCCGCAAATTATACTGCGCTGCACAATTCCATCGCGCCGAGTTTCATCGCCGTTGCGACATTCGGCGCGGCCGATCTCCCGCAGACGGCGCCATTTCCGCTCAATGCCCCAGGGTGAAACGAAAGCGCGCACCGCCGCCAGGGCGCGAATCCACCCAGATCGACCCCTCGTGCCGCTCCAGGATGCGCTGCACGGTGGCCAGGCCGATGCCGGTGCCGGGAAAATCGGTCGCCTTGTGCAGCCGCTGGAAAGGACGGAAGAGTTGTCCCGCATGACCCATGTCGAAGCCGACGCCGTTGTCCTCGACGTGGAAGATCACGCGGTTGCCCTCGTGCGTGGCGCCGAAGGCGATGCGCGCCACCGCCTCGCGCGCGGTGAACTTCCAGGCGTTGCGCAGCAGGTTCTCCAGCACCGTGTACATCAGCACCTTGTCGGCGTTGACGACGAGGCCTCGCGTGATCTCGACTTCGACGTGTCGTGCGGGCTCTTCTGCCCGCAGTTCGTCGATGATGGGCAGCGCGAGTTCCGACAGATCGAAGGTTTCCCTGTTCAATGGCTGGCGGGCGAGGGTGGCGAGCTTGATCAGCGCGTCGATCAGATTGGCCATGCGTTCGCAGGCCTTGCGAATCCGCTCCAGGTGTTCGCGGCTGGCATCGTCCAGGCGGTCCGCCAGGTCGTCCTCGAGGATGCGCGAGAAGCCGTCGATGGCGCGCAGCGGTGCGCGCAGGTCGTGCGACACCGAATAGGAAAATGCCTCGAGTTCGCGGTTCGAGGCTTCGAGTTCCGCCGTGCGTGCCCGCACGCGGGATTCGAGCTCCTGGTTGAGGTTGCGCAGCGTGAGCTCGGCCACCTTGCGCGCCGAGATGTCGTCGATGATGCCGGTGAAGCTGGGCTCATGGGCGGATTCGTCGTCGATGATGCGGCCGGTGAGCTCGGTCCAGCGCATTTCCCCCTCGCGCGTGCGCAGGCGCAACTGGCAGGTGCAGGCCCGCGCGTCGCCGCGCATGATCCCGGCAAATCGCTCGCGTGCCGTGTCGCGGTCGTCGGGGTGCAGAAAATCGATCAGCGGTCGGCCGAGGCTGTGCGCGACGTCGAAACCCGAAAGGCGTTTCCAGGCGGCGTTGAGGAAGAGCAGCTTGCCCGAGGCATCGAGGCGGAAGATGACGCTGCTCACCGACTCCACCATCTGCCGGTAGCGCTCCTGGCTGTCCTGCAAGGCGCGGTTGAGCGTGCGCAGGCTTTGCGCCTCGATCGCGGCGGCGTCATCGGGAGCGCCGGGCGCCGGTGCAGGCGGCGCGGCGAGGCCGGGGACGAGCGACGGGCTGGATGACCGACGTACGCCAACCCGCCGGCCGACCGCATAGCCCAGCACGGCGGCGATCGGCAGCGCGGCGAAGGCTAGAGGGGCAATGTCCGGGCTCAGCATGGAATGCTTGGGCGGATGTGCCGCCGGGGCAGGAGGATGAAGTGGGCGCGGCACGTTCGAGTACGTGCGAATCTAGCACATCAACACATCCGGTCGCCCGCTCAATAGAATGAGGTCTGACGCACGCGCTGCGTATCCCCGCGGCGCGTGGTGGTGGCACCGTCATCGGCGCCATGCTTCCATTTCCGACCACCCATGCCCACACGAGACAGGTTCCAATGCACGCAAGCCTGGTTTCCCCTTCGCCCTGGGTCACCCGATTCGCGCCGCTGATCGCCGCGGGCGGCGAAGTGCTCGATTACGCGTGCGGCGGCGGTCGCCACGCGCGCTGGCTGGCACAGCGCGGATTCCGGGTGGAGGCGGTGGATCGCGACGGCGTGGCGCTGGAGCTGCTGCAGGGCGTGCCTCATGTGCATACGCGCCACGCCGATCTCGAACATGGCGTGTGGCCCTACGGCGGCCGACGCTTCGACGCGGTGGTTGTCACCAACTACCTGTTCCGCCCGCGCCTGCCCCACTTGCTGGAGCTGCTGGTGTCCGGCGGGGTGCTGATCTACGAGACCTTCATGCTGGGCAACGAGCGCTTCGGCAAGCCCAGCAATCCGGATTTCCTGCTTGCGCCGGGCGAAATGCTGCAACGCCTGGCCGAGGGCTGGAGCATCGTCGCCTTCGAGCAGGGCGAGGTGCGCGAACCGCGTCCGGCCGTGGTGCAGCGGGTGTGCGCGATCAAGGGCGGCGGCCAGGTGGGCGTGCTGCCCTGAGCAGTCAGCCGCTGCGGACGGCGCGCAATCGGGCGCTCACGCCGTGGTGCCGATGATGCGGGCGGCGAGCGCGTCGATGCCCTGCGGCGACAGGTCGTCCGTGTCGATGCGTGGCGCCGCAGGAAAACCCGCGTAGTTGCTGTTCTGCGAGCGGCGGTACAGCGGGTCGTAGTGCTTGTCGATGAACTCGGCGAAGAGTTCGGGCAGGGCGTGGGCAGTGGCGAGCTCCTTCCAGCGCGCGATGGTGTCGCGGCTCTGCAGGTCGGCCAGGTGGTCGATGCTGCCGTGCAGGCGGGCGATGTCGTCGCCGAGGTAGGCATAGTCGCGCACCAGGAATTCCAGCCGCGCGTCGCGGCTCGCATCGATGGCGATGCAGGGCGCGCGGCGCATCGCCAGGATCAGGGGTTCCGGCACGAACACGCGACCGATCTTGCGGCTTTCGGCTTCGACGAACACCGGGCGGGCGGGATCGAAGCGCTGCAGCTTGATGCAGATCGAGGTCTCGAATGCTTTCTGTGGCGGCTGGGCGCGATCGGGGAGCGCGCCCAGCACCGAGCCCTTGTGCGCGGCCAGGTCTTCCAGATCCAGCACCTGCGCACCCAGGCGCGCGAGGGCTTCGAGCACGCGGGTCTTGCCGCTGCCGGTGGGTCCGCAGATCACGCGGAAGGGCAGGGCCGGCGACAGGCGCTCGAGCTCGGCGATGACGTGGTGGCGGAAGGCCTTGTAGCCGCCCTCGAGCTGGCAGGCGTCCCAGCCCACCATGCGCAGCCAGGTGGCGAACGAGCCGCTGCGCTGGCCGCCACGCCAGCAGTAGATCAGCGGTCGCCAGTTCTTCGGCTTGTCGCTCAGCGGCCCAAGCATGTGGCGGGCGATGTTCTCGGCGACCAGCGCGCCGCCCAGCCGCCGCGCCTCGAAGGCCGAGCGCTGCTTGTAGATCGTGCCGACGGTGACCCGCTGCTCGTTGTCGAGCACCGGCAGGTTGATGGCGCCCGGAATCCTGTCCTCGGCGAATTCGAGCGGCGTGCGCGCGTCGATGATCTCGTCAAACTCGTGGAGCTGTGCTACGGTCGCGACGCCTTTTCTCATCATTTTGTCGCGCCGGGCGAACTGCCTGCACCGCCGCGCATCCTCGCTCATGGATCAAATCAAACTGACGCAATTCTCCCACGGTGGCGGATGCGGCTGCAAAATCGCGCCGGGCGTGCTCACCGAGCTCCTCGCCACCATGCCCGCCGGGCTCATGCCGCCCGACCTGCTCGTCGGCACCGATACCGCGGACGACGCGGCAGTCTATCGGCTCAACGAACGCCAGGCCATCGTCGCCACGACCGATTTCTTCACGCCCATCGTCGACGATCCGTACGACTTCGGCCGCATCGCCGCGACCAACGCGCTGTCGGACGTCTACGCGATGGGCGGCACCCCGCTGTTCGCGCTCGCGGTGGTCGGCATGCCGCTCGACAAGCTGCCGCCGGCGGTGATCGGCCGCATCCTGCAGGGCGGTGCCGACGTGTGCCGCGCGGCGGGCATTCCGGTGGCGGGTGGGCACTCGATCGACGTGCTCGAGCCGATCTACGGCCTCGTCGGCCTCGGCGTGGTCGATCCGGCCAAGGTCAAGACCAACGCCGGCGCACGGCCGGGCGACGTACTGATCCTGAGCAAGCCGCTCGGCATCGGCATCCTGTCGGCCGGGCTCAAGAAAGGCCTGCTGTCGGCCGAGGGCTACGCCCAGATGGTGCGCTGGACGACGACGCTGAACCGCGCCGGCGCGCTGCTGGCGGACATCGACGCGGTGCATGCGGTGACCGACGTCACCGGCTTCGGCCTCGCCGGGCACCTGCTCGAGATGTGCCGCGGAGCCGGCCTCGAGGCCACGGTGCGCTTCGCCGACCTGCCGCTGATCGCGGAAGCGGAACGGCTGGTGCGCGATGGCGTTGCCACCGGCGCGTCCACGCGCAACTGGGCGAGTTATGGCGATTCGGTAAGCCTGCCGGCGGAGGCGCCCGAATGGCAGCGCAAGCTCGTCACCGATCCGCAGACGTCGGGCGGTCTGCTGGTCGCCTGCGCGCCGGAAGCGGTGGAGGCGGTGCAGGCTGCGATCCGCAGCGTGCAGGGCGAAGCGGGAACGGTGGTCGGCAGCATGGCGGCCGGCGAGCCCCGCGTCCGCGTTGTCTGACGAGGCTACGGCGCCAAGCGCTCAGCGGCGGGCGGCGGGTGGGAGCAGGGGCTTGAGCCCCTGCCACACGGTGTCCACGATCAGCGGCTGGGCCTGCGCGGTGGGATGGATGCCGTCGGCCTGGAACAGCTCCGGGCGGTCGGCGAAGCCATCCATCAGGAAAGGCACCAGGGCCACCTTCTGCGTGCGGGCGACGTCGGCAAAGGTGTCGGCGAAGCGGCGGGTGTAGGCCGGGCCGTAGTTGGGCGGCATGCGCATGCCGACGAGCAGCACGCGGGCACCCGCCTGCTGCGCGGCAGTGATCATCGCGCGCAGGTTGTCGGCCAGCAGGTCGGGCTTGAGGCCACGCAGGCCGTCGTTGGCGCCCAGTTCCAGGATGAGGATGTCGGGCTTGTGCTCGGCGAGCGCTGCGGGCAGGCGCGAGCGACCGCCGGCCGAGGTTTCGCCGGAAACGCTCGCGTTCACCACCTGATGGCGGAACCCTTCGTGTGCCAGGCGCGTCTGCAACAGGGTGGGCCAGGCTTCGCCGGGCTTGAGGCCGTAACCGGCCGACAGGCTGTCGCCCCACACCAGGATCGACGCCGCCGGCGCGGCACCGGCGAACAGCAGCAGGAACAGGAAGGTGGCGATGGATCGCAGCGGCATTGAATACTCCATTCCGGTCATCGAGGTGGCCAGCTTGTCCCGGCACGTGCCGATGGCCGACGGTAAAGGCGTGCTGCACATTCTGCAGGATGTGAACTTTGCGGTGCGCGCGGGCGAATCGGTCGCCATCGTCGGCGCATCGGGCTCGGGCAAATCGACCCTGCTGGGATTGCTCGCCGGCCTGGACGTTCCCGATGCGGGCACGGTGCGGCTTGCCGGCACCGACCTCTTCGCGCTGAACGAGGATGCCCGCGCGGTGCTGCGCGGCGAGGCCATCGGCTTCGTGTTCCAGTCCTTCCAGTTGCTGCCGGCGCTCACTGCGCTGGAAAACGTCATGCTGCCGCTGGAGCTGGCCGGCGCGGACGATGCGAGGGAGGTCGCCACGCAGTGGCTGGAGCGTGTCGGCTTGGGCGGCCGCCTGCGCCATTACCCCAAGCACCTGTCGGGCGGCGAGCAGCAGCGCGTTGCGCTGGCGCGCGCCTTCGCGCCCCATCCGCGCCTGCTGCTGGCCGACGAGCCGACCGGCAACCTGGATGCCGAGACCGGGCGCGCCATCATCGAGCTGATCTTCCGCCTCAACCGCGAGGCAGGCACGACGCTGATCCTGGTGACGCACGACGAGTCGCTCGCGCGCCGCTGCGGGCGAGTGCTGCGCATGAGCGCCGGCCACCTGGCCGAGGCGCCGCCGCAGGTGGCCTGACGTCCGCCGATCGCCATGGCGCCGATGGCGATCGGCGGACGGAATCGCGGCCGGGTCTGCTCCCGCCAGACGTGGCTCGGTGGCGCGATTTCCTGCAGGAGCAGGCTTGACCGCCGCGTCAGGCAGTCAGCTTGCGAACAGGTCGAGGATGCCGTCCAGGCCGCGGTGGTCGAGGCAGCATTGCGCCACTTCGCGCAGCACCGGCTTGGCGCGGAATGCCACGCCGAAGCCGGCTGCACGCAGCATGGGGATGTCGTTGGCGCCGTCGCCGGCGGCGATCACCTGATCGGGCGCCAGGCCCAGCTCGTCGCGGATGCGCAGCAGATGCGCCGCCTTCGCCTTGCCGTCGACGATGTCGCCGACCACGCGTCCGGTGAGATGACCGTCGGCGACCTCCAGCAGGTTGGAGTAGGCGTGGTCGAAGCCCAGGCGCTGCTGCAGGCGCTCGGTGAAGTAGGTGAAGCCGCCAGAGACCAGCACGGTGCGGATGCCGGCGCGCTGCAGGCCGCGCATCAGGCGCTCGGCGCCGGGGTTGAGCCGCAGCCGCTGCTCGTACACCTCGCCCAGCGCGTCCTCGCGCAGGCCCGCCAGCAGCGACACGCGCCGCGTCAGCGACTCGCAGAAGTCGATCTCGCCGCGCATCGCCGCTTCGGTGATTTCTGCCACCTGGGGCTTGAGGCCCTGCATGTCGGCGATTTCGTCGATGCACTCGATGTTGATCAGCGTCGAGTCCATGTCGGTGACGAAGAGGCCGAAATCGGCCAGCTTGCGCCCGTCAGGCACCCAGGCGAAATCCAGCGCGGCCTCGGCGCAGCGCGCGGCGAGCGCATCATGCCGCTGTGCATCGACGAGGCGGAAGGACTGCGGCGTGATCTGCTCGATCGCGCGTGCTCCCGTCAGCTTGGCGATCGACTTCAATGCGAGGTTGTCGACGTCCTCGCCCAGCACCACCAGGCTCATGCAGCCTGCTCCCGGCGCGCACGCGCCTCGCGCAGCACGGCGGCGGCGTTGCGGATCATCTCCTCGGTGGTGTCCCAGCCCACGCAGGCGTCGGTGACCGAGCAGCCGTACTTCAGTTGCGACAGATCGGCCGGGATCGGCTGGTTGCCGGCGACGAGGTTGCTCTCGATCATCAGGCCAACGACAGACTGGTTGCCCTCGCGGATCTGGTGCACCACGTCCTTCATGACCAGCGGCTGGAAGTCCGGATTCTTCCAGGAGTTGGCGTGCGAGCAATCGACGACGATGTTGAGCGGCAGCTTGGCCTTGGTGAGGGCCTTCTCCGCGAGCGAGATCGACACCGTGTCGTAGTTCGGCCGCCCACCGCCGCCGCGCAGCACGACATGGCCGTAGCGGTTGCCACGGGTGCGGGTGATGGAGGATTCGCCGCTGGAATTGATGCCCAGGAAGCTGTGCGGGTTCGAGGCCGAGATGATGGCGTTGATCGCCACTTCGAGGTCGCCGTCGGTGGCGTTCTTGAAGCCCACCGGCGTCGACAGGCCCGAGGCCATCTCGCGGTGCGTCTGCGATTCGGAGGTGCGCGCGCCGATCGCGGTCCACGAGATCAGGTCCCCGTAGTATTGCGGCGCGATCGGGTCGAGCGCCTCGGTGCCGGTCGGCAGGCCGACTTCGCACACATCGAGCAGGAAGCGCCGGGCGCGCTCCATGCCGACGTCGATGCGGAAGGAGTCGTCCATGTAGGGGTCGTTGATGAAGCCTTTCCAGCCGGTGGCGGTGCGCGGCTTCTCGAAATAGACGCGCATCACCAGCACCATCGTGTCCGACACCTCGTCGGCCAGCGCCTTCAGGCGGCGGGCGTAGTCCAGTCCGGCTACCGGATCGTGGATGGAGCACGGACCGACGACGACGAACAGGCGACCGTCCTTGCGGTCCAGGATGTCGCACAGCGCCTTGCGACCGGCCAGCACCGACGCCGCGGCACGCTCGGACAGCGGCACGCGCGCCTTGATCTCGTCGGGCGAGGGCATGTGGTCGAATGAGGCGATGTTGAGGTTCTCGGTCTGTGCGACGGACATTGCTTGACTCCGGTGTGCTGCCTGAAAAACGTCCATTGTAACTCCCCGACCGGGCGACTGTCCGGCGCTCGGCTCCGCCGCGACGCCCCTCATCGCCGCAGCAGGGGCGTTACGATGCAATCCCGAGCGGGCGTGCGCGCCGCGACGAGCATCATGTTTCCGGAGGCGGCCGATGATGAAGCGATGCGACTGGTGTGGTTCCGATCCGCTATATGTTGCCTACCACGATCACGAATGGGGCGTGCCGGTGCATGACGATCGCCGCCTGTTCGAGATGCTGGTGCTCGAGGGGGCGCAGGCCGGGCTCAACTGGATCACCATCCTGCGCAAGCGGGACAATTACCGCCGCGCCTTCGACGGCTTCGATGCCGAGCGCGTGGCCGGCTACGGCGACGCGGATGTGGCGCGGCTGCTGGGCGATGCCGGGATCGTGCGCAACCGGTTGAAGGTCGAATCCGCGATCGCCAATGCGCGCGCCGCGCTGGAGACGCGCGCGCAGTTCGGCTCGCTCGATGCCTACCTGTGGGGCTTCGTCGACGGCAGGCCGCGGCATGCGGGCTGGCGTACCCTGACCGAAGTTCCCGCCAGCACCGCCGAATCCGAGCTGATGAGCCGGGAATTGCGCAGGCGCGGTTTCCGCTTCGTCGGGCCGACGATCTGCTATGCCTTCATGCAGGCGGTAGGCATGGTGAATGATCACCTCGCGGGGTGCTTCCGGTTCACCGAAATCCGGGATCAAGCCATGCACGCTTGATCTTCCGGCTCAGGGTCCGGGGTGGCCGGCAGCGTCAAGGGGCCGGGGGCGACTTGCGCCGCACGTGCCCGGCGTGGGTATGGTGAGCATGACGGTGGCGGAAGAAGGCCCGTTTGGCCGCTTCGGTGCTGGCGACATAGGCCAGCACGATGACGAGCAGCGCGGTGACCAGGCTTGCGCCGGGCGGCGTGAAGCCGAAGGCCGAGGCGACGCCCGGGATGTAGGGCAGGGTCAGCGCCGTCGCGGTGACGGCGATCGTGGCGCCCAGCAGCAGTGGACTCGGTGCGCTGCGCCAGGCCGCGTTGCGGGTGCGCAGCACGAGGACCACGGCCAGTTCGGTCAGCAGCGACACGACGAACCACGACGTCTGGAAGAGCGGCTCGCCAGCGCCGAACAGCTTCAGCAGCACGAAGAAGGTCAGCAGGTCGAAGGCGCTGCTGAGGAGGCCGAACACGATCATGAAGCGCCGCACCTCGCCGACGTCCCAGCGTTGCACGCGGGCGATGTGCTCGCGGTCGACGCGGTCGGTCGAGATCGCGATCGAGGGCAGGTCGGAGAGGAAGTTGTTGAGCAGGATCTGCTTTGCCGCGAGCGGCAGAAAGGGCAGCAACGGCGTGGCGAGCGCCATGCTGACCATGTTGCCGAAGTTCGCGCTGGTGGTGATCGAGATGTACTTCAGCGTGTTGGCGAAGGTGCGGCGGCCTTCCTCGACGCCGGTACGCAGCACCCCAAGGTCGCTCTTGAGCAGCACCACATCGGCACTGTCGCGGGCGACGTCGACTGCGCCTTCGACCGAGATGCCGACATCGGCCGCATGCAGCGCGGCGGCGTCGTTGATGCCGTCGCCTAGGTAGCCCACCGCATGGCCGGTGCGCTGCAGCGCGCGCACGATGCGTTCCTTCTGCTGCGGGTCGACTTCCACGAAAAGGTCGGTGCGTTCGGCCAGGTGCCAAAGCGATTCGTCGGTGAGATGCGCGATCTGCGGGCCGGTCAGCATCGCCTGCGGGTCGAGGCCGATGCTGACCGCAAGGTGGGCGGTGACGTAGCGGTTGTCGCCGCTGATGATTTTGGTGCGGCAACCGAGGCGGGCGAGGTTGCGGATCGTGCGCGCGGCGTCTGCTTTGGGGGGATCGGAGAACAGCAGGAAACCGGCGAGGCAAAGATCCGTCTCGTCGGCGTGGGCGTACGCGGGACGGGCCTCGAGCACACGGGTGGCGACGGCGAGCACCCGGTAGCCATCTTCGCCGCAGCGGCGGAAATACGCATCCAGCCGCTCGCGTTGCATGTCGTCGAGGGCGCGCTCGCTGCCATCGACCGCAAGCGACGAGCATACGTCCAACACCTGCGCGTAGGCCCCCTTGGTGATGAGGCGATGCCGGCCCGGCGTGTCGTGCTCGGCGACGACGATGGTCAGCCGCTTGCGGTTGAAGTCGTAGGGGATCTCGCTGATCTTGGTCGCGTCCACGCTGTCGAGCCCCGAGCGCTCGCCGGCCGCTACGATGGCGGCGTCGAGCGGGTTGGGGATGCCCGTTTCGTGTGCCGCATTGAGCCAGGCCAGGCGCTTCACCGCTGCGGAGTCGGCACCCGCCGCATCGACCGCCGCGACCAGCGTGATCACGCCCTCGGTCAGCGTGCCGGTCTTGTCGGTGCACAGCACGTCCATGCTGCCAAGGTTCTCGATGGCTTCCAGCCGGCGCACGATCACGCCGCGACTGGCGAGGGTGCGCGCGCCGCGCGACAGTGTGACGCTGACGATGGCCGGCAGCAGTTCGGGCGAGATGCCGACGGCCAGTGCCACCGCGTACAGCAGCGACTCGATCAGTGGCCGCCCCAGCGCCTGGTTCACCATCAGCACGAAAACCACCATGACGATCATGACGCGTACCAGCAGATAACCGAACTGGCGCACGCCACGCGCGAATTCGGTCTCCGGCTCACGCACCTTCAGGCGGGCGGCGATCCCGCCGAACTCGGTGCCGCGGCCGGTCTGGATCACCAGCATGCGCGCGGTGCCGCTGCGCACCGAAGTGCCGAGAAAGACCATGTTGGTGCGCGCGGCGAGCGGCGTGTCGGCGGGCAACACGCCGGGACGCTTTTCCACCGGGAAGGATTCGCCGGTCAGGCTGGCCTCGGTGACGAGGAAATCGACGGCTTCCAGGACGATGCCGTCGGCCGGCACCAGGCTTCCGGCGGCAAGCTGGACGACGTCGCCGGGCACGACATCCGTGGCCCGGATCGTCACCGGAGCGCCGTCGCGCCAGGCCTCCACGGTGAGCGCCAGCCGCCGGCGCAGCGCGGCGATGGCAACGGAGGCG
This sequence comes from Pseudomonadota bacterium, assembly GCA_018240585.1. Classification (GTDB taxonomy): domain Bacteria; phylum Pseudomonadota; class Gammaproteobacteria; order Burkholderiales; family Rhodocyclaceae; genus Thauera. Next base: position 17,877 of record JAFEFM010000527.1, read on the forward strand.
CGGTACTCCTGTGCGAAGCCCAGCAGTGCGCTGCCGAGCACGATGGCGAGGATGATGCCCGCGTCGACCCACTCGCGCAGCCACAGCGACAGGCAGGCGCCGAACACGAGGATCAGCACCAGCGGGCTCTCGAACTGGCGCAGCAGCAGGCGCAAGGCGGTCTGCTCGTCGCGGTCCTCCACCGCGTTGGGGCCGAATTGTCGCAGCCGGCGCGCCGCTTCGGTGCTCGCAAGGCCAACGGATGCGCTTTCCTGCGCGGCGATCAACTCCGCAGCCGGGCGGCTCCAGCAGGGCATATCGTCCGCAGGGTTCTGCATTCGCTCATCCAGGATGGTCCGGCTGCGCCGATCTACCGCACGACCGGAACGGCCATCAGATAGTCGTAGAGCTTATCGGCAAGGGCTGCACGCTGGTCGGTGGGCATCATATCCGGCAAGCCCGGCATGCCGGTTCCCGGCTTGGCGAGATCGGGGCGCAGCACCCATTGCAGGAACACGGGGCGGCTCAGGGACTTTACCCGCTCGGCGAGGTTGATCGGCCATTTGTCGCCGCCATAACCATTGACCTGATGGCAGCTCAGGCAATACTTCTGCGCCAGCCCGGCGGTGTCCGCATGTCGCGCTGCGATGCCGGCCGGCAGCAGGGCGTCCAGCCGTGCGGTCGACAGCCAAAGCTTCTTCACTTGATACGGCCAGAAGGTGCCGCCGTCGCCGCGCAGCGCGGGGTTCCGGATGTTGTCCCACACCAGGTACCAGGGGCCGAGGGCGACGTTCTTGTCGTTCTGCAAGCGGTTATCGACGCTGAAGGTGGGGTGCCCGGAGCGTTCGAATACCAGATAGGCGCGATACTGGCGGAAGCGCTCGGCCGGGATGTGCGAGACGTAGCCGTCGAGCGCGCGGAACTCGATCTCGGCCCCGGGCGCCCGCCACGCCTGCCCCAACCAGCGATCCAGCACCCGCTCCGCCGGCCACCCTCGATACTGCACAGACACCGGCCGGTCGATCGTCGATAGATGCGGTTCCACGACCTCGACCAGAACCGCCGCTTCGCCCAGTGACGCTTCCATGGCAGCCGGATCGGGCAGCTCGACCGCAGCGGCACGGCCGGTCAGCATCGCGACCACGATCAGTACCGCCAGCGCCCCGAGGTTGTGAGCCTTGCGGATCATGCCCGCCCAAATTTGGTTCCTCATGACCCGCTGCCCCCGTATCGGCCTATAGTGAGTACATGACCGGCATCCGCCCGGCGTCATCTGGAGCACGATCATGACCAAGGAAAGGAAAAGCAACAAGGAACCCAAGAAGCAATCCGTCCTGACCCCCAAGGAAAAGAAAGCCTCGAAGCGCGCCAAGAAACACGCTCACGACGCGGTGCCGCTGATCACGCCCCGGTAAGGCCGGCACTGCGCGCACGATGCGCGAAAACACTCTGATTTGCGCCAATCCCGCCGCGCGGCCGTGGCCCGGGTAGACGCGCGAAGCCTGTGAGTACGGGTGGTCGACGACACGCGCCGGAGCGGGCTTTCAGCGGCCGCTCCCGTAGGGCCGGGTCAGCACTTCGAGGAAGTGGCCGTCCGGATCGTCGAAATACATCCCCCGACCCCCGTCGCCGTGGTTGATCTCGCCCGGTCGCGACTTTCCCGGGTCGGCCCAGAATGGCAGGCCTCGCCTGCGAATCCGATCGAGAATCTGATCGAACTCCGCTTCGCTGATCAGGAAGGCATAGTGCTGCGACGCGATCGGCGCGTCGGAATCGACGAAGTCGAGGCTGACCCCGTTGTCGACCTCGACCACCACGAACGGGCCGAAACGCGTCGGCGCTGGAAGACCCAGGATGTCGGACAGGAAAGCGGCCGACAGGTGGCTGTCGCGGGCGTGCACGATGGTGTGATTGAGGTAGACGGCCATGGCATCGTCCCTTTTCGCCGGATCGGGTGATCTGCCCAATGGACAAGCACAGGGTCCTGCAGTTCGACTAAGGGCGGATCCTGCTGGCCAGCTCGCTCACGGCAGCGGGCACCTCTGGTAGGGCGCTTGCGGAGTGCGCGACCGATTGCAGCAGCCGGATCACCACCCGTTCCAGCGGCAGCGACACGCCGAAATGCAGCACCTTGCCGCCCCTGAAGATCGCCAGGGCGGGGAAGTTGTCGACATCGACGTCGCCGACCAGCTCCGCGTCATCCTCGATGTCGGCCCACGCGAACAGCACGTCCGGATCCGCAGCGGCGATGCGTTCCAGCACCGGCCGGAACTCGCGGCAGGTGCCGCACCATTCTGCGCAGAACGCGATCACGACCAGTGCTTGTTCGGTGAGGCGGGGATGGCCGGGGAGGGCGGCGACCGGGATCAGTGCGGGCATTGGCTGCTATCGCGTCGCGATGGGATGGCCAATCGTGCTGACTCCTCCATATCGTGGCAACAGCGAGAACAGCGTCTTCACGCTACTGCCAGCCAGATAAGCCGCTCGCGTCATGAAAGATCCGCTGCGCGCGAGAGTTCATTGGCACGTGCTGGACCGAAGTCGAATTCGGGCGCCTCATTGCGTTGCGTCTTTTCGGTCTTCATCGGAAAGAAACTCACCTTCTGCGCCACCACCGCATCGCGCATCTTCGCCACGTGCGGCTTCAGCGCGCCGACCACATGCATCTCGCAGCGCTTGCAGTCGAAGCGCAGGGTCAGGGTTTCATTGCCGTTGACCAGTTGCATCGGGTCGGGGCGGATGCCTTTCACCTCCTTCGGGCACAGGTTGAAGCTGTAGCGCAGGCAGTGCTTGGTGATCATCAGCGAGACGTCGTCGCGTTCCTCGTTGGCCTCGTAGGCGGCGTCGATGAGCTTGACGCCGTGCTTCGCGTAGAAGGCGCGGGCCTGGTCGTTGAGCACGTTGGCGAGGTAGCTCAGCGCGTCCTGCGGATAGGGCACCGGCGGTTCGATCGCGGCGGCGCGCGGCGGGCGGGTGTGGGCCTTCAGGCGCGCGGCTTCGAGTTGCTCGACGGCTTCGCGGCGCAGCGCGTTGAGCTGCGAGGCGGGGAGGAAGGGGGCTTCGGTCACGTCCAGCACAATGTCGCCCGCGGTGAAGATCGTGTTGCCGAGTTTGGCGATATGCTCGCGCAGCGTGGGGAGTGCGCGTTCTACGTTCTGTGCCGGCTCGTGTGCGGCGGCGACGCTGGCGGTGGCGGTGATGCCGTCCTCGTCGGTGAAGCTCAGCGCGTAGCCTTCGGCGGTGGCGAAGAAGCGCGCATCGACGCGGATGCGGCGCTCGGCGGATTTCTTCTCCAGCGCGCGTTCGAACTCGTGGTCGTGGTTGCGGAAC
>JAFEFM010000528.1 GCA_018240585.1 Pseudomonadota bacterium
ACGAACTCGCCCTGCTGGATGCAGATCACCCTTGTGACCGCGAACACCAGCACCAGCGCCAGCGCCAGCAGCGCGTAAATCGCGCCGTTGGTCAGCCCGTCCTGCGCCAGCATCATTGCTATCGTCAGATCCATCGATTCGCCCCGTTGCGGCCCGGCCGGCACGAACCGGCCGGGCGCTTTCGCTCGCTTACTTCAGCAGGGTCCAGTTGCCATTGACGACCTTGATCAGCTCACGGCCGCGCTCGTCGAAGCCGCTGTGGTCGGCCGGCGTCATGTTGTACACGCCCTGGGTGGCCGGCAGGTCCTTCGTCTGTTCGAGCGCGTCGCGCAAGGCGGAGCGGAACTCGGGCGTGCCCGGCTTGCCCTTGGCCAGCGCGAGCGGAATCGCCTTCTGCAGCAGCAGGCCGGCGTCGTACACGTTGCCGCCGAAAGTCGCCGGCGCGCTGCCGTAAAGCTTCTCGTAGGCGCCGACGTAGTTCCTGGCGATGGTCTTGGACGGATGCGAGTCCGACACCTGGTCGAGCACCAGCATCAGGCTGGCGGCGAGGATGGTGCCGTCGACCTTCTTGCCGCCGAGCTTGAGGAAGTCGGGAAGCGCGGCGCCGTGCGTCTGGTAGAACTGGCCCTTGTAGCCGCGATCGACGAGCGCGAGCTGCGGCAGCACCGCCGGCGTGCCCGGCGCGGCGATCAGCACGGCGTCGGGCCGGGCGCCCATCACCTTCAGCGCCTGCGCGGTGACGGACGTGTCCTGGCGCTGGAAGCGTTCGTCGGCGACGATCTTGATGCCCCTCTGCGCGGCCCCTTCGGAGAAGACTTTGTCCCAGTTCTCGCCATAGGGGTCGGCGGTGCCGATGAAGCCGACCGTCTTCACGCCGCTCTTCACCATGTGGTCGAGCAGCGCGGAGGCGATCAGGCCGTCGTTCTGCGTGGTCTTGAAGACCCACTTCTTCTTCTCGTCCATCGGCAGCACCACCGCCGCCGTGCCCACCGGCGCCAGCATCGGCACGCCGGCTTCGGCGATGAACTGGATCGCCCCCATGGCGTTGGGCGAACCCGAGGGCCCGATGATCGCATCCACGTTGTTCTCGGAGATCAGCTTCTTCACCGCGACCACCGAGGCCGTCGGATCGCTGCCGTCGTCGAGCGAGATGTATTCGATCGACTGTCCACCGGCCTTGCTCGGCAGCAGGGCGACGGTGTTCTTCTGCGGGATGCCGACCATCGCGATCGGGCCGGTGGCGGACGAGATGACGCCCACCTTGACCTGCGCGAAGGCGGTACCGACCGACAGTGCGGCGATCAACAAGGAACCTGCGAGATGCTTGAGCTTCATGGGATGCCCCCTTTGGCAAGGAAAGAGACTGCACGGAACGAAGGAAGGGCAGCCTGCACGACCAGCCCGATCCGTCGTTGATAAATTCGCGCATTCATGTGATTGATCATATTTTTGATCGAATGCGCTGTGATGCACTGCACGCTTCGGTCCGGAAAGTTCCCGGTACGGTGCGTGCAGGAAAAACGCTCAGCTTCTTGTAAGCATCTGTCGTGCCAGCTTCTGTGGAACGACAAGCCTCTGCTTTCGAGTCGTTTTTCAGGAAAGTCGAGCTTCCTCCGGTGCAGCGTGTGCGAAAACGGTGCCGCCGACGTTTCCAGGCACCGCTTTCGTGCTGCCACGCACAGGCGGGTGTCAGCGGCCGAGCGACTTCGCCGTCACGCCCTTCATGCCGAAATCGGTATTGGCGACGTCGAAGATCATGATGCGCACCGGGTCCGCCGGAATCGCCAGCGTATCGTCGATCGCCCGCGTCAGGCCGCCGATCAGCGCTTCCTTCTGCGCGTTGCTGCGGCCGGCGATGAGGAACACATGCACCGTCGGGCCGCCCGGATGGTCGGACATCGCGGCAAGCTCCAGCGTGACGCCGCCGACGCAGATGTGCGCACGGGGCAGTTCGATCAGGAAGATGCGCACCGACTCCCTGGGCGCAGCGATGCTGGTGACCACCGCGTCCGTCATGCGCTGCAGCAAGGCGGCCTTCTGCTCGGCGCTGTAGCCTTCGACGAGATAGACGTTCAGGTTGGGCATGGGCTGCTCCCGGGCTCAGGCGGTGACGACGTCGGCGTCGCCGACGCCGTGGTAGCGGCGGGCGAAATACACCAGGCCGTCGCTCGCCTCGCTGCGGCGGATGGACTCGACTTCGCAGAAGAACACGCTGTGCGAGCCGAACTCGGCGGTATGCACGATGCGGCAGTCGAAGCTCACGAGCGCTTCGTCGAGCGCGGGACTGCCGGTCTCGAGCGGCTGCCAGCCGACGCGGGCGAAGCGCTCGTCCATGGTCACGTTGCGGTCGGCGAACAGGCCCGACAGGGACTGCTGGTCGGAGGCGAGCACATTCACGCACAGCGTGCCGTTGCCGGTGAACATCGGATGGGCATAGGACCCGCGGTTCATGCAGACCAGCAGGGTGGGTGGCTGGTCGGTGACGCTGCTGACCGCAGTGGCGGTGAAGCCGGCCTGCCCGTGCGGACCGCCGGTGGTGACGACGGTGACGGCGCTGGCGAGCATCGCCATGCCGTCGCGAAAGGCGTTGATGTCGACCATGATGGGCTCCTCTCTCTGTATGGGTTTGGCCGGATTCAGATGTCCAGCACCAGGGTGTCGCTCTTGGCGCGCGAACAGCACAGCAGCATCTGGTCGTTGTCGGCCTTTTCCTCGTCGGTGAGGAAGATGTCGCGGTGGTCGGGCACGCCGTCCAGCACGTTGCACAGGCAGGTGCCGCACACGCCCTGCTCGCACGACACCTGCACCTTGATGCCCACCGTGGCCAGCGCCTCGACGATGCTCTTGCCCTCCTCGACGCGCACGGTCTTGCCGCTCTTCTTCGCGACGACGTCGAACGCGGCGCCGCTGGAGTCGGTCTCGACCTGGAAGTATTCCTTGTGGATCTGCGCCTCCGCGAGGCCGAGGCGGCGCGCCTCGGCGATGACCCAGTCCATGAAGCCCGACGGACCGCACACGTACACATGCACGCCCGATACGGCCTTGCCCAGCACCGCGCCGAGATTCAGCCGCTGTTCGTCGCCACCATCGTCGAAGTGCGGATGCACGCGGTCGGCGAAGGCGCCGCTGGCGAGCTCGTCGAGGAAGGCGCAGGACGCGCGGCTGCGGCCGCAATAGTGCAGCTCGAAGGATTTGCCCGCGTCGGACAAGGCATGCGCCATCGCGATCATCGGCGTGATGCCGATGCCGCCACCGACCAGCACCGTGTGCGGCGCCGCCATGTCCAGCGGGAAATGGTTGCGCGGCACGCCGATGCGGATTTCGGTGCCTTCCTGCAGGCGCTCGTGCGCCGCGACGGAGCCGCCGCGCGATTTCGGGTCTTTCAGGATGCCGAGGCGGTAGACGCTGCGATCGCCCGGTTTGCCGGCGAGCGAGTACTGACGCACCAGGCCCTCGCCCAGATGCACGTCCACATGGGCGCCGGCCTCGAACGGCGGCAGCGGCGCGCCTTCCGCGCTGGCCAGGTCGAGCACCAGCACCCCGTGCCCCTGCTCCTCGCGTCGCCGCACGACGACCTTGATCGTTTCCTCGGACATCACATCACCTGCTCTCTGTCGGGACGACTTCGAGATGCGCCCCATTACTGGTCATTGTTGTTCCCGCCGCGGCGGGAACCGGTTCCTAGACTGCTGCGAGCGCCCTGCAAGCGCTATCCACTCAGCGCATGAAAAGGCCGCCGTTGACATCCCAGGTCGCCCCGGTGGTGAAATCGGCATCGGGCGAAGCCAGCATCACCACCAGATCGGCGACGAACTTCGGGTTGCCGAGACGCCGCACCGGAATGCCTTCGATCAGCTTCTCGAGCCGGTCGGGCGGCACCAGGGCGCGCACCGAAGGCAGCTCCATCGGCCCCGGCGCGATGGCGTTGACCGTCACGTTCGACGGAGCCAGCTCGCGCGCGAAGATCTTGCTGAGGGTGAGGATGGCGCCCTTCGACGAGCCGTAGTGCGCCCCGGACGCGGTGCCGCCGTTCTGCCCGGCGAGCGACGCGAGGTTGACGATGCGGCCGTAACCGGCCGCCGCCATGTGCGCGCCGAACACCTGGCAGCCGAACAGCGTGCCACGCAGGTTAACCGCCAGCACCTGGTCGAACTCCTCGGCGGTGATCTGCATCACCGGAGTCGCCTTGGTAAGGGCGGCATTGTTCACCAGAACGTGCACCGCACCCCACTGCTTCAGCACCGCGGCCAGCGCCTGCTCGAAGTCTTCCTTGCGCGTGACATCGAGCTCGAGGCCCAGCGCGGTGGCGCCGCTGGCGTCGAGCCCGGCGGCCGCCTCGCGCGCCAGTTCTCCGGTGCAGTCGGTGACGACGACCTTGTAGCCTGCCGCGTGCAGTTGCCCGGCGATGATGTTGCCGAGGCCCTGCGCCGCACCCGTAACGAGGGCAACCTGCGACATGGGCGGCTCCTTACAGGATGTAGCCGATACCCTGCAGCGTATCGGTGGAGTTGATGAGGCGGACCACCTTGCGGCGGATCAGGAAGCTGCCGCCGCTGCGCACCAGCTCGAAGCTGACGTCGGCGGTGTAGTGCTTGAGCACGTCCTTGCGGAACTCGCGCAGGTTCTGCGCGCAGCGCACGGTGACATGGGTGCCGTCGTTGGACAGCACGCGGAAGCGCGACACGTCGCGCACCGTGCGCGGCACCGGCGAGGTCGAGATCGACTCGCCGCTGCCCAGCCGCGCGACGCGCTTCTCGCGCATCTCGGCGTTGTCGTAAGCGTAGTTCAGCGTGTTGGCGAAGTCGGTCTGCTCGGGATCGATCGGCACGATGTAGAGGCCGTCGGGCGTCCAGGATTCGAGCCACTGCGCGTACTCGCCGTGGTCCAGCATGTCGGCTTCCTGCCAGATGAAGGCGGCAACCTGGGTGATCAGTTCGGTATTCATGTGCGGTTCTCCGGGTCAGGCGGTCATCAGTTTTTTCCACTGCTGGTAGGCGGCGCGCATGCCGGTCTCGGCACTCACGTCGCTCGCCCGCCCGTCCGGCGTCGGCTTCTCGCCCGCCAGGCCGCGGTTCAGCATGATCCACAGGTCCTTGCCCGCGCCGGCGCCCTTCTGCACCCGCTCCCAGGCCTCGGAGTCGTCCGGCGTGCCGAAGCCCATCGGCCCCTGGAAGTGCTCGTGCAGGCGCAGGCGAGCCTGGTTGGCCGCTTGCGGGCCGCCGTCCATCGTGATCACTGCGTGGTGGATCTCGGTCTCGTTCACCGAGATCGGCTGCAGCACGCGGAAGAAGGCCATCGAGCAGGCGATGTTGGGGAAGATGTTGAGGTTGAAGCCGGAACCGCCCACCGCGCGCACGATGCGGCGCACTTCCTGGTCGGCATGGCCTTCGGCGCGCAACTGCTCGGCCAGCTCGGCGAAGCGCGCGGGAATCGGCGCGTCGAGGTTTTCCTCGAGGTCGATCAGTTGCGGGATCATCACCATCACGCTGTGGCCGTTGCCCAGGTCTTCCACGTAGCCGGATCCGCCGACGAAGTCGAGCATCTCCTCGGTCTGCTTGTCGACCGAGCTGAGGAAGGACTTGTGCACCAGCGGGAAGTGGTAGGCGTCGGTGGTGTTCTCGAGCTGGATCTTCCAGTTGCCGGGGAAGCGGAAGCGGTGCTCGCCCGCCACCTTGATCGGGTAGCCGGCGCCCTGCTTCATGAACAGGCCCATCCACTTCTTCGCCGGGCCGAGGTAGTCGACCAGCGGCTCGATGTCGTTCTTCATCGTCGCGAAGATCATGCCGGCGTATTCCTCGACACGCAGGCTCACCAGGCCGAGCTCGCCCTTCTCGAGCTGGTCGGCATAGCTCTCGGGATGCGGCACGCCACGCAGCGCGCCGTCCAGCGAATAGCTCCAGCCGTGGTAGGGGCAGACGAAGCTGTTGGTCTTGCCCTTCTTGCCTTCGCACACGGTCGCGGCGCGGTGGCGGCAACGGTTGAGCAGCACATGCACCTTCTGCTTGCGGTCGCGCACCACGATCACCGGTTGCACGCCGATGTAGGTGTTCTTGTAGCTGCCGGCCTCGGGGATCTCGCTGGCGTGGGCCACCCACACCCAGGTGCTGGAGAAGACCTTGTCCATCTCCTGCTCGAAGATGGCGGGGTCGGTGTACAGCGAGGTATGAACGCGGTCGGCCTGGACCCGGTCACCCAGGGTGAGTGCCTGCTGCGCGTCGGTCTTGTTGGTCATGATCTTTCCTCTTGCTTGGACCCGGGACGGGCCCGGATCGTGAAAATCGTTGGTTCAGCGCGGCACCGGCAGCGCTTCGGGCTGGTTCCAGGCGTCGATCGGGCGGCTGAACAGGTTCTCGGTGCGGAAGTGGGACATCCGCCACACACCCTTGCCGCGCTCGAAATCCACCGTGAGGCGCGCGGCGTTCAGGTGCGAGGGGCCGCTGGCGAAGGTGGAGGTCTGCAGCATCACCCAGCTTCCGCGTGCCGCATCGTCACCCTGCAGCTCGATCAGCTCCGACGTCAGGAAGTGCACGTTGAGCGCGAAGTGCGCCGGCTCGGTCATGTACTTGCCGAGCATGTCGCGGATCGCCGCGCGGCCGGCGAGACGGCCGAAAGTGCCCTTGTACTTCTCGCCCACGCCTTCCCAGATCGCGTCCTTGGTGAACAGGCCGGCCAGCTCGTCCAGCGGCGTGCTCGCATCGAGGGCGTCGCACAGCACCATGTAGCGGTTCATGCAGGCGCGGATCGCGTGCTCGGCCTCGAAGCGGGCGAGACGGGCCTCGAGGCGGCGGAGCTTCTTGCTGTCGGACATGGCCGGGCTTTCCTGTGCGTGTGCCGGATCAGTCGGGAATCACCAGCTCGCGGCCGATGCGGGCCTCGACGCGCATGTACTTCCACAGTTTGTAGGTGCCATCGCCGACCGGGGTGACGCGGAACAGGTTGCAGGCTGCGGTGACGGTGTCGTAGTCGGGCACGTCGGCCAGCACGTAGGTGGTCCACGGGAAGGCCACCGACGGACCGACCATGATGCGGTCGTCATCCATGTTGCCGAGCACGCGCACGCCGGGCAGGCGGGCGATGCCCTGCATCATGGCCACGAAGGCCGCCCACACGTCCTTCATTTCGTCCGGCGTGCCGTCCATGAAGTTCTGGTTCACGCCCATGCAGAACAGCACGCGCAGGGGGGTCTTGTCGCTCATATCTCGCTCCGTGTGAGTGGTCGATTCGGGTTGAATCGGGTTGGACCGGGGGTCACAGATAGCCCGGCAGGGGCTTGAGGCCGAACATCATTGCGCCGGCGTTCTGGTAGGTGATGTCGCCCATGAAGGCGTGCTGGGTGATCATCTGCACGTCGCGCACCTGCGCCGCCAACGGGCAGGATTCATAGACGCCGGAGCCGCCCGACACCATCTGCGCGCGGCGCGTGACATCGGCGGCGACGCGCGAGGCGTGGGTGGTCGACAGCCGCAGCATGCTGACCTGCTGGTCGCTCGGCTTGCCGCCGGCGAGCAGCACCTGCCACACGTCGTCGATGGCCTCGTAGAACCAGGCGCGCGCGGCGCGCAGTTCGGCCTCGATCTTGGCCATCTCGAGCTGCACGTAGACCCGCTCGCCGAGGTTGGGAGCGCCGGTCACCGAGGCGCGGCCGACCGCCATGCCGATGACCTCGTCGATCGCGGCGCGGGCGATGCCCAGGCCGACCACGGTGAGCACCTGCGCGGCGAAGGACAGCGTCGGGTAGCGGTACAGCGGGGTGTCGAGCGAGGAGGCGCCGCCGCGCACGAAAGTCCATTCCTCCGGCACGACCACGTCCTTCACCACGATGTCGTGGCTGCCGGTGCCGAGCAGGCCCATGACGTCCCAGTTGGGCGCGATCTGGACTTGGTCGCGCGGCATCACCGCCATGCGCGGCAGGCCGGAGCCGTCGGCGTTCTTCGGCAGGATGCCGGCACCGACCACTTCGGCGCCCATGCTGCCGCTGCCCCAGCTCCAGCGGCCGTTGACCTTGTAGCCGCCCTCGACCAGCTCGGCCGGCTGCGGCGGAAAGATGCCGCCGGCGAACACCACGTCCGGCCCATTGGCGTACAGCTTGTCCAGCGTGGCCAGCGGCAACGCGGCCAGATACACGCCACCGATGCCGAAGCTCGCCACCCAGCCGGCAGAGCCGTCGGCGCGGGAGATGGTCTCGATCAGCTCGCAGAACTCGGCGGGCGACTTCTCGTCGCCACCGAAGCGCTTCGCCACCAGCGCGCGATACACGCCGACCTTCTTGAAGCGCTGGATGATGTCCTGCGAGATGAAGCGCTGCGCCTCGAATTCCTTGCGCCGCGCGCGGATGTCGCGCAGCAGTTCGTCCATGTCGCCCGCGGACGGCGCAGCGGCCGCAGCGACGCGATGGGTGGGTTCCTTCAGGCTTGCCAGCATTGACGCCTCCGGGTTTCGGTTAGTGTTGGTTCAGACGGCCGGCGATCTGCCGCGCCACCGCACAAAGCAGCTCGTCCTGGCCCTTGGCGGCCACGAGCTGCAGGCTCATCGGAAAATCGCCAGCCGGCAGCGGGATGGCGATGGCCGGATGGCCGGAAAGGTTGAAAGGCCGCACCAGCGAGGTCATGCCGACCAGCTTGCTGGTGTCGGCGGCCTCGGCCACGCGCGGCGGCGCATCGGCCATCGTCGGCAGGGCGAGGATGGGGAAATCGCGCAGCGCCGCATCGACCTGCGCGGTGAAGGCGGCGCGCACCTGCTCGGCGGCCTGCACGTCGGCCGCCGTGGTTTTCGAAGCGGCCAGCAGGCGCCGGGCGACGTCTTCGCCGACGAGGCCGGTCGCGACCAGTTCGCCGCACGCCGCCCAGGTTTCGGCGTTGATCACCACCAGGCCGGCGTCGTAGGCGGGCACGAATTCGCTCAGGCTGACGCGACCGGTGGCGAGGCCGCTGGCGGCGATCGCAGCGTCCACCGCGGCGCGGATCTCGGCCCGGGCCACGACCTCGACGAGGCCGATCGCCACGCCCGCGGTGTCGGGCAGTGCGCCGAAGCTCGGGTCGATGGCACGCATGCAGCCGATCAGGGCGTCCATGTCGTCGGCGAACGGGCCGACGCAGTCCAGGCTGGTGTGCGCCGGCATCACGCCGTCGCGGCTGACGCGGCCGAAAGTCGGCTTGAGGCCGAACAGGCCGCAGCAGGCCGCGGGGATGCGCACCGAACCGCCGGTGTCGGTGCCGAGCGCAACGTCGGCCAGGCCCGCGGCCACCGCCACCGCCGATCCGCTCGACGAGCCACCCGGAACGAAATCGGGAAAGCGCACGTTGAGCGGCGTGCCGGTCCAGGCGTTGAGGCCGGTGGTGCCGAAGGCCAGCTCGTGCATGTTGGCCTTGCCGACGAGGCGGTAGCCGGCGGCAAGCAGGCGCTCGACCACCACCGCGTTGGCCGCGGCCGGCGCGGCATCGTCGAGGGCGCGACTGCCGGCCCGGGTAGGCACGCCGGCAACGTCGATCGTGTCCTTGATCGCCACGCGCGGGCCGCTACCGCCCCGCTCCAGCTCTGCCACAAACACGCCCATCGCCGCGTCCTCGTCTCTTGTTGGTTCCGCGCCTGTTCAGCGTGGATCGATTTGCCTTGTTGATGGAGAGATTAGATCCACTTTCGTCACACGTCAACGGATTTTTCACGTGAACATTCATGTATCTTGCCGCGGCGCAATGTTCATCGGCAGGTCCGGCTTGTGCTGCTCGAGCCTGCAGCCCGGTCCGGCTCAGCGCCGGGCGCGGGCAGCCGGCGGCTCTGGCAAGCAGACAGCAGACTGCGTGCCAGTCTTACTTATTCATATTTTTCAGATGGTTAGCCTATCCCGCCAAGAAACCGCTGGCGAGCGCGCACCGAATCGGCATGTCTCTGCAGGCGGCATGCACCGACCCGGGGCGGACGCAACGGGGACAGCGGACGGAATCAGAGCAGCGCGAACTTCGCCACGAAGGCGATCGCGATCAGCGCGACGGTCGCGGACACATCGCGCATGCGCCCGGCCAGCAGCTTGATCGCCACGTAGGAGATGAAGCCGAAGGCGATGCCATGCGCGATCGAGAAGGTGAACGGGATGGTGATGGCCGTCACCACCGCCGGCGTCGCTTCGGTGAGGTCGTCCCAGTCGATCTCGGCCAGGCCGCGCGACATCAGGATGGCGACATAGCACAGCGCCGGCGCGGTGGCGAAGGCCGGCACGGTGGCGGCCAGCGGCGCGAACACGATGCAGCCGAGGAACAGCAGCGCGACGACCACCGCGGTGAGCCCGGTGCGCCCGCCCGCTGCGGTGCCCGCGGCCGATTCGACATATGCGGTGGTCGACGAGGTACCCAGCCCGGCGCCGGCGACGATGGCCACCGAATCCGCCAGCAGCGCCTTCTTCAGGCGCGGCAGGCGGCCGGACGCATCGAGCAGGCCGGCGCGGTGGCAGACGCCGATCAGGGTGCCCGAGGCGTCGAACAATTCGACCATGAAGAAGGTCAGCACGACCGACAGCAGCCCCGCATGCACCGCACCCGCCACGTCGAGCTGCAGGAAGGTCGGCGCCAGCGACGGCGGCGGCGCCATGACGCCCCTGAACTCGGTCAGCCCCAGCACCACGGACGTTCCGGTCACCGCCAGGATGGCGATGATGATCGCGCCCGGTACCTTGCGGTATTCCAGCGCCGCGATCAGCACGAAGCCGGCTGCTGCCAGCAGCGGCCCCGGCGCATGGATGTTGCCCAGGGTCAGCAGCGTCGCCGGATGCGCCACCACCAGCCCGGCATTCTTCAGCCCGATGATGGCGAGGAACAGGCCGATGCCGGCGGAAATCGAATACTTCAGGGACGTCGGGATCGCGTTGACGATCCACTCGCGCACCTTGAACAGGCTCAGCAACACGAACAGGCAGCCCGAGATGAACACCGCGCCCAGCGCCGTCTGCCACGTGTAGCCCATGCCCTGCACCACGGTGAAGGCGAAGTAGGCGTTCAGCCCCATCGCCGGCGCCATCGCCACCGGGTAGTTGGCATACAGCCCCATGATCGCGGTGCCGAGCGCCGCCGCCAGGCAGGTGGCGACGAACACCGCATCGCGCGGCATGCCCGCCGCCGCCAGCACATCGGGATTGACGAAGACGATGTAGGCCATCGTCAGGAAAGTCGTCAGGCCGGCCACGATCTCCGTCCTGACCGTGGTGCCGTTGGCCTGCAACTGGAATAGGCGCTCGAGCATGGGCGACTCCGCACGAAAGCTGCAGAGTACCTCAGCCCGGGCAGGGACCGCAGTCATCGCGCCGGCCCGCGCATGGCCGACGGCGAACGACACGACGGCGCCGATGGTCGGCCGCTGGGCCGGCATCGGCGCCGTCCTTCCAGGTGGGCCGCACTTCGCGCGGCGGCCCCCCGTGAGCCCGGGGTCCGGGCTCACGGGGGGCACGTGCATCTGTGCTTCCGTCGGCGTGCTCCGGTCAGGCCGCCGCGCTCAGCCGATCGAGAGGCGGCTGCGGGCCGTCGTCCGGGATGGCGTCGGGATTGCCGAGATCGTGCATGTGGATGCGGTAGGTCTCACGGGCGCTCCAGCAGGCGAACGCGGCGATGATCGTGATGCCGAAAGCGATCGAGCCGATGATCAGCGGGATGTTGCCCGATCCCGGGGGCGCCACGGCGGCGAACAGCGCCGGCAGCATGGCGGTGATCGCGGTACCGACGTTCTGCGAGATGGCCATCGCCGAGACGCGGGTGCGGGTCGGGAACAGCTCCGGATAGAAGCTCGGATACACCGCGTTGTAGCCCTGGTAGATCAGGCCCCACATCAGCAGCGAGAACAGGATCGCGAGCGGCACGCTGTGGATGCTGATCGCGTAGAGATAGGCGAAGGACAGCAGCCCGGCACCGAGCGAGCCGATGATCATCGGCGGGCGGCGGCCGATCCTGTCGGACAGCTTGCCGACGTAGGGGATGGCGATCACGGCGAGGATGTTGCCGAGCACCGGGATCCACAGGTAGACATCCTTGTCGAAGCCGATGCCGTAGCCGGCCTGCACCGCGTAGGCCGCACCGAAGACCGTGGTGATCACCGGGATCACGTTCATCAGGGCCATGCCGACGACGCGCAGCATGTCCGCCCAGTGGTGCTTCACCGCAAGCACGACCGGCGAGCTCGGGACTTCTTGGTGGTCTTGCTCTTCGGCGAACGCCGGCGTCTCATGAACCTCCTTGCGGATGATGAAGCCCACGATGATGACCACGAAGCTCAGCAGGAAGGGAACGCGCCAGCCCCAGGAGTTGAAGTCGTCCGCCGGCAGGAAGTGTGCGAGCGGCAGGAACACCGCAGCGGCGAGCACCTGTCCGGCCTGCACGCCCTGAAGCGTGAAGCTGGCGTAATAGCCACGCTTGCCGAACGGGGCATGCTCCAGAATCATCGAGCTGGCGCCGGAGATTTCGCCTGCGACGGCGAAGCCCTGCATCAGGCGCAGCACCACCAGCAGGGCCGGGGCAAGGAGGCCGGCCTGCTCGTAGGTCGGCAGCAAGCCCACACCCATCGTCGAGATGCCCATCAGGAACATGCAGATCAGCAGCACCTGCTTGCGGCCATGGGTGTCGCCCCAGTGGCCGAGGAAGATGGCACCGATCGGCCGGGCAATGTAGCCGACGCCATAGGTCGCAAGCGAGGCGACGATTGCGACGGTGGGGTTGCCCGAGGGAAAGAAGAGCTGCGGAAAGATCAGCGACGCAGCGGTAGCGTAGATGAAGAAATCGTAGTATTCGAGCACCGAGCCGATCCAGCCACTGAGGGTGGCCTTCTTCGTCTGGTGCAAGCCCTGCGGCTCGTGTTTAATGGAACTGGTCATCACTGTCTCCGTAATCCGTTTATTGATGTGAACATCGTTGCGGGGCTGTCGGCCCGAACCTTGCGGGCATCCGGCTCGGGGCTGCTGCCACCGCCGGTGCCGCAGGGATCGGACAACCACCTGACACACAACGGAATGTAGGAAGAGCGGCGTTCGCCCGCAATGAAGTCGAAGCCGTCCCGTGCGCCTGGCGCACAGGATCACGATCGCCAAGGCGTCGTTTTGAGGCGCATCAACGCGGCCGCCGGCAATCAGTCATGCGCAGATCGCACCGCCGGCATGGCTTGCGGATGCGCCCGCAGCGCCATTCTTCTGCCCCGGGTCTCGAGCTGGCCGCAATGCCTGACTCAGGCGCCCATCCTGTCGGAGGAGATTCGGCCATCGAAGCGACATCGTGGCCGGCCATCAAGCCATGAATGAATTCCCAGGCCGCCCGCCGTGGTGGAAGGGCCGACGCGGCGAGTGGTACGTCGTCGCGCAAGGCCTGCTCTTCGCCCTCATCGCCTTCGGTCCGCACACCGCCGTCGGCCTGCCGCCCTGGCCGGCGACCGCCTCCGGCATCACCAGCGCCGCCGGCGTGGCTCTGCTCGTACTTGGTACGGTCCTGTGCGGCGCCGCGGCGCTGCATCTGGGCACCAACCTGACACCGTTGCCGCATCCGAAGGACGATGCCACGCTCGTCACCGGCGGCCTGTACCGCCTGGTGCGCCACCCGATCTATTTCGGCGTGCTGCTGCTCGCCTTCGGCTGGGCGCTGTTCGTGCAGGGCTGGCTGACGCTGGGCTATGCGGCGCTGCTGTTCGTGTTCTTCGACATCAAGTCGCGCAAGGAGGAAGCGTGGCTGATGGCGCGCTTTCCGGATTACGCGGCGTACCGGGAGCGGGTGCGGAAGCTGATTCCGTTCCTGTACTGACCATACTTAAGGACTCGGAGAGTCTCCAAGCCCTTCCTCTTGCCAGAAACCCCCTCGCCACGCGCGGTGCCGGGCGTCAGATCGCCCCGCGAACTGAGTATGGCGGCCAGCCACTGGCCCTCTCTTGCAGAAGATCATCGGCAAGCGCTGGATGTCGGTGTGAAGGGCGGTGGGATGGGTTGCTACGCTGGCTCCAGGTTGATTGACGACGCCACCATGCACGCGCTGAACGATCAAGAAACCACGAAACGATGATGCTTTCAGCATTTTCTGTCGTCTGGTGCCCTTCAACCTGATAAATTGCAGCGCTTACGATTAAGGCCAACTCTGTGCAACCCGACCCCCGCTGTCGGAGTGCTGTCATGACCGCTGAACCGTGGGTGTCCGTGGACCAGATCGCCGAGCATCTGGGCTTCACGCGGGATTCGATCTACCGCGGAATCGACCGCAAGAACCTGCCCGCGCGCGGCGCTGGCGGTGAATCGCGAACTGGTGCTGCTGTACTGGCAGATCGGGCGCGATATTCTGGCGCGGCAGGCTGAACAAGGCTGGGGAGCCAAGGTGATCGAACGGCTCGCCCATGACTTGCGCACGGCCTTCCCGGAGATGAAGGGCTTTTCGCGCGCCAACCTGATGTACATGCGTGCCTTTGCCGAGGCGTGGCCCGACGCCGAAGTCGTCCAACAGGCTGTTGGACAATTGCCTTGGGGGCACAACCTCGTACTGCTCACCCGGTTGAAGCAATCCGCACAGCGCCTTGCCTACGCGCAAGCGGCCATTGAGCATGGGTGGTCACGCAACGTGCTGAATATCCACATCGAAACCGGTTTGCTGGAGCGTACCGGGCAAGCAGTGACCAACTTCAACGCACGCTTGCCAGCGCCGGGCAGCGATCTGGCCAGGCATTCACTCAAAGACCCGTATCTGTTCGATTTTCTGGATGTGGGCAAAGAGGCATCGAATCGGCGCTGGTCAAGCACATCACGCAGTTCTTGTTGGAATTGGGGGCGGGCTTCGCCTTTGTGGGGCGGCAGGTGCATCTGGAAGTCGGCGGCGACGACTTCTTTATTGACTTGCTTTTTTACCACCTCAAGCTGCGCTGCTATGTAGTGGTGGAGCTCAAGGCGGACAAGTTCAAGCCTGAGCATTTGGGGCAACTGGGTTTTTACCTGACGGCGGTGGACTTGCAAGTCAAGGCCGAGCAGGACAACCCCACCATAGGGCTCTTGCTCTGCAAGAACAAAAACAAGGTCGTCGCCGAATACGCCTTGCGTGACACCGCGCAGCCTATTGGCGTGGCGGAATACCAGCTCGTCGCCTCCTTGCCTGCGGCCTTGGAAAGCAGCCTGCCCAGCATTGAGCAGATCGAGAGCGAACTGGGTGGTGTCGGACCATGAGCAAAGGCGCCAGCAGAAAGACCGATATCAGCCTCGTCCGCTCCTCGGCGGCCGAGTACCTGACCTTCGTCGCCGCCCGGACTTCTGCAGCCGCCTCGAGGTTCTGGCCTACGGATCGAAAGCGGCCCAGCACTACGACGCGATCCGGACGGCACTCGAGAAGCACGGCACTCCCATTGGCGTGAATGAGCTGCCCATTGCGGCTCACGCACGCAGCGAAGGCTTGACGCTCGTGTCGGACGATACGCGCGAGTTCGAACGGGTGGACGGTCTGTTGCTGGCGAACTGGGCCGTCGGCGACGCGGCTTGAGGGGCGGGCGGCAGGCGCTCCGCCCCAGCCGCGGCTGTCAGGCGATTTCCTTCGACGCGAGCGTGTAGCGGAAGGCGTCCGCATCCAGGCTGTCGAAGCGGCCGGCGGCGCTTTCGGCCTGCGGGTACATCAGGAAGGGCACGGCGGGGCCGCTGCTGCCCGGCAGGCGCAGATCATGGGCGTCGTTGTAGGCGAGCCAGTTCATCTCCCAGGCGCCGAACAGGCGCTGGCGCACCGCCAGCACTTTCGGGTCGTCCAGCGCGAGCTGGCCGGGAGGCTCCTCGAGCACCACCTTGCGCACGTCGGCGGGGTCGACCGGCACCCAGCCGTAGCGTTCCAGGAAGACCTCGGCGCGGCAGTGCTGGGCCTTGGAGATGTTGCCGCTCTTGCCCAGGCTCTTGTAGCCGAAGCGCGAGTCGGCCACGCGAATGCCATACACGTCGCGCGCGGGCAGGCCGGCGGCGCGGCACAGGCCGACGTACAGCGCGCTGAGGTCGGCGCACTTGCCCGACAGGTTGCCGGTCTCCAGCATGCTCCGGATGTCGCCGAGGCCACAGCCACGGGTGCTCGGCTCGCGGAAAGTGTTGTCCACCACCCATTCGTAGATCGCGCGCGCCTTGTCCTCGTCAGTTTTCGCGCCGCGGACGATGTCGCGCGCGGTGCTGCGCACGATGCCGTCGGTGGGCAGCAGCGCGGTGGCGCGGGTGTAGTGCTTGCGCTCTGCCGCCGACAGCGTGATCGGACGTGCAGCCGGCTTGCTGAAGTCGATGGCGCGGTCGCGGGTGGCGAAGCGGCTGACGACCTCGAGCACCGGCTCGCCGGTGCTGGCGCCCCATTCGGCGTACAGCATCTGCGCGCCGGAGGCGGCGTCGCCCACGACGCGCATCACTGCCGCGTTGCCCTGCCACAGGTTGCCCATCGGCCGCTGCCAGGCCGCATCGTCCATCGACGGCAGCGGCACCCAGACGCGGATCACGCCGTCGGCGGGGCTCGGTTCGATGCGGGTGGTGACTTCGAAGCGACGCCAGCCGGACTCGGGCGTGGGCGCGAAAGGCGGGTGGGACATCGCCGCGGCGGCCGGCGCCGCGAGCTGAGCGGCGCGGCCGACGGCAGGCATGGCGATGGCGGCGGCGATTGCGGAAGTCTTGAGGAAATTGCGACGGTTCATTCTGCTTGTCCTTTCGATTCTTTGCCGGCGAGGGCGCGCACCCGCGCCTGGATGGCGGGGTCGCGCCAGTCGGCCTCGCCGATCACGCGGTAGCGCGCCTGGTGGCCGGCGTCCAGCACATAGGTGGTGGGGATCATGCGGGCGTTCCACGCACGCGCGATGCCCTGGTCGGGGTCGGCGACGACGACGGTGTGCTCCATCAGGTAGTCGGCGAGGAAGCGCCGGGTGTCGGCAGCGCGGTCGGCCACCGCGACGGTGATCAGCGCCAGGCCGGGCTCGCTCTCGTCGAGCTCGACCAGCGCCGGCATTTCCTTGCGGCAGGGCTCGCACCAGCTCGCCCAGAAATTGACGATCACCGCCCGGCCGCGCGCCGCGTCCAACGCCTGCTGCAGCGCGGGCGGGGCGGGTGGCAGCCTCGGAGAGGTTTCGAGGCCGGCTGCGGCGGCTGGGGAAACGACCGCCGCCAGCGCGGCTGCGAGCAGCGCGGCGCGAAGCGAGGCGATCGAGGTCACGCGAACATGTCCTCGTAGCTGGAGCGTGCCCAGTTGAAGTCCTGGATCACGGTCTCGGCCTTGCGCTCGTTGTAGTCGATCTGGGTCTGCTCGATGACGCCCTTGTCATTGACCTTGTAGTCGAACTGCACCGAGATGCCGACCTGCGGACTGCTGTCGACCATCATGAAGCACAGGTTGTCGGGCAGCCGGTAGGCAGGCTCGCGCCCGGCCTCGCGCTCGGCGATGTAGTAGGCGACGATGCGCGCATGGCGGTTGGCGACGTGGCCGGCCTTGGGATAGAAGGCGAACTGCTCGGACACGAAGCCGACCGCATCGCCGATCACGAACACGTCCTTGTCCTGGCGGTGGTGCAGGAACAGCGGATCGACGTCGGCCCAGCCGGCACCGGGCTTGCCCTGGCCGGGCGGCGTCACGACACCGGCTTTCCAGGCGAGGTCGCCGGCCTGGTGCGGCGCCATCAGGATGGCGTGGTCGAAATCGAAATCTCCCGCTTCGGTGCGGATGTGCTTCCTGAACGGGTCGACCTCCTCGACCCGCGCATTCGGCACGTAGGTGATGATGTCCTTGTACAGCTCATCGAAGGCCGCCTTGAAGCCGGGGCCGATCGGGCGCACGCCGTCCTTGTGGTCGAGGATGGTGATCTTGCCGGGGATCTTCTTGTTGCGGAACATCGACGCGATCAGGCAGGCGCGCTCGTAGGGGCTGGGCGGGCAGCGATGCGGCGGCGGCGGCAGGCTCATGACGAGGTGGCCACCCTTGAAATCCTGCAGCGCGCGCTTGAGACGGAAGTGCTCGGCGCTCGGGATGTAGGCCG